>JAFAYM010000113.1 GCA_019240395.1 Acidisphaera sp. | reverse complement strand
GGCGCGGGAGTGAAGCCGGGCAACGGGGGCGCGGGCGGGGCCGGCGTGAAGCCGCCCTCGCCGGGCTTTCTCGCTTCCTGGGCCGGCGGCACCAGGCCGGGGGGCGCCGGGGCACGCGGCGGGGGCACCAGCGCTTCGGAGCCGCCTCGGCCCGGCTTCGGCCGAAGCTCAGGCGGCAGCGCGTCCTGCTCCGGCGAAGCGGTCCGCGAGGGATAGAGCATGATCCCAAGGGCCGTGAAGGCCGGCGCCGCCGCGCTCAACAGCCCGTCCAACCCCGCGGCGCCACTCTCGTAGAGGCCGGCGACGGCCGAGGAGGTCGCCAGCGCTGTCGTCGGCGCTCCAGGCGTATCGTTTGGCGGCGGATCGGCGCTAGCCGGCCTGCTCCGCGGCACCCAGGTCGCCGGAAATTTCACCCAGCCCGGGTGACGGGCCATCCATTCCGTGGGCTCGGGGTCGCCGTGCCGAACGAATACGAAGGGGATTCGCACCTCGTCGAAGACCCTCGACCTGGGTTGATCGTCCGATATCGGAAGCCTCCGATGGAGAGGATAGACTTTCTAACATTACGAGTTAGCACGGCGCAACCACGGAAGCGCCGCCTGCGGATCGGTTAATAGCCGACGGCCGCCCCGGCCGGCCGGCGGTCGTCGTTGGCGCCGTAGAGCAGCCCCGGCCGCATCCCGGTCGTGCGTGTCGCGTCGTTGCCCGAGGATTCCGGGCCGCCGCCGGTCCCCTTCGCCGGCCCGACCGCGATCACCTCGGCCGCCCCCCAGGGCGTCTGCTCCGTGATGTCGTAGCCCATCGCCTCCAGCAGCCGCCGCGTGTCGGGCGAGAGCGCGAACGGCTCGACGAAGACCTTGTCGGGCAGCCATTGATGATGCAGCCGCGGCGCATCCACCGCTTCCTGCGGCGCCATGCCGTAATCCAGGATGTTCAGCGCCGTTTCCAGCGTGATGGTGATGATCCGCGAGCCGCCGGGCGATCCGAGCACCAGGACGATGCGCCCGTCTTTGGTCACCAAGGTCGGCGCCATCGACGACAGCGGGCGCTTGCCCGGGGCGACGGAGTTGGCATCGCCCTGCACCAGCCCGAACATGTTCGGCACGCCGGTCTTGACGGTGAAATCGTCCATCTCGTCGTTCATCAGCACGCCGGTGCCGGGCGCCATGGCGTGGGCGCCGAAGAAGCCGTTGATCGTGTAGGTGACCGACACGGCGTTGCCGGCCTGGTCGACGATCGAGTAGTGCGTCGTCTCGGTCTTCTCGTGCGGCTCCAGCCCGGCCGCCACCGCCCGCGAGGGCGTCGCCACCGGGCCGATCCCGGCGCGGATCGACGCCTCGTAGCCGGGGGCCAGCAACCGGTCGATCGGGTTCTGCACGAAGGCGGGGTCGCCGAGATAGGTGTTGCGGTCGACATAGGCGTGCCGCATCGCCTCCACCATCAGATGCACCGCCTCGGCCGAGTGGAAGCCCAGCCGCGGCATGTCGTAGCCGCCGAGAATGCCGAGGATTTCGCACATCGTCGTTCCGCCCGAGGAGGGCGGCGGCGCCGAGACGAAGACGTAGCCGCGATAGGTGCAGCGCACCGGCGCGCTCTCGGTGATGGTGTAGCTGGCGAAGTCGGCCGCGGTGAGAATGCCGCCGCCGGCGCGCGACGCCGCTTCCACCGCCTGCGGCAGCGTCCCCTTGTAGAAGGCGTCGGGCCCGTCCTTGGCGATCGCCTCCAAGGTCGCCGCCAGATCGGTCTGCACCAGGCGGTCTCCCGGGAGCAGCGGCGTGCCATCCGGGCGCAGGAAGATCTTCGCCTCGATCGGCGAGGTGCGAAAGCGCGCCACCCCGGAATCGAGGATGTCGGTGTCGCCGCGCACCAGTGCAAAGCCCTCGCGCGCCAGGCGGATCGCCGGCGCCATCACCTGCGCCCGCGGCATCGTCCCATATCGGCTCAGCGCCGCCTCGAGCCCCATGACGGTGCCGGGGATGCCGACCGCCTTCCAGCCGTAGAGCGATGCGCCCGGGATCACCTTGCCGTCGGCGTCGAGATACATGTCGCGGGTGGCGGCGGCCGGCGCCATCTCACGGAAATTGATGAAGGTGTCGCGACCATCGGCGAGATGGATCACCATGAAGCCGCCGCCGCCGATATTGCCGCAGCACGGATTGGTCACCGCCTCGGCGTAGCCGACCGCCACCGCCGCATCGACGGCATTGCCGCCAGCCTTCATGATCTCGACGCCGACCTGCGAGGCGAGCAGCTGCGAGGAGACGACCATTCCGTGCTCGGCTTCGACCGCCGGGTGGGATGCAGCGAGGGCGGCGACTGGCAGCAGCAGGCAGCCGAGGAGGGCGCAAAACCGTCTCGCCACGGCGGCGATATCGGGCATCACGCGAAGCCCATGAATCCCGGGCTGGCGCTGATCGGCGGCGCCCGGCGCAGCCGCTCCAGGTCGGGCACCGGCCGCGCGGTTCGCGGATCCTCGGCCAGCAGCCGCTCGAGCGCCGCCGCCACCGCCAGCACAGCGGCATCGCCGCCGCGCCGGCCGACGATCTGCAGCCCGAACGGCATCCCATTGCGGTCGAGGCCGACCGGCAGGGAGACCGCGGGATGCCCGGCCAGGGTCACCACATAGGCCAGCGCGAGCCAGTGGAAATAGGTGCGCGTCTTCTGGCCGTCGATCTCGGCGGGGTAGAGCTCGGTCCAGGCCCGCGGGCTGATGGTGATCGACGGCGAAAGGATGACGTCGAAGCGCTCGAAGAAGCTCTGCCAGCGTCGATACAGGGCCGTCTGCAGGGCCTGCGCGCGCGCCACGTCGGCGGCGCTGTAGCGCAGCCCTTCCTCGACATTGGCGCGTACGTTCGGGCCGACCTGATCCGGCGTGTCGCGTACCTTCTCGAGATGGCTCGCCAGGAAGCCGAGGGCGCGCAGCACCTCGAAGCTCTCATCGGCGCCGGTGCAGTCGGGTGCCGTATCTTCGGAGGCCGCGAAGACCTGACGGAACAGGCCGGTCTTTTCGCGGAAGATCTCGGCGATATGGCGCTCGACCGGGGCGAAACCGAAATCCGGCGTCAACGCCGCGCGCACACCAGCGAGATCGACGCGCGCCGGGACGGCGAAATCGCGCCCGCGGCGCACCTGGCGCCCGA
Organism: Acidisphaera sp.; assembly: GCA_019240395.1. GTDB lineage: Bacteria > Pseudomonadota > Alphaproteobacteria > Acetobacterales > Acetobacteraceae > JAFAYA01. The sequence continues at coordinate 21,968 of JAFAYM010000113.1, read as the reverse complement.
CCACCGTGGTCGCCAGCGGATCGCCGGCGTCGTCGGACACCATGGCGGAGAGTAGCAGGCAGAGATCGGGCACGGTGCGCGCCATCGGCCCGAGCACCGGCAGCGACGACCAGCCGAGCCCGCGCTTCTCGTTCGGCACCAGCCCCGGCGTCGGGCGGAAGCCGACGATGCCGCAGAACGCCGCCGGATTGCGCAGGCTGCCGCCGGTATCCGAGCCGGTGGCGAGCGGCAGCATGTTGCAGGCCAGCGCGACGGCCGAGCCGCCGGACGAGCCCGCCGCCGATTTCGTCGGATCGAACGGATTGCCGGTCGCGCCGTACACGGCGTTGCGGGTGTTGGCCCCGGCGCCCCATTCCGGCGTGTTGGTCTTGCCGAGCACGATGCCGCCGGCGGCGCGGATGGCGGCGATGCTGCGCTGGTCCGACTGCGGCACGTGCGCGGCGAAAAGCGGACTGCCGTAGGTGGTGCGCAGGCCCGCCGTGTCCTCGAGATCCTTGACCCCGACCGGCAGGCCGTGCAGCGCGCCAAGCGTCGCGCCGGCGGCAACCGCGCGTTCCGCCGCCTGCGCCTGGGCGCGGGCGCGCTCGAAATCACGCGCCACCACGGCGTTCACCTGCGGGTCGAGCGCCTCGATGCGGGTGATGCAGCTCTCCACCAGTTCGACCGGCGAGAGCCTGCGGCAGCCGATCAGCCGGCGCGCCTCGACGGCGGAGAGATCACAGGCTTCGCTCATGTCAATACCCCAGGGCCATGCCGTCCTTGCGCGGATCGGAGCCGCCGATGAGGCAGCCGCGCGCGCGGTCGATCCAGATCGCCTGGCCGCCGCCATGCGGCCGGTCCACCACCTCCGTGCTGTGGCCGAGCGCGGTCAGCCGCGCCACCACATCGGCCGGGATACCGCGCTCGATCTGCAGCGTGCCGCCGCTCGGGAACAGCCGGGGCAGGTCGAGTGATTCCTGGATGTCCAGTCCGTATTCGAGATGGTTGGTCAGGAACAGCGAATGGCCCATCGGCTGGAAGTGTCCGCCCATCACGCCATACGGCATCACCGTCTGCCCGTCCCTGGTCAGCAGGCCGGGCATGATCGTGTGCATCGGCCGCTTGTTCGGGGCGATGCAGTTGGGATGCCCGCGCTCCAGCACGAAGCCGAAGCCGCGATTCTGCAGCATGACGCCGCAGCCTTCGGCGAGAATGCCGGACCCGAAACTCTGGAAGAGCGAATTGATCAAGCTGCAGGCATTGCCGTCGCGATCGACGACGCAGAGATAGGCTGTATCGTGATGCGCCGGCAGCGCCGCTGCCCCCGCCGTGGGCAGCGAGCGCAGCGCGCGTTCATCGGAGATCAGCGCGCGCAGCCCATCGAGATAGGCCGGGCTCAACAGATGCTCGACCGGCACATCGGCCTGCGCGGGATCGGCGAGAAAGGCATCGCGATCGCGATAGCCCAGCCGCGCCGCTTCCGCGTGCCGGTGCAGGCGGATGGCGCCGAGCGGGCCGTCGGGTGCGGTGGGCAGGCCGCCGAGAAGGCCCATCATCATCAGCGCAATCAGGCCCGAGCCGTTGGGCGGGCATTGCCAGATCTCGTAGTCGCGCCAGCTCGCGTGCAAAGGCGTGACGAACTCCGCCGCGGTGCGGCCGGCGGCGAAATCCGCCTCGGTGTGCAGCCCGCCATGCCGGCGCAGCGTCGCCACCATGTCGGCCGCCACCGGCCCCTCGTAGAAGGCTTTCGCGCCGTGCCGCGCGATGCTGCGCAGCGTTTCCGCCAGCGCCGGCTGCACGAAGACATCGCCAGCCTCCGGCGCGTTGCCGTCCGGCAGGAAGGCCAGCGCCCCGTTGGCGCGCAGCTTGCCCTCTGTGCGCACCCAGTCGAAGGCGACGCGCGGATGCACCGGCCAGCCTGCTTCGGCGAAACCGATCGCCGGTTGCAGCAGCTCGTCCAGGCCCCACGTGCCGTGCGCCACGAGCAGCGTCTCCCACGCGGAAACCGCGCCGGGCACGGTGACGCTGTGGGCGGAGTCGTTTTCCAATGCGGGGATGCCGTTCCGCTCGTAGAAATCGATCGTCGCCGCCGCCGGCGCCCGCCCGGAGCCGTTGAGTGCGATCACCTCGCCGGGCTTCGCAGCCGGCGCATACAGGCAGAAGCAGTCGCCGCCGATGCCGGTTGATTGCGGCTCGATGACGCAGAGCACGGCAACCGCGGCGATGGCGGCGTCCAACGCATTGCCGCCGCGGCGCAGCACGTCCAGCGCGGTCAAGGTCGCCGCGGGCATGGAGGTTGCCGCCATGCCGTGCGTGGCGTAGGCCGGACTGCGGCCCGGCAGATGGAAATCCCGCATTCCCGGCGCTCCTGGACCGCCCGGACGCTGGCACGCCGGCCAGGCCTTGGCAACACGTTGGCAAGCCGCAAGGCTCGGCAACGCGTTGGCAAGTCGTAAGGCTTGGCAACACGTTGGCAAGCCGCAAGGCTTGGCAACACGAGCCCGGGTGGCATGATCGTCGCGAAAGGGGACGGCAATGGCAGCAACCATAGAGGATTTCGAGCGGCTGGACATCCGCGTCGGCACCATCACCGACGCCAAGCCGTTTCCGGAGGCACGCAAGCCGGCCATTCGGCTGTGGATCGATTTCGGCGGGGAGATCGGCAGCAAGCGCTCCTCGGCGCAGCTCACCGAGCACTACAAATGCGACCAGCTGATCGGGCGGCAGGTCTGCGCCGTCGTGAACTTTCCGCCGCGGCGCATCGGCGCGTTCGAGAGCGAGGTGCTGACGCTTGGCCTGCCCGACGAGGACGGCGCCGTCGTGCTGATCCGCCCGGACTTCAAGCTGCCGAACGGCGGCCGGCTGTTCTAGACTGCTATGTGCGCGCGCCGGACCGCGCTGGAACCGCCGCAACCGGCCGAGCCGACGGCGTAGCGAGGCGACATCCTCCGCCCGCGCCGGGTGGCCGAGACCTGCGCAATGATGACGACCGCGGCTCCCGCAGGATTGGCGTCCCGCCGGGCGACCAGCGTGACACGGGCAAGTCGTGCCCGGAGCGGATCGGCCTGCCGCGTCGCTCCCGGGAGAGGAGTGCTGATCTCCCGGGGATGTGTTAACTTCGCCCCAACCAGGGGCGGCGCCTCCCTGGACAGGGCCACACGTGCCGCGGCGACCCGGCGCGGTTTCCAGGGGGGAACGCTCGCCATGGCGAGACTGCCGCCGGCTGTGCCGGACGAGGCGCACATGCGAGCGCATCGCTGCGACCTACCAAGGCGTGTCCCTGGGTGAGCGAGGCTGCTATCGCGCCGAGCTTGGCGGATCCCGGCCCGACCGGCGATGTCGCTGGTCCGGAGAGGCAGGCGGTGCCGCGAGAAGCCGTATCGGCCGCTTCGTCGGCCGGCTCGGCTTCGGGGCAGGCGGACAAGAAGTCGCCCTATCCGTCCCCCGCGGCCCTCCCGACGCAGCAGGCGCCGAAGGGCATCCGTTTCGACTTCAACCTGGGCTGCCGGCTGCTGCTGCCGACCGGCACGTGGCGGGCGCAGCTGCGCGACCTCGATACCGGCAACATCCTGTTCCAGACCGAAAACCAGGGCGCCCTCATCAACAGCGCCAAGCGCTGGTTCATCCGCTTCCGCGTGGAGGTCTGGGAGAACGGCGAGAGCGTGTTCCGCCACGACTACGATTGTACCGGGCGCGAGGTGCTGATCCAGTTCCCGGTCGGCACGCTCGGCGACATCATCGCCTGGTTCCCCTATGCCGTGAAATTCCGCGAGCGCCACAACTGCCGGCTGACCTGCGCGATGGGCGCGCTGCTGATCCCGCTGTTCCGCGACGCCTATCCCGAGATCAGCTTCGTCACCCACGAGGAGGTGCAGGCCGACCGGTTCTATGCGACCTATTGTCTGGGCCTGTTCTTCGACGACAAGGACGCCGTCTGGCAGCCCACCGACTTCCGGCATGTCGGCCTGCACCGCACGGCCGGCTACATCCTCGGCGTCGATCCGAGCGAGCAGGCGCCGCGTCTGGCGCTCCCCGACGAAACCCGCCCGATCGAGGAACCGTATGTCTGCATCGCCGTGCAGAGCTCGACGCAGGCGAAATACTGGAACAACCCGCATGGCTGGCGCGAGGTCGTCGTCTTCCTGAAGGCGCAGGGCTATCGCGTGCTGTGCATCGATCAGAAGCCGGTGCACGGTGCCGGCCTGGTGTGGACGCACATTCCGCACGGCGCCGAGGATTTCACCGGCGACCGCCCGCTGGTCGAGCGCGCCCGCTTCCTGCGCCACGCCGCGTTTTTTGTCGGGCTGGCGAGCGGCCTTTCCTGGCTGGCCTGGGCGGCCGGGTGCCCGGTGGTGCTGATCAGCGGCTTCAGCCACCCCAGCACCGAATTCGCCACCCCGTACCGGGTGATCAACTACCACGCCTGCAATTCCTGCTGGAACGATCTACGCCACCGCTTCGACCACTACGATTTCCTGTGGTGCCCCCGCCAGAAGGACACGCCGCGCCACTTCGAGTGCACGCGCCTGATCACCGCAGAACAGGTGATCGGCACGATCCGCCGCCTGCTCGACCGCAGCGCGCGCTCCGGCATCGCCCCCAACGCTCGCCTCGAGGAAGCATCGCCATGACCGTCACCAGCGTCACCGCCGGGCAGACCAGCAGCGGGTTCGTCGTCTCCTCGGGGAACGAACTGGTCGTTCTCTCCGGCGGCACGGCGCTCGACACGACGATCCTGCACGGCGGCAGCGAGGTCGTCTCCTCCGGCGGCACCGACGGGACGACGCAAGGCGGCAGCGAGTCGATCGCCGGCATGGACAGCATCGCCAGCAGCGGCACGCTCGATGTCTCGGGCGGCTACGGCGGCGTCGGCGGAAGCACCGGATATGCAGGCGGCCCGGGCGGTACGCTGTCCGTCATGTCGGGGGGCATGCTGGTCAACAGCGGCGCGCTCGACATCGGCGGCGGTGGCGGCGGCTTCAGCTCCGGCGGCATGGGCGGCGCCGGTGGCACCCTGACCGTCTCGTCCGGCGGCGCTCTGACCAACAGCGTCACGCTCACGGTCGCGGGCGGCACTGGCGGATTCATCGACGGAGCGGGGGGTGCGGGCGCGGCCCTGACCGTCGCGTCCGGCGGAACGCTGACGAACTATGCAGAGCTGGATGTCGGCGGCGGCGGCGGCGGTACCGGCGGGGGCAGCGGGGGCGCGGGTGGCGCACTGACCGTGGCCTCGGGCGCGATGCTGATCGACAGCGGCACGCTCCGCGTCATGGACGGCGCGGGCGGCGCTTATGGCGGCGGCGGTGACGGTCGGGGCGGCACGCTGACCGTTTCCTCCGGCGGCTCGTTGAGCGACAGCGTGCTGCTGGCGGTCGCCGGGGGCGCGTCGCTGGTCGAAGGCGGCGGGCTGACGGTTGCCGGCGGCGCGGAACTGGCGCTGTCCGGCGGCGCGGTTCCCGTTCCGACCTCGGGCGCCTCGGCAGGGAGCGGCGGCGCCGTGCTGACGGTCACCTCGGGCGGCACGCTGACCAACAGCGGCCGGCTCGAGGTAATGGGCGGCGAGGGCGGTTCCGGCGCCGGCGCCGGCGCGTTGGGCGCCGAACTGACGGTTTCTTCGGGCGGCGCGCTGAGCAACACCGGCACGCTGGATGTTCAGGCCGGGGGCGATGGCAGCGCCGGCGGCGAGGGTGGCGGCGGCGCTGCGCTGACCGTCGGGTCAGGCGGGACGCTGACCAACACCGGCACGCTCGATGTCGACGGCAGTTCCGGGACCCCCCTCGGCTACCTCCCCGGCGCCGCTGCCACCTTGACCGTCGCCGCCAGCGGCGCGCTGACCAACACCGGCGCGCTCGATGTCGGCGGCGGCGGCGGCGGCGTGGACGGCGGCGCAAACGGCGCAGGGGGCGCCCTGGCGATCGCCTTGCACGGCACGCTCACCAACGATGGCACGCTCGATATCGGCGGCGGCAGCGGCGCGATCGTCAATGCCGACGGCGGCGCGGGCGCGACAGTCACCGTGGGCGGAACCTTGACGGACAAGGGTACGCTCGTCGTCGCGGGCGGGAGCGGCGGCACGGGCGGCGGCGACGGGGGTGCGGGCGGCGCGCTGGCCGTCGCCTCGGGCGGCTTGCTGATCGACGGCGGCACGCTCGATGTCATGGACGGCGAGGCCGGCGCCTATTTCGGTGGCAGCGACGGAGCGGCCGGCACGTTGACGGTGGCCTCGGGCGGGTCGCTGAGCGACAGGCTGCTGCTGGCGGTCGCCGGGGGCGCGTCGTTGGTCGAGGGCGGCGGATTGACCGTCGCCAGCGGCGCCGCGCTGCAGCTGTCCGCCGGCACGGCGGTCGCCAACCCGATATCCGGTGGCTCGGCGGGGAGCGCCGGCGCGGTGCTGACGGTCACCTCGGGCGGCACGCTGACCAACAGCGGCGTAGTCTCGATCGACGGCGGTCCGGGCGGCGTCGGCGTCGACCCGCAACTCGGCATCCAGAGCTCCATCCCGCCGGCCGGGGGCGCTGCGCTGACCGTGCTGTCGGGCGGCACGCTGATCAATCGCGGCGCACTCGACGTGCTGGCCGGGGGCGGCGGCGAAAACAGCGACGCGGGCGGACCCGGCGCCCTGACCGTGTCATCGGGCGGGACGCTGACCAACAGCGGCACGATCGATCTCGCCGGCGGCGGCGCCGGCTACGGCAGTGGTTCGGGGGGCGCAGGCGGCGTGATGACCGTCGCGTCGGGCGGCATGCTGACCAACAGCGGCACCGTGGGCCTCGACGGTGGTGCGGGAAGCTATCCCGGGGGCGGCGCGGGTGGCGCGGGTGGTGCGGTGGTCGTCGCGACGGGCGGCACGCTCACCAATGACGGCACGCTCGATATCGGCGGCGGCAGCGGCGCGACTGTCAGCGGCGGCGGCGGCTCCGGCGGCACGGTGGCGGTCGCGTCCGGCGCGCTGCTGGTGAACAGCGGCACGATCGGGATCGCCGGCGGCGGCGCCGGGACGTCCGGCGGCGGCGCCGGCTCGGGCGGCTCCCTGAGCGTCGCCTCCGGCGGCTCCCTGAGCGACAGTGGCCTGCTGGCGGTCTCTTCGGGCAGCGTGCTGATCGACAGCGGCACGCTGACCGTGGTGAGCGGCGGTGCGCTGGAACTGTTCGGCGGCGCGGTGGTTAGCGGCATGCCGCAATTCAGCGGCGGCACCGAGATCATCGCCGGCGGCTACATGCTCGGCGCAGGCAACATCGCCAGCGGCGGCCTGGCCGAGCTGATCGTCGCTTCGGGCGGCACGGCGAACGACACGACCATCCGCGGCGGCGGCAGCGAGGTCGTCCTGGCCGGCGGAACCACCAGCCGCGCCGCGGTCAGCAGCGGCGGCACGCTGGTCGTCTCCTCCGGCGGTGTCGAGGATGGCGCGACGGTCAACAGCGGCGGCACCGAGATCGTGCTGTCCGGCGGAACCTCCCCCGACAAAACGCAGGTCAACTTCAGCGGCCTGCTGATCGTCTCCTCCGGCGGCGTGGCCAGCGGCGAGAACGTAGCCACCGGCGGCACCGAGATCGTCTATGCCGGCGGCACGGCCGCGATGCCTACGGTGGGCGGCGTGCTCGAGCTGTTCGGTTCGGCCACCGTCACACAGGCGAATTTCGACGGCGGCACCGAAATACTGCTGGCCGGCGCGACCAACACCGGCGCGGGCCTGCGGGCGAATGTGCTCGTCGAGCTGATCGTCTCCTCCGGCGGCACGGCGAGCGGCGAGACGGTGAGTAGCGGCGGCAGCCTGGTCGTCGCCTCTTCCGGCATGGCAAGCGGCCAGACGGTGCTCGCCCAGGGCAGGGCCACCGTGCAGGCCGGCGGCACGGCAACCGACATCGTCGTCAGCAGCGGCGGCTCGCTCCGCGACGACGGCACGCTGCGCTTCGACGAGGCGAGCGGGACGATCGGCGAGGACGGGGCGATCAGCGGCTCGGGCAGCCTCGTGCAGGCCGGCGGCGGCACGGTGCTGCTCGACGGCACCGACACCTTCACCGGCGGCATCGTCATCAGCGGCGGCACGGTGGAGCTCGCGCCCGGCAATGCCGCGGGGAACGGACCCATCATCTTCGCCGATGACCCGACGCTGCGCATCGACGGCACGATCATGCCGACGGGCACCATCTCCGGCTTCGCGACCGGCGACGTGATCGACCTGGCGGGCGTGACCTATAGCGCCGGCGGCAGCTTCGACCTGACCTCCGGCAACGTGCTGCAGGTGGTGGAGGGCGGATCGACCTATGACCTCAACCTCGATCCGCACCAGGATTTTTCCGGGCTGTATTTCCACCTGACGCCGGACCCCAGTTCGGGCACCGACGTGAGCTGCGACGGCTCGCCGTGTTTCTGCCACGGCACGCTGATCCGCACCGAGCATGGCGAGAGCCCGGTCGAGACGCTGGCGATCGGCGACCGCGTGGTGACCTTCCGCGGTGCACTGGCGCCGATCCGCTGGATCGGCCGGCGCAGCTACGGCGGCCGCTTCCTCGCGGGCAAGCGGCACATCCTGCCGGTCTGCATCCGCGCCGGCGCGCTCGCCGAGGGCGTGCCGAAGCGCGACCTGTTCGTCTCGCCGAACCACGCGATGTATCTCGATGGCGTGCTGGTGCCGGCCGGGCTGCTGGTGAACGGCGTGTCGGTGGTGCAGGCGACGGCACTGGCGGAGGTGCACTACGTGCATATCGAGCTGGCCGAGCACGGCGTGATCTGGGCGGAGGGCGCGGCGTCGGAGAGCTTCGTGGACGACGACAGCCGGGCCATCTTCCACAATGCTGCCGAGTACCACGCCCGCTATCCCGACGCGCCGCGCGGCCCGGCGCTCTATTGCGCGCCGCGGTTGGAGCAGGGCTACGCCGTGGAGGCGGTGCGACGGCGGATCGACATGCGCGCCGGCGTGGCGGGGCGCGCCGCCGAACTCGGGGCGCTCCGCGGCTACATCGACCATGCCAGCGCCCGGCAAGTCTCCGGCTGGGCGCAGAACATCGCGCGCCCGGAGGCGCCGGTGTGCCTGGATGTGCTGATCGACGGCGCGCTGGCGGCGCAGACCTTGGCGAGCCGCTACCGCGCGGATCTGGCGCGTGCCGGGCTGGGCAGCGGACACCACGGCTTCGCCGTCCGGCTGCCGGCATTCCCGGGCGGAGCGGGCGTGCTGGAAATCCGGCGCTCCGCCGATGCGGTGCTGCTTGGCCGCGTGCGACCGACAGCGGCGGCGTGAACGGCGAAGCTGCCCTGGCACAAGCAGCGACGCCGGCAACGACCGACTCGAATGACGCTTCGCCGCCCGCGGTGCCGACGCAGGCCGGCCCGTTCGGCATCCGCTTCGACTTCAACGAAGGCGCTCGGGTCGCCCTTCCGCCCGGGCGCGCCTGGCGGGTGCGCCTCGCCGATCTCGACACCGGCAGCGTCCTGTTCGAGAGCGAGAACCAGGGCGCCTTCGTCACCAGCAGCAAGCGCTACTACGTGCGCTTCCGGCTGCAGGTCTGGGAGCCGGGCGCCGCCGCGCCGCTGCTGACGCACGACTACGACGCGCGCGACCGCGAGGTGCTGATCCGTTTCTATGTCGGCACGCTCGGCGACAGCATCGCCTGGCTGCCCGCGGCGATCGCCTTCCAGGCGCGGCATCGCTGCCGGCTGACCTGTGCGCTATCGGCGCGGCTGATCCCGCTGTTCCGCGACGCCTATCCCGACATCGCCTTCACCCCGTCCGAAGCGGTGCGGCCGGAGCGCTTCTACGCCAGCTACAAGATGATGATGTTCTACGGCGACGAGCATCGCCTGTGGAATCCGTGCGAGGGGCGCAGCATGGGCCTGCATGAAGGCGCCGCCGCCCTGCTCGGCGTCGATCCGCCGCCGGCGCCGCCGCGCCTGGCGCTGCCCGATCAAAGCCGGCCGATCGCGGAGCCCTATGTCTGCATCGCCACGCAGGCGACGGCGCAGGCGAAATACTGGAACAACCCGACGGGCTGGCGCGATGTCGTCGGCTTCCTCAGGGCGCAGCGCTATCGCGTGCTCTGCATCGACCAGAAGCCGGTGCACGGCGTCGGGCTGGTGAACAACCACATGCCGCACGGCGTCGAGGATTTCACCGGCGACCGCCCTCTCGTCGAGCGTGCCCGCTTCCTGCGCCACGCCGCGTTCTTCGTCGGCCTCTCCAGCGGCCTGTCCTGGCTGGCCTGGGCCGCGGGATGTCCGGTGGTGCTGATCAGCGGCTTCACCCATCCCATCAACGAGTTTTCGACACCGTACCGGGTGATCAACTACCACGCCTGCAACAGCTGCTGGAACGACCCGCGGCTGCGCTTCGACAACCAGGATTTCCTGTGGTGCCCGCGCCTGGCCGGCACGCCGCGCCAGTTCGAGTGCACGCGGCTGATCACCGCGGCGCAGGTCATCGACACGATCAGGCGAATACCCGCCCGCAGCGCGCGTGACCAGGTCGCGGAGGACGGCGCGCTGGAGGCCATGGCATGACGATGATCAGCTCGGGACGAACTACCAGGTCTCTCGGCACCGATACCGACGACACCGTGCTCGGCGGCGGCACCGAGACCGTTATCGCCGGCGCCACCGCGATCGGCACGACGCTGACCAGCGGCGGCACTGTGACCGTCTCGTCAGGCGGCGTGGACAGTTCGGCGTCAGTCGGCAGCGGCGGCAGCGAGACGGTGCTCTCCGGCGGCAGCGCGACGGACATCGTCGTCGGCAGCGGCGGCTTTCTGCGCGACGACGGGACGCTGCGCTTCGATGAGGCAAGCGGAACGCTGCACGAGGAGGGCACCATCACCGGCTCGGGTGCCATCGTGCAGACCGGCGGCGAGACGCTGCTTCTGGACGGCAGCGACAGCCTGACCGGCGGCGTCATGATCAGCGCCGGCCTGGGACGGACCGCCGCACGCCGGACGCTGCGCGGGCAGATCGATCGCGTCCGCCCCGACCGCGTGCAAGGCTGGGCCCAGGATCCGTTGCGTCCGGAGGCGCCGGTGTGCCTGGATGTGCTGGTGGAGGGGGTGATGATTGCACGGACGCTCGCCAACCGCTACCGCGCCGACCTGAAGCTCGCCGGTCTCGGCAGCGGACGGCACAGCTTCGACGTGCCGCTGCCGGCATCAGCGCCACCGCCGCTGCGCCGCGTCGTCGAGGTGCGGCGTTCGGCGGACGGGGCACCGCTCGTGCACTCGACGCTCGCATCGCAGCCCGCCCCGGCCGCGCGACCGGCCGCCGTCTGACCGAAGGAGCCGATTGCCGGTCCATGCTCCGAGGCCACATCGATACCGCGACGCGCCAGCGCATCGTCGGCTGGGTGCAGGACATCGAGGACCCGCAGACGCCGGTCAGCCTGCTCATCACCGCCAACGACGAGCTGGCCGCGCGGGTACTCGCCAACGGCTATCGCGCCGATCTGGAACTCGCGCAGATCGGCGACGGCCGCCACGGTTTCGACGCCACACTCCGGCACGGCGTGGCGCCGCGCGAACGCTGCACCCTCGCCGTGCTGCGCGAAGACACCGGCGAACACTGTCCGGGCTCGCCGGTCGAGCTGGAGTTCTCGCGACGGTTCGACCAGGCGATGCAGGCGGATTTTTCGGCGCTGCTGACGGCCTGCGAGACGGAAGACGAGCTGCGTCGGCGGCTCGAGTTCCTGGCGCGGCAGACCGATCGCCTGCTGCAACTGCTCGCGGACCGCCGGAGCCGCCGCAGCGAACGCCAGGCGCGCCGGCACTTCAAGTGGCGCTGGTCACCGGCGCTGCAGGCCGGCGGCGGCGACGGTCCGACGCCGCCGGCACCGCTGCCGCTGCGCGCGCTGGTCATCGACGAGACCATGCCGGCGCCCGGCCGCGACGCCGGATCGAAGGCCGTGCTGTCGCACATGCGCTCGCTGCAGCGGCTTGGCTACGAGGTCACGATCGCGCCGGCCGACATGGCGCCCGCCGCCGACGCCGCGGCGCTGGATACACTCGGCATCGGCTGCTGCACTCTCCCCTGGCATGCCTCCGTGGAGGAGGTGTTGAAGCGCGAATCCGGCAGCTTCGACCTGATCTATCTGCACCGCGTCAGCATGGCCGCACGCTACGCCGCGCTCGTGCGCCACCATCAGCCGCGCGCGCGGCTGGTGTATAGCGTCGCCGACCTGCACCATCTGCGGCTCGCCCGCCAGGCGGCGGTCGAGCAACGGCCCGAGCTGCTGGCGCTGAGCCGACGGCTGCGCGGGGCCGAGTTCTCGGCGGCCCTCTCCGCCGACGCGGTGATCACGCACTCGACGCACGAGGCGGAGCTGCTGCGCCAGCACGTGCCGGCCGCCCGGGTCCACGTCGTGCCCTGGTCGGTGCCGCCCAGCCCGACGCCGGTGCCGTTCGCCGAGCGCCGGGGCGTGGCCTTCATCGCCCACTACGCCCACCCGCCGAACGTCGATGCCGCGCTCTGGCTTGTGGAGGAGATCATGCCGCTGGTGCGCCGGCGCGATCCCACGCTCGAATGCCTGCTGGCCGGCAGCGCCATGCCGGCCGAGCTTCGGCGGGAGCGATCGGGTGTGGTGCCGCTGGGCGACGTGACGGAACTGCGCGAGGTGTTCGACCGCGTCCGCCTGACCGTGGCGCCGCTGGCCTACGGCGCCGGCGTGAAGGGCAAGGTGCTGGACAGCCTGGCCGGCGGCGTGCCGTGCGTGTGCTCGCCGATCGCCGCGGAAGGCCTGGAGCTGCCCGCCAAGCTGCGCACCCTGGTCGCCGCGGACGCGCCGGGACTGGCCGGGCTGATCGTTCGGCTGCACGAGGACGCCGCGCTCAGTGCGGAATGCCGCGATGCCGGGCTGGCCTATGTCGCGACGCACCTGTCGGAGGATCGGCTCGACCTGCTGATGCGCGAGGTGACTGGCCTGACAGCGATGTTCCCGGCCGTCAGCTCGGAGCAGGCCCACAGCCCGGCGCAGCCGGAGCGTGCTGTACCGCCCGCCGGCGGGTGACCGTCGGGGGCCTACGCGGCCGCCACCTGCAGGCGCTGCGCGGCCCGGGGGCGGCCGATCAGCGGCAGCAGGGCGGCGAGTTCGGGACCGCTCTCTTCTGCAGTGAGGGCGAGCCGGAGCGGGTGGAACAGGGCGCGGCCCTTGCGCCCGGTCGCCTGGCGCAGCGCGTCCGTCCAGCTCTTCCAGATTTTTTCATCCCAGGGTTCCGGGGGCAGAACGTCCAGCGCGGTGCGCAAAAACTCCGCCTCGCCTTCGATCACCGGCGGGACGATGGTGCCGGAGACCACGTCCCACCAGCCGCGGGCCTCGCCGAGCAGGTCGAGATTGCCGCGCACGGCGAGCCAGAACGGCTCCGTGGCGCCGGGCGGAAGGCGGCGTGCGACATCCGCATAGCTCAGGCCGTGCAGCACCCGGCGATTGAGCGCGAGGAGCTGGCCGATGTCGAAATGCGCCGGCGAGGCGGACACTTGCGAGAGATCGAACGTTTCCGCAAGTGCCGCGAGCGGCAGCGGTTCGGGGTCTTGCGACGTGCCGAGGCGCGCGAGATAGCCGGCAACGGCCCGGGGTTCCACGCCGTCGCGCGCCAGGCTGCGCAGCGACAGCGAATCCAGGCGTTTCGACAACTTGCCGCCGGCGTCGTCCGTGAGCAGCGGCAGATGCGCGAAGGCGATCGGCGGCGCACCGCCATGCAGGGCGGAAAACAGGTCGAGCTGCACGCCGCTGTTGGTGACGTGGTCGGCGCCGCGGATGATGTGGGTGATACCCGACGCCAGATCATCGACGGCAGAGGTGAAGGTGTAGAGCGGGGTGCCGTCGGCGCGGATCAGCACCGGGTCGGAGTTCGCGGCGAGTTTTACTTTTCGCGGGCCAAGCACGAGGTCGTCCCATTCGACCGTGCCGTCGGAGAGCAGGAAGCGCCAGTACGGACGCTTGCCGCCGGCTTCGGCGGCTTCGCGCTGCTCCGGCGTGAGCTTCAGCATCGCGCGGTCGTAGACGGGGGCCCTGCCCTGGCGCAGGCGGGCCTCGCGCTTCGCGCGCAGTTCCTCCTCGCTTTCGAAGCACGGATAGAGGCGGCCGGCCTGCTTCAGGCGCTCCGCCGCTTCGGCGTAGCACGCGAGGCGGTCGGACTGCCAGAAGCGCTCATCCCAGGTGACGCCGAGCCAGCGCAAATCCTGCTCGATCGCGTCGGCGTATTCGGGGCGGGAGCGGTCGCGGTCGGTGTCGTCGAGGCGGAGGATGAAGGCGCCGCGGTGACGCCGGGCGAACAGCCAGTTGGCGACCGCCTGGCGGGCGTTGCCGACGTGCAGATGACCGGTCGGGCTCGGCGCAAAACGCACGCGCACGCTCATGCGTCCGGTTCGTCCTCTCCCTCGCCGATGCGGCGGGGGTCCAGCGCGCGCCAGTCCCGCTCTTCCGAGGCGGCGGGCTGGTTGATGAAGTCGCCGAGTTCGGCGGCGCTGCGCCAGCCCCCCTCCCCGGCTTCGACAACCTCGGCGTCCTCGCCGTAGGCGAACCAGGCGTCCAGCACTTCCTTGGCACTCATGCCGGCGCCGCGGCAGCGTTCGACGGAATCGCGGACGTAGCGGCGCGCAAAACCGTTGGCCTGCATCAGCGTGGGGAAGCCGCCGACCTCCTCGACGATGTTGTCGGCGGAAGCGCCGGAGAGGTCGAGGATGCGGACACGCCAGCCGCCGGCGGGTGCGAAAAAATCGCTCATCAGGCGGTGAGGCCGGTAAAGCCGTTGGTGATGGGATAGCGGCGGTCGCGGCCGAACGCGCGCGGCGTGATTTTCACGCCCGGCGGGGCCTGGCGGCGCTTGTATTCGGCGCGGTCGAGCATGCGCCAGACGCGCAGCACGGTGTCGCGGTCGTATCCCTTGTCCACGAGTGCGTCGACGGATTCCTCGCCTTCGACGAGGCCGGCGAGGATGGCGTCAAGGACCTCATACGGGGGAAGCGTGTCCTGGTCGGTCTGGTCGGGTTTCAATTCGGCCGACGGCGGCTTGTCGATGACGCGCTGCGGCATCACCGGGCCGTCGGGGCCGAGCGCGAATTTTGGCTTGTTGGCGTTGCGCCAGCGGCAGAGCTCGAACACCGTGGTCTTATAAACATCCTTCAGCACGGAATAGCCGCCGCACATGTCGCCGTACAACGTGGCGTAGCCGACCGACATCTCGCTCTTGTTGCCGGTGGTCAGCAGCATGTCGCCGAACTTGTTGGACATCGCCATCAGGATCAGGCCACGCGAGCGCGACTGGATGTTCTCCTCGGTGATGTCGGCCTGGCGGCCTTCGAACAGCGGCGCGAGCGCGCCCTGGAACGCCTGCATGGCCGGCGTGATCGGCACGGTGTCGCAGCGGATGCCGAGCAGGCGCGCACATTCGGCGGCGTCTTCGACGCTGTCGCGGCTGGTATAGGGGCTCGGCAGCATCACGGTGCGGACTTTTTCCGCACCCAGCGCATCGACGGCGACGGCGGCGGAGAGCGCGCTGTCGATACCGCCGGAGAGGCCGAGGAGAATGCCCGGAAAGCGGTTCTTTCGGACGTAGTCGGCGAGGCCGAGCATCAGGCAGCGGTAGATCTGTTCCAGGCGCGGCAGTTCGGGCGCATGCGGTTGCGGCGCGCAGACCAGGCGCTCGCCGTCGCGATGCCAGCGCGTGAGCGTGACGGATTCCTCGAACGAGGGGAGCTGCACGGCGAGGCTGCGGTCGGGGTTCAGCACGAAGGAGGCGCCGTCGAACACCACCTCGTCCTGGCCGCAGATCTGCGCGCAGAAGACGAAGGGCAGGCCGGTTTCGACGACGCGGGCGACGGCGAGCGCGATACGGGTGTGCTGCTTGTCCACCTCGAACGGCGAGCCGTTGATGGAGATCAGCGCCTCGGCGCCGCTTTCATGCAGGGTTTCGGAGGTTTCGGGGAACCACCAGTCCTCGCAGATGATCACGCCGAGCCGAAAGCCGCGGAAGGCAACCGGGCCGGGCGCGGGGCCGGTGTCGAAGACGCGCTTGTCGTCGAACACGCCGTAGTTGGGAAGTTCGTGCTTGGCGCGGCGGGCGATGATCTTTCCACCGTCGAGGACGAAGGCGGCGTTGTAGAGTTTTTCCCCTTCGCGCCAGGGGCCGCCGACGACGACGCCGGGGCCGCCATCCGCCGTGTCTTCGGCGAGCGTGGCGATGGCGTGCTCGCAGGCGGCGATGAAGGCGGGTTTGCGGACGAGGTCTTCGGGCGGATAGCCGGCGATGGAGAATTCGGGAGTGACGACGAGGTCCGCGCCGAGGCGGGCGGCCTCGGCGCGGGCGCGGCGAATTCCCTGCAGATTGGCGTGGATTTCGCCCTCGTGCGGGTTCAGCTGGGCGAGGGCGATGGCGAGGGTGTCGGGCATGCGGGAAAGCTAGGAACCGCGTGCCTGGCAGGCAAGTCGCCGAAGACATGGCAATGTTTCTGTCTGGGCTGGCGCAAGCCATGGGTTGAGGGCTAGTCGGGCCGACGGACACCGTGCGTGGCTATTCGTCCAGAGCAGGCAAGCCGGGCTCGATTGTGAAGGGCTCGTCGACAGGCCTCTGCCGATCGGCGTCGTGAGCGATACCACCAGGTCCCGAAACCGTCGGAGAACATCAGCACGACGATCAGCGCCTGGCGGCCGGTGACGGCGACCGCCGGGATCGCGGCAGTCAGGCCCGCGAACGGCCAATTGTGCTCGTGATCGAGCCGGCACGATGGTTGCGCGTGACTTCCTCGCCAGCACCGGCGTTGGCAATTTCGAACAGGAGATCAAGGCCTCGTCGGACACCGCGCCCGAGAGGATTGCATTGAGAGCCGGATTGGCCCAGCTAAGGGCAGCCGACAAACGCGAGCCACCACCATGTCGCGAGTGCAGGTGAAGAGCGAGGACGAATTGAGGGAGCACATCAGGCAGCTCGGGGAACTCTGGCGCGCCGCTCTCCAAAGTCCACCTCACCCAGCGGGCTGCCAGTGCATGGGACTGTTCTTGATTCCGGCCATGAACCCGGTCGACCTCGAAAACGATCTCTTGGACTATCTGCGCGAACGCTACGCCAGCGAAGGTCTGGTTAGCCTCGTCCGGCTCCTCGCCGAACGTGCGGCGGAGCATGAGAGTGGAACTCAAGTCCCGTTCCGCGTCTGGCTTCTCGAATTGGATACACGGCAAAGAGATCGGAGCGGAATCGACCGGCTGGCTACAGACCTTCAGCAATTACTGGAGAGCTACGGTGGCAATGCTCGCAAGGGCTCCCGCAGTGGTTTCGTCTGCTACTGAGCCGCGCGAGTCTCGCCTCCACCACCGACGCTGCCCAGGTCCTCCGGAGTGCGCGCTTTGGTCTCCTCATCAGGGAACACGTTTAGGTCTGAAGAGATTATCTCAGCAGTAAGCGAGTAGTGCCGAGTGAGCAAGGCAACCGCCTTTTCGCGGTCACCGCCCAACACGGCTTCGAGAATGGCGGCGTGCTCCGCGCCCACATCACGCCAAGGATAGGCCTTGCCTATCGAGATTCTTCGATAACGATAGAGCAGGTCAGCTAAGTGCCGACAGAAGTTGGTCAGAGTAGATGAACCGCACTGAGCAATAAGCGTGCGGTGAAACGCCCTGTGCAGACGCTCCCACTCGGGATTGTCTTCAAAGCGCCCAGCATTGAGCGAGCGCCGCGCCCGCGCGAGACGATGATGGGCGAGCACGAGTTGCTCTTCCCACTCGGGGGTCGCCGCCGCCATCGCCTCACGAAGGACCAACGCTTCGACCAACGAACGCGCCTTGGTAAGTTCGGCCAACTCAGCCGAGCTAATTCCCGCCACGGTGAACCCGCGTTGGTCACGAAACTCAACGAGGCGCTCTGCTGCCAGCCGGTTAAGCGCCTCGCGGATGGGGGTCTGGCCCGTGTCGTATGTTTCCATAAGGAATCGCATCGACAGCTTGAAGCCGGGCTGGAGCTTGGCCGAGAGCAGATCACTGCGAATACGGTCGTAAACGGTTGTCGCCTGCGTCGAGTTCGACACGGCAGAGATGGCCGTGATCTGAGCACCTTCGTTGGCCGGTCGCATTGCGCTCTCTCAGGTGGTGCGCCCCATCGCTTTTGCCACACTTCTCCTGGCCTTCCCCAGACTTATAGATATTGTGGTTAGGCCCTCCCCTCTCGCCAAAGGCCGCCTGCCCGGGGACGAGATTTGTAAAATCCTGTTGACCCATGTGCAATATTTGAAAGGCTCAAGGGGGATCAGGTAATCAAGCGCCGGGTCAGAATGGACCGTCGGGGCTCGGCTCTCCTCTTCGGTGGGGAGAGGGTTCTCAAAGGTGCACTCCGGGTTCTTGCAGGCGCGTCGCCCCTCCTTTTCGTCACCGCCGCCGCCTGGGGTCAGAACACAGGCATGGATCATGCCGGGCCAGCTACTCAGCGTCTTCATGGGCGCAATCTGCCTTCGGCCACTGTCGCGGTCTCAGCCCTGTTCTAAGTCGGGAGGATTAGGGATGCCCGATCGCCAGCAGCGTCCTGCTCCCGAGAAGGGTCGCCTGCGGCCACTGCGATGCGCTGCTCGCGATAACAACGGAAGGGGAACACGTCCATGAAACAGGATGCGGCGCCCGCAACATCAGGAGCGACGCGAGAGGAGCTGATCGCCCGGCTCGAGCGGTTGCCGGTCTCCAGGCTGCTGATCTGGATTCGCGTCATCGTCGGGACGGCAACCTTCTTCGACGGCTACACGACACTCGCGATCGCTTTCGCGCTGCCGGCACTGAAGGCTGACTGGGACCTGTCGCCAGGCATCGTAGGCTGGATCATCTCATCAGGTTACCTCGGACAACTTCTGGGAGCGGTATCGTTCGGCGGTTTGGCCGAGCGATCGGGTCGGCTCCGAATCCTGACCCTCGCCGTGATCCTTTACGCTGTCATGAACATCGCCTGCGTGTTCGCGCCCGGGCCCGCGCTATTGATCACGTTCCGGTTCATCCAGGGGATTGGAACCGGTGGCGAGGTGCCCGTCGCCAGCGCCTACATCAATGAGTTTGCCAACGCAGAGCACCGGGGCCGCTTCTTCCTGCTGTACGAGGTGATCTTCGTGGTAGGCCTGATGTTTTCGGGGCTGTGCGGATACATCCTCGTGCCGCGGCTGGGCTGGCAGTCGATGTTCTGGGTGGGCGCGCTTCCCGCCGTTCTAACGATACCTCTTCGAGCCCTGCTGCCCGAGTCGCCCAGGTGGCTGCTCGAGAAGGGCCGGACGGCCGAAGCCGCGAATGTGATCTTCCGCATGGAGGACGACGTGCGGCGGAGCGGCACGCCCCTGCCCGCGCCGGGTCCGGTTGTCGTTAAGACTGCGCCGGGACGCGCCGAGACGGATTGGCGCGAACTGTTCCGCGGCATCTACCGCCGGCGCACATTCATGCTCTGGGCGCTATGGTTTTGTTCCTACGCCGTTAATAACGGCATGGTCACTTGGCTCCCAACCCTTTACACCTCGATCTTCCATGTTCCGCTCGACACCAGCCTGCTCTATGGCTGGGTCACCTCGGTGTGCGGCGTGGTAACCTCACTGGCCTGCGCGCTGCTGATTGACCGCGTCGGACGCCGGCCCTGGTATGTCGGCGCCTTCTTCCTCTCGATCATTCCGCTTGTCTTGCTTACCGCGAGTGGGGCCGGCTCCGCAGTGCAGGTGTGGGTCTTCGGCACGCTGACCTACGCGATCCTGCAAACTGTGACGTACTCGCTCTACCTCTACACCGCCGAGCTCTATCCCACCCGGCTGCGCGCGATTGGCTCTGGCTTCGGCAGCGCGTGGCTCAGGCTCGGCTCGTCGGCCGGGCCGGTGGTGGTCGGGACGGTTGTCGCGGACGCGGGAGTCGGCGGCGTCTTTGCCGTGTTTGCGGTGATCGCAGCCGTTGGCGGCATCGTCTGCGCAGCTTTCGGCATCGAGGCAAAGGGACGGCTGCTCGAGGAGCTGTCTCCGTAATAACTGCCTTCAAAACTTAGGAGAGGAGACACATGCCAAACGATAATCCCTCCGCCGCAGGCAGGCTGCGCATCGCAGCCGACATTGGCGGTACCTTCACCGACGTGGCCGCCTTCGACGAGAGCGCCGGCAAGCTCATGTTCGGCAAGATGCTGACGACCCACGATCGTCTGGTGAACGGCATCCAGAACGCAGCCGACGATGCCGGCGCCCACTTCAAGGACGCCTACCTGTTCCTCCACGGCTCTACGATTGCGATCAACACGCTGCTCGAGCGGAGCGGAGCGCAGACGGCACTGCTCATTACCGAGGGTTTCCGCGACATCTACGAGATTGGGCGGGTGAACCGCCCCGACGCCTACAACCTCTTCTTCACCAAGCATCAGCCCCTGGTCGAACGGGACTGGCGCTACGAGGTGCCGGAGCGCCGCCTCGCGGACGGAACGGTCTACAAGCCGCTCGACGAAGAGGTGGTCCGAAGCGTCGCCCGTACCCTCAAGCAGCGCGGCGTCGAGGCGGTGGCGGTGCTGCTGCTGCATGCCTACCGCGACCCGCTGCATGAGATCCGCGTCAAGCAGATCCTGCAGGAGGAGATCCCGAACGCCTTCGTCTCCGCAAGCCACGAACTCTCGCAGGAATACCGGGAGTTCGAGCGTGCCTCGACCGTCGCGGCCAACGCCTATGTCGGCCCGCGCGTCGCCACCTATCTGGGCGAGGTCGAAGAACACCTCGAGACTCAGAACTTTGACGGCGCGTTCTATGCCGTCCAATCGACGGGCGGCCTGTTCCCGGTCGCCCATGCGCGGCGGGACTGCGTGCGCATGCTGGAGTCCGGTCCCGCGGCTGGCGTGATCGGCGCCCAGGCGGCCTGCGCCCGGCTTGGCCTTGGGGACGCTATCGCGTTCGACATGGGCGGCACGACCGCGAAGGCCGGCGTGATCTATGAGGGCAAGCCGCTGACCACCGGCGCGGCGCTTCTCGGCGGCTACGAAAAGGCGCTGCCGATCCAGATTCCGATGATCGACATCCACGAGGTCGGGACCGGGGGTGGCTCCATCGCGCGCGTAGGTGCCGGGAACTCGCTGCGCGTCGGCCCCCAGAGCGCCGGGTCGATGCCGGGGCCGGCGTGCTACGGCCGCGGGGGCAAGGAGCCGACCGTCACCGATGCTAACCTGCTGCTGGGGCGGCTGGATGCCGACAATTTCCTCGGCGGCCAGATGAAGCTGGACCTGAAGGCCGCGGAAGCGGCGATGCGCAACATGGTCGCCGAGCCGCTCGGCCTAGACTGGGTCGCCGCCGCGGACGGGATCATCCGCATCGCCGTCACCGCTATGTCCTACGCCGTGAAGGCGGTGACGACGGAGCGCGGGCTCGATGTCGGCAGCTTCGCCATGGTGACCTATGGCGGGGCCGGGCCGTTGCATGCATCCGCAATCGCGCGCGAGATCGGCATCCGTCGGGTCATGATCCCGTTCGCACCGGGCTACTTCTCGGCCTACGGGATGCTGTTCTCCGACCTCCGTTACGACTACGTGCGCTCGTGCTTCCGCAAGCTCGCGGAAGCCTCCTTCGAGGAGCTCGAGGGCATGTATGCCGGCATGGAAGCGGAGGGGCGTGCGGCCATCGAGACCTCGTCGGTAAAGCCCGACGAAATCGTAGTCGAGCGCGCGGCCGATATGCGCTACGTCGGACAGGAGCATGCGGTTACCGTCGAGCTGCCGGCGGAGTTCTTCAAAAACCAAGACCGCGCCGCGATCAAGCGCCAGTTCGATGAGGTGCACAAAGTGCGCTACGGCACTTCCGCGCCGGGGGAGCCGGCGGAGCTGGTCAGCCTGCGCGCGACGGTCTCGGGCGTGATGCCCAAGCCGCCGCAGCTTCCCGTGACGCGCGGCGAAGCCAAGCCGGAGCAGAGCGCGCTCCGTGCCGAGAAGCAGGTCTACTACAATGGCAAGTTCCTACCCACGAAAGTGTATCGCCGTCCGGAACTGCGCAGCGGCAACCGGGTCGAAGGCCCGGCGCTGATCGAAGAGCACGCTTCTACCACCGTCATCTTC
>JAFAYM010000085.1 GCA_019240395.1 Acidisphaera sp. | reverse complement strand
CACCGCCCCCGCCCGCCCGATCGCGAGCGTGCCGACCGGCACCCCGGCCGGCATCTGCACGATCGAAAGCAGGCTGTCCAATCCCTTGAGAGCATGGGATTCCATCGGCACGCCAAGGACCGGAACGAGGGTCCAGGCCGCGCACATGCCCGGCAGGTGCGCCGCCCCGCCGGCGCCCGCGATGATCACCCGCAACCCCCGGCCGAGCGCGCTCCTGGCATAGGCGGCCAGCCGGTCCGGCGTCCGATGCGCCGAGACGATCCGCGCCTCATAAGGCACCACCAGGCGATCGAGCACCTCCGCGGCGTGGCGCAACACCGGCCAGTCCGACTGGCTGCCCATGATCAGACCGACCAGCGGGGTCTCGCCCCCGGGCGATGGGTCGTCAGGCAATGCTGTCAGGGATCAGCCGGCTTTCCAGCCAGGCGACCTCGTCCTTCAGCAGCAGCTTGCGCTTCTTCAGTCGCTGCAGGTGCAGCTGGTCCAACGCCCCCTGGTCGGACAGGCGGGCGATCACCGTATCGAGATCGCGGTGCTCGCTGCGCAGTTCATGCAGCTTGCGCAGCAGCGAGTCACGATCGTTCAGCATGGCTCGGCTCATAGCACGAATGGGCGAACGGACCGAATAGGCGTGGCGAACCGCCCAGCCCCTGGGTTACCGTTCTATGTCGTACGGTTCTTTGTAGTACGATCTGGGCGCCCGGTGCGCCGCTGCGGTAGCCGCAACCATGCCGAAGGAGCCACAATGAGCCTGCACGCTCGCCTCGAAAGCCTGAAGGAACGGCACGCCACCCTGGAGACCCGCATCGCCGACGAGGATCATCGGCCGCGCCCGGACAGCGACGCCCTGCTCCGCCTCAAGCTCGAGAAGCTGCGGCTCAAGGAGGAAATGGAGCGGCTGCAGAACGGCTCCGGTCCGTAAGCCTAAACCTCAGGCGGCTTCCGTGGTCTCGGGTGCCGGCGCAGCCGGCACCGCGTGCCCCTCCCGCGCCAGCCGCTCGTTGGCCTGCGCGATCATCGCATTCAGGTCGGTCTGGCTGCACAGCCCCAGGATCACCGGGTCGCGGGGCTTGATGTTGGCGCTGTTCCAGTGCGTCCGGTCGCGCACCTTCTGGATGGTGTCCTTGGTGGTCCCCAGCAGCTTGCCAACCTGCGCCTCGCTCAGCTGCGGGTAGTTGCGCAGCAGGAACACGATGGCGTCCGGCCGGTCATTGCGCTTGGCGACCGGGGTGTAGCGCGCCCCCTTCGAGCGCTTCGGCACCGGGTTCGACGAGGCCGACAGCCGCAGCCGCGCCTCGGGATCCTTCTCGCAGCGCGCGATCTCCTGCGCCGTCACCTGGCCGTTGGCGACGGGATCATAGCCGACAATCCCCTGCGCGACCTCACCATCGGCGATCGCCTGCACCTCGAGCGGGTGCATGCCGCAGAAATCGGCGATCTGGGTGAAGGTCAGGGCGGTTTTCTCGATCAGCCACACCGCGGTGGCCTTCGGCATCAATGGGAGGCTCATTGCATTCACCTTCGAGCGCCTTGGAGGACCCGCCGATGGGGTCTCGTTCCACGACGCGCTCGCTCTATTCAATGGGATGGGCGGGATATGGACCGCAGGGTGTGACCGGGTCAAGGGTAGTATCGGGCCGGCCGAAGCAAGGAGAACAGCCATGCGCGACGAAGAGGACCTCCCGGAAAAGCCGCGCAAGCGACTGATCCCGCAAGTCCTGGACCCGCTCGGGGTCGAGGAGCTGCGCGCCTATATCGACGAACTTCGCACCGAGATCGCCCGGGCCGAGGAGGCGATCGGCCGCAAGCAGGACCATCGCAGCGCGGCTGACGCTTTCTTCCGGCGGTCCTGAGCACGGCTCGGAGTGAAAAAGTGAGCGAGATCGGGGCTTTGCCCCGAACCCCACCAGGAGGCCGAAGCCTCCTGGACCTCATTGAGCGCTGCGCGGCGCAAAAAGAAGGGGCCGGAAGTCCGGCCCCTTCGGTGTTCCCCGGACTTAGGCCGCGGCCTGGTTCGGAACGTCGTTCGCGATCGTCTTGGGCTCGGGCTGGCCGGAGCCGATGGCGATCCGGCGCGGCTTGAGGCTCTCCGGAACCACGCGCTTCAGGCCCACATGCAGCAGGCCGTTCTGCAGGTCGGCACCCTCGACCACGATGTGGTCGGCGAGCACAAACCGGCGCTCGAAGGCGCGCCCGGCAATGCCGCGATACAGCACCTCGGACTTCTGGCCCTCACCGGCGACCTTGCCGGCGACGATCAGGGTATTGTCCTTCACCGTCAGCTCGATGTCGTTCGGGCCGAAACCGGCGACCGCCATGGTCAGACGGTAGGAGTCATCACCGGTCTTTTCGATGTTGTAGGGCGGATAGGCCGGCGCGTCGGCAGCCGCCTGGGCGGTGTCCATCAGCCGCGCCATGCGGTCAAAGCCGATCGCGGTACGGAAAAGGGGAGCGAAGTCGATGGTCGTCATGGTCAAACCTCCTGCAAGAGCAAGGTTGCATTCTGGGCCGCCCTCGGACGGGCCGACCCTGGAAAGCCCCGGAACCCCGATCGGGCGCCCCGGACAGTCCCAAAATTAGTGCGCGCCATCCCCCGGTTCAAGGGTCGGCCGTCCCGCAACGGCAGGCCAGCTACTTCTTCATCCCGAGCCCGGCGAACCTCTTGTTGAATTTCGCGACCTGCCCGCCGGTGTCCATGATCCGATGCTGCCCGGTCCACGCGGGATGCGATTTCGGGTCGATGTCGAGCCGCAGCGTATCCCCGGCCTTGCCGTAGCAGGACCGTGTGCTGAACTGCGTGCCGTCGGTCATCACGACCGTGATCTCATGGTATTCAGGATGGATGCCGGACTTCATGCGTCGCTCCTCAGCGCGGCCGATGCCGACCGGCCGTGAGATGTCGGGGCGCGCGGTATAGCGCCCCGACCCTCCCACTCACAAGCGGCGCCGGTCAGCGGAAGTTCAGGTAGATGCCCGGCGGCGGCGCATAGACCACCGGCGGCGGCGCGTAATAGCGCGGCGCGTAGACCGGCGGCGGGGCATAGTAGCCGTAGGCATAGCCGGGATAGACGTGCCGATCGCGCCACTCCCGATGCTCCCACTCCCGGTGGTCACGCCACCGGTCGTGATCCCAGGGCTGTGCCTGTGCGCTGGCCGCCAGGCCACCGACCGCCGCAGCCATCAGCAGCCCGAAAGTCAGGCGGTGCAGAATGCGCGATCTACGGATCGACATGACACTACTCCGCGCGCGCCGAGGCAGGGCGGGCATTGCGCTGCTCCGCCCTCGCCCGGAACAGCTGGTCCGCCGATTTCTTCTGCGCGTCGGAGAAGGAATCATACAGCGTCTGGAACGCCGGCACGAGCTTCTGCAGATCGGCGGCATGCGCCTCCTCGAGCTGCTCGTAGGATTTCAGCCCATCGACCGCCGACATCGTCCCGATCGACTGCATGCGCTGCTCGTTAAGGCTGTCGGTGTGTTCGGCGTTCTCCCGCATCACCTCGGCGAAGGCGTCCCACTGCCCGCTCTGCGACGGGGTGATCCTCAGCTCCCGATGCAGTCGGGCGATCTGCTGCTCGGCCTGAGCCGACGCCCGGCGGGTCTGCGCGACGCTGCCGCCGGGCTGCGAAGCCGCCGGCGTCATCGGGGCGGGAGTGACCGGGGTTGCGGGGGCAGTCGGGCTGGCGGGCGTCACCGGCGTGGTCGACGCCGCCGGGGCGGTGGTGCCGGGGTGCGTACCGCCGGTGCCCTGGGCCAGCGCCGGACCGGCCAGCCCGAGCGCGCCCGAAAGCGCCAATCCCAGCAGGGTGGGACCGGTCCGTCCGGATATTTGTGTCCGCCCAAGAATTCGCGATTGCATGCTGCGTTCTCCTTCAGTCACGCGTCCAGCCAACGTGGCCGGCTCGCGTGGAGTTGCGAGGGCCTGACCTGGGCGCCCTCTGTGGCCAAACCGGACCGCCTCTGTGTCGGGATCGCGGCGCCCCACTCTCGGTCACGCCCTAGGCAAGCAATGCCCGCTGATACTGCACCGGCAGCTGCAGCGGCGCCCCGAGGGCCCGGGCAGCGCGCAGCGGCCAAGCCGGATCGGCCAGCACCGCCCGCGCCAGGAACACCAGGTCGGCCCGTTCGTTGGCGACGATCTCGGCCGCGTGCTCGGGCTCGCGGATCAGCCCGACGGCGCCGGTGGCGATCCCGGCCTCGTGCCTGATCCGCTCGGCGAACGGCACCTGGTAGCCGGGATGCAGCGACGGGATGTGCTGCGCGGGCGAGGTGCCGCCCGAGGAGCAGTCGATCAGGTCGACGTCGCCGCGCGCCGCCACCATCCGGCAGACCGCCACCACGTCCTCCAGGGTCAGTCCGCCGGGTGTCCAGTCCGTGCAGGAGAGCCGGATGAAGAGCGGCAGGTCGTCCGGCCACTCCGCGCGGACTGCGTCGATCGTCTCCATCAGGAAGCGCGCCCGGCCCTTGAGGTCGCCGCCGTAGGCGTCGTTGCGGCGGTTCGACAGCGGCGAGAGGAACTGGTGCAGCAGATAGCCGTGCGCCGCATGGATTTCCGCCACCCGGAAGCCGGCCTCGCGCGCCATGCGGGCGGTAGCCGCGAACTCCCCGGCGATGCCGGCGATCTCGCGCTCCGAGAGGGCGCGGGGCTGCGCATAGCGCTCGCTGAAGGCGTTGTCGCCCGGACCCACCGGGGTCCAGCCGCCGGCCTCCTTCGGCACCGCCTCACCGCCCTCCCAGGGCGGCGCGACGCTCCCCTTGCGCCCGGCATGGGCGATCTGGATGCCCGGCACGGCGCCGCCGTACTCGATGATCGCCGCCAGCCGGGCGAGCAGCGCCTGCTGCTCTGCGTTCCACAGCCCGAGGCAGCGCGGCGTGATGCGGCCGATCGCCGAGACATGCGTCGCCTCGGTGAAGACGATGCCGGGGCCGCCCATCGCCCGCGCCCCGAGATGCTGCACGTGCCAGTCGCTGCCGAGCCCGTCCTCGGCGCTGTACTGGCACATGGGCGCCACCACGATCCGGTTGCGCGCGGTGACCGAGCGGTAGGTGACGGGCTGAAACAGCAGCGGCGTGGGGGGCATCGGGCTCGCCTTTTCTGGCCTTCGGTGGAGACCGGGCGGGCGATAGGCGAGCCGGGAAGCGGCGGCAAGTGGCTTGCGCGTGAGCGGCCGGCACCCGTAGCGTCCGCGACCCCGCCATGAACATCCTCTCGATACAGTCCTGGGTGGCCTACGGCCATGTCGGCAATGCCAGCGCGATGTTTCCCCTGCAGCGGCTGGGGGCCGAGGTGTGGGCGGTCAACACCGTGCAGTTCTCCAATCACACCGGCTACGGCGCCTGGACCGGGCAGGTATTCTCGGGCGCCGAGATCGGCCGGCTCATCGACGGCATCGCCGCGCGCGGGGCGCTCCCCCGCTGCGATGCCGTGCTGTCCGGCTACATGGGCGATTTCGCCATCGGCGAGGCGATCCTGGCGGCCGTGGCGCGGGTGCGCGCGGCCAACCCGGCGGCGCTCTATTGCTGCGATCCCGTGATCGGCGATTCAGGACGGGGCATCTATGTCCGTCAGGGCATCCCCGAGCTGATGCGCGACCGGGCGGTGCCCGCCGCCGATATCGCGACGCCCAATCGTTTCGAGCTGGAGCGGCTGACCGGACGGGTGTGCGCCTCGCTGGCCAAGGCCAAGGCGGCTGTCGCGACATTGCAGGAGCGCATGCGGCCCGGCGGGCCGCGCTGTGTGCTGGTGACCAGCCTGGCGACCGACGAGACGCCGCCCGACGCGATCGACATGCTGGCGGCCGAGGCCGGCAACTTCTACCTGCTGCGCACCCCGCGGCTGCCGATCCTGGTGAATGGTGCCGGCGACGCGATCGCCGCGCTGTTCCTGTTCCATCGCCTGGCCGGCGGCGACGCCGCCACGGCGCTGGCGGCGGCCGGCGCCGCCATTCACGGCGTGCTGCGCCGCACCGCCGAGGCCGGGTCGCGCGAACTCCTCACCGTCGCCGCCCAGGACGAGTTCGTGACGCCCTCGACGCGCTTTCCGGCTATTCCGGTCTGACCTCCTGCCGCGCGGTGGCGGCCAGCCAGTTCATGATGCAGGGCCGGACCTCGTTGACCGCCAGCCAGCGATGGATGTCGTCGAACCCGCTGAGGCAGGCAAAGACGTTGGGATCACGCCCGCCGGAGACCAGGTTCACGACCTCATGGCTGGAGGCGAGCACCGCGAGCAGCGAGTTGGTGATGCCCGGCTTGGTGAAGTCGTGGCACTCAATGAGGAAATCGCAGCCCTTCAGTCCGCCGGCCAGCGCCGCCGGGGTCACCAGCTCGGTCTCGAAACCCTCACAGTCGATCACGCAGAGCATCGTCTCGTAGCGGGCGCCAAGGCTTGCAAGATGCTCAGCCCCGCAAAACCCGGCAGCGCTCACCTGGTCGCCAAGGCCGTTCTCCGCCGCATTGGCCCGGGTGATCCGCTGCGCCGCCTCGCTCACGTCGAAAGCCAGCACCGGCGTGCTCGGGAACAGGCGCGCCAGTCCGACGGCGTAATAGCCTTCGGCGCAGCCGATATTGACGATCGCGGCGTAGCGCCGCCGGGCGAAGCCGGCCAGGGTGGCATGCAACTCCTGTTCATAGACACCCAGCAGCTTCGCCGCGATGTCGCCGTCCCCCCAGGACGACTCGCGTGCCAGCCGCGTCCCGGCGAACGGCCCGAACTGCACCACTCCGCCGGTCGCGGCGTGGATATGGTCGGTGATCGCGGCCCGCTTCGCCCAGAACACGTGGAGGAACGTGTCGAGCTCGGCCTGGGATAGCGGGACCATCGCTCAGGACGCCTTGACCACGGGCTCCGGCTCTTCTTCCTCGACGAGGGCGCGCAGCCTGGGCTCGTCCTCACTCTCCGGCCCGCCGAGGATATCGTCGACATAGACCATGTTGATCACCACCATCAGTACGACCACCAGCGGCACCGCGAAGAGCAGGCCGGCAATGCCGAACAGCAGGCCGAAGATCACCGTCGCGAACAGGGCGACCACCGGCGGCAGGTGCACGGCGCGGCGCTGCACGAAGGGCACCAGCAGATTGCTCTCGGTTTGCTGGATCACCAGGAAGGCCAGCACCACCCAGACCGCGGTGCTGAAGCCCTGCGAGAGGGCCACCAGCACGGCGGGGATGGTGGCGATCACCGGCCCGACCAGCGGGATGAACTCGGAAAGTGCCGCGATCAGCCCGAGGACGATCGCCAGCTTGACGCCGATCAGGCTGAGCGCCACCCCGAACAGCACGCCAACCACCAGCATCGAGATCAGCTGGCCGATCAGCCAGTGCCGCAGGGCGTCGTACACCGCCTCGAGGATCTCGGCCATGCGCGAGCGGTAGCGCGGCGGAGTGAGCGACAGCACGCCCCGCAGATAAAGGTCGGGCTGCGCCGCGAGATAGAGGCCGGAAAAGAAGATCAGGATCAGGTCGGTAGCAACCGCGAGCACCGAGCTGACCGCGCCGAGCGCATGCGAGAGGATGTTGCCGCCGTTGGCGCTGACGTCGAAATTCCTGGCCTCGTCGATGAGCTGCTGGCCCCAGGGGTTGCCGGACAGCGAATCATGCAGCCGGCCGAGGCTCGCCGGGATGCTTTTCGCAAGATCGGAGGTCTGCGTCGCGATGCGCGCCCCGAACAGGTAGCCGATCCCGCCGAGCACCAGCAGGAGCACCACGACGACCAGGGCCAGAGCGACACCCCGGCGCATGCCGGTGCGCTGGTTCAGCGCGTAGCTGGCACTGCAGAGCACCACCGCCAGCATGACGGAGCCGAACATCATCAGCAGCAACTCGGAGATCTTGAACAGGAAGGCGGCCAGCCCGACCAACGTCAGCAGGATCAGCACGCGGAGCGTGAACTCGCCCTTCGACTGCGATCGCTGATCCGGAAACGCGAGGGGTGGTCGCATCGGCTGCATACTCCAGTGGCCGTCGGAGGCTCGGCGGGAGAGACACTACCTCGGATTGGTGCGGCGCACACTTCCTGGTTGCGGTCCGCCGCCGCCGGCGCGCATCATCGACGCATCCCGGCCGCCGCCGGATCGAAATGGGCCGGATCGAAATGGGAGGCCAACGATGACGATAGCCGGCATCCTGAAGCACAAGGCCGGCGCCCACGAGGTGGTGTGCGTCCGCCCCGAGGACAGCGTGACCGAGGTGGTGCGGGTGCTCAACGACAAGCGGATCGGCGCCGTGCTGGTGCAGGATGCGTCCGAGCAGGTGGTCGGCATCCTGAGCGAGCGCGACATCGTGCGCAGCCTGGCCGCCAACGGGGCAAAGACCCTCGACATGAGCGCGTCGCAGCTGATGACCCGCCACATTCGCACCGCGACCCCGCGCACCACCGTCGTCGAGGCGATGGCGATGATGACCGAAGGCCGCTTCCGGCACGTCCCGGTGCTCGAAGACGGCCGGCTGGTCGGCCTGGTCAGCATCGGCGACGTCGTCAAGACGCGGATCAGGGAGCAGGAGAGCGAGGTCGACAGCCTGAAGGCCTACGTCGCCGGCGCCGCTTGACGCGAGCGGAGCAAGGCGGCGTCCGGCGAAGATCGCGGTTTCGTGAGCCGAGCCTTGCCGCTAGTCTGGTCCGGCAACAGGTCGGAGGCGCGACGTGCGGCTGAGAGCTCCCGGCTGGGCGCAGGAATTCCGCGCCTTCATCATGCGCGGCAATGTCGTCGATCTCGCGGTCGGCATCGTCATCGGTGCCGCCTTCACGACGATCGTCAACAGCCTGGTCAAGGATCTGCTGAACCCGGTCATTGGGCTGCTGGTCGGCGGCATCGATTTTTCCAACATCTTCATCACGCTCCGCGGCCCGCATCAGCCGACGCTCGAAGCGGCGCGCAATGCCGGCGCGGTGACGCTCAATGTCGGGCTGTTCCTGAACGCGGTGATCCAGTTCCTCATCGTGAGCTTCGCGATCTTCTGGCTGATCAGGCTGCTCAGCCGCCTGCATCTGCGCGAGGACGCGGCACCGGCGCCCACCAAATCTGAACTGCTGCTCGGCGAAATACGCGACCTGCTGCGCACGCGCAGCTGAGACCGGACCTGAGCCCGGGGGAACGAGCCCCGGCAAACCCCAGGGATGTCCCGATGCGTTTGCGATGGTTCCTCGTGCTGCTGCTGGTGCTCGCCGCTCCGCTCCGGGCGGCGCTCGCCGATGATTTCGAGCTTCCCGGGCTGCAGGCCGACAGCGACGCCTATGCTTCCAGCCTGACCGGGCGCAACCCCGCCGGCGGCACGCCACAGCAGCGCCGGCAGGCCGAGACGCAGGCCGCCGACGCCATCCGCCGCAAGGACTGGAATGCCGCCGCCGCCGCGCTCGAGGCGCGGGTCGCCGCCGGCGAAGCGACGCCCGACCAGTGGCTGCAGCTGGCCCAGGCGCAGCTCCGCCGCAGCCCGCCGGACCCGAAGAAGGCGCTGGCGGCGGCTTGGCAGAATTTCCAGGCGGCGGATGCCGGAGCCCCGGAAATCCCCAGCCTGCTGGTGATGACGGACGCCCTGCGCCTGCTCGACCGTCCCGCGCAGATGGTGCAGACGCTGGAGGCGGTGCTCGAGCGGGCACCGGACAACGCGGACTATCGGCGCATGCTGGCCGATGCGCGGCGCGCCACCGGCCTGCTGGTCCGGCGCGTGCAATCCGAGCCGGAGGCGGTGCCGCCGCGTGCCTGCCTCGAGTTCACGGTCGCGCCGGTGCGCCGCGACGATTTCCACCCGCAGGACTGGGTTCGCCTCGACCCGGCGATCCCGGGCGCCGCGGTCACCCGCGAGGGCGACCAGATCTGCGTTTCCGGGCTGCCCTCCGGTGCCACCACCCGCATCACGCTGCGCGCCGGCATGCCGGCGGAAGACGGGCTGAGCCTGTTGCGCGAGACCACGCTGGCGGTGGCGATGGCGAACCGGCAGCCGCGCATCATCTTCGACACGCGCCTGTTCGTGCTGCCGCGCTATGCCGCGACTAAACTCACCATGACGACGGTCAACCTGTCCTCGGTGAAGCTCAAGTTGGTGCGGTTGACCGAACGCAACACGGTCGGCTTCACGGCGGAGAACCCGCTCGGCCAGCCCGTCAACGGCTACGCCGCCGACAATCTGTTGGGCGAAACGGTGTGGGAGGGCGGCGCCGACATTCCGGGCTGGCAGCCGAACCAGCTGGTGCGGATCGCGCTGCCGCTGCCGGACGCCCTGCAGAGCGCCGGGCCCGGCCTCTACGCGCTGCGAGCGGCACCCGGCGACGGCACACCCGGCGACAGCGACAGCCGGACGGCGGTGCAGATGATCCTGCGCACCGATCTCGCGCCGACGGTGTGGCGAGGCGCGGATGGGCTGACCCTGCAGATCCGCGGCTTTGCCGATGCGCGGCCCAAGCCGGGAGTGCAGTTGCAGCTGCTGGCGCACGACAACGATATTCTCGCCTCCGCCACCACCGATGCCGACGGCATGGCGCGCTTCGCCGCCCCGCTGCTGCGCGGCAAGGGTCCGATGGCGCCGCAGGCGGTGCACGCCTTCGTGCCCGACCCAGACGGCAAAGGCGGGGATTTCACGACGATCGACCTGACCACGGCCGCCTTCGATCTGTCGGATCGCGGCACCGAGGGGCAGGCTGATCCCGGGCCGCAGGACGCCTATCTCTGGACCGACCGCGGCATCTATCGACCCGGGGAGACCGTGCAGCTGATGGCGCTGCTGCGCGACGGCACCGGCAATCCGTTGGAGCTTCCCGTCCAGGTGACGGTGCGGCGGCCGAACGGGCAGGTGTACCTGACCTCACCGGCGGAGCGCACGCCCGACGCCTCGCTGCATCTGGCGGTCGCCCTTTCGCCGACCGCTCCCGCCGGCAGCTGGACGCTCGAGGTCAGGACCGACCCGGCGGCGAAGGATCCGGTCGGCAGCGTCGGCTTCCGGGTGGACGCCTTCGTGCCCGATCGGATGGCGGTCGATCTCGGCCCGGCCAAGGGCCCGATCGTCGCCGGCACGCCCTATGACCTGCCGGTCGCCGCGCGCTTCCTCTATGGCGCGCCGGGAGCCGGGCTGTCGGGCAAGGCCAGCCTGCAACTGCTGTTCGACGACGCACCGTTTCCTGCGCTGGCCGGCTATGCCGTGGGCCTGGCCGGCGAGGCCTACGCGCCGGATCGCCGCGACCTCGATCTGCCGGATACCGACGCGCAGGGTCACGCGGCGCTGCGCATCGCCCTGGCCCGCGTGCCCGACACCACCCATCCGCTGAAGGCCGAGATCGAGGTGACGGTGGACGACCCGTCCGGCCGGGGGTCGCGCGCCCGCACGACCATCCCGATACGCCCGGCCGGCCACCTGCTCGGGATCAAGCCGGGCTTTGCCGACGGTGCGGTCGATGCCGGGGCGCCGGCCGGGTTCGACATTGTCGCGGTCGACGCGGACGGGCAGCGCGTCGGCACGCCGGCAAAGCTGCGGCTGGTGCGCGAGCGGCCGGACTGGCGGCTGGTGATCCACGGCCAGCTCGCGAGCTACGAGACGGTGTGGCGCGATGAGCCGCTGGAGACCGCGGAGATCGCCATCCCGGCCGGCGCGCCGCTGCACTATGCCAAGTCCCTGGAGTTCGGCCGCTACCGGCTGGAGGTGACGGAGGCGGGCGGGCTCGCCGCCACCTCGGTGCGCTTCCGTTCGGGCTGGGCGGTGTCGAACGACCCGGACGTGCCGGACAAGGCCGACGTCTCGGCCGACCGGCGCGCCTATACCCCGGGCGACACGGCGCGCATCCACATCGCCGCGCCCTTCGCCGGCGAGGCGACGGTGCTGGTGGCAGGCAGCCGCGTGTTCAGCGTGCGCTCGCTCCCCGTCGCCGCCTCCGGCACCGATGTCGACCTGCCCGTCGATGCGGCCTGGGGCCCGGGTGCCTATGCGCTGGTGCACGTGTTCCGCCCCGGCCAACTCGCCGCCGACCCGAATGCCAGGCCGGGCCGCGCGATCGGCGTCGCCTGGCTGGGCATCGACCCGGCGACCCGCCGGCTGGACGTGAAGGTGGACGCGGCGGAGCGCTATGCGCCGCGCGGCCGGGTGACCATCCCGGTGCGCACCGCGCCGGGGAGCTGGATCAGCCTCGCCGCGGTGGACGAGGGCGTGCTGCGGCTGACCGGGTTCCAGAGCCCCGACCCGGGGCCGCATTTCCTCGGCCGGCGGACGCTCGCCCTCGATATCCGCGACCAATGGGGCCGGCTGATCCCGCCGGCCGAGGGCGCCGCCACGGCGCTGCGCCAGGGTGGGGACGCTAGCTTCGTGCTGCCGGAGATCCCGCAGAAGGTGGTCGCCCTGTTCACGTCACCGATGCAAGCGGGGGCGGATGGGGTGGTGCAGGTACCGCTCGACCTGCCGGACTTCAACGGCCAGATCCGGCTGATGGCGGTGGCTTGGCAGGGCAACCGGGTCGGCGCCGGCCAGGCCGACATCATCGTCCGCGATCCCCTGGTCGCCGAGGCGCTGCTGCCGCGCTTCCTGGCGCCGGGCGACCAGGCGCGGCTCGGCGTGCTGCTGCACGATCTGGACCTGCCGGCCGGCCAGGCGACGGTGGACCTGACCACCGAGGGCCCGCTGCAGATCACCGGGGCGACGCATCTCGCGGCAACGCTGGCGGCCGGGGTGCAAGCCGTGCCGAACACCGTGCTGACCGCGACCGGAGCGGGCAGGGGAGTGATCCGTCTCGACGTCGCCGGCCCATCCGGCTTTCACGTCCAGCATGAGAGCGCGATCATCGTGCGGCCGGCACGCGGCGCCGTGGTCACCGCCTCGGGCGCCGAGCTGGCACCGGGCGCGCAGGCGGCGCTGGCGCTGCAGCCCGATCGCTATGTGCCGGGCACCTGGAGCGCGGCCGCCCGCTTCGGCGGGCCGGTCCGGTATGATCCGACGGCACTGGTGCGGGCGCTCGAGGACTATCCGCTGAACTGCCTGGAGCAGGCGACCAGCAAGGGGTTTCCGCTGGTGATGCTGCCGGACGGGGCGGCGCCGAACGGGCAGTTGCAGCGGGCATTGGAAGCGGTGCTCGATCGGCAGCGCTATGACGGCGGCTTCGGGCTGTGGTCGGCCTCCGACGATGCGGATCCCTGGCTGTCCGCCTATGCGACGGAGTTCCTGCTGCGCGCCCGCGACGCCGGCGCGCCGGTCCCCGAGCAGGCGCTGAAGGACGCCGTCAGCTATTTGAGCGATCGCGCCGACGAGGACGACGCCGTCTATGACGGCACCGCCAAGCCCGAGGAAATGGCCGCCGGGGTGTATCGGCTGTACGATCTGGCGCGCGCCGGCAGCGGCCGGCCCGGAGCGGCGCGGGTGCTGGCCGAGCATCTCGACAAGCTGCCGACGCCGCTGGCGCGCGCGCAGCTCGGGGCGGCGCTGGCGCTGGCGCACGACCAGCCGCGGGCGGAGGCGGCCTTTGCCGCGGCGCTGGAGGCGCCGGCGCGCAAATGGTGGATGGCGGACTACGGCACCGCGTTGCGCGACCAGGCGGCGATCGCCGTGCTGCTCCGGGAGAGCGGGTTGCTGCCGGATCGCCTGGCATCGCTGATCGCGGCGCTGCCGGGTGCCGATCTCGATCCGAAGTCGCTGGACACCCAGGAACAGGCCTGGGCCGCCGCCGCCGCCGCTGTGCTGGGCCGGGGCGGCCAGCCCGCCCGGATCGTGCTCGACGGCCAGCCCCTTGCGGCGGCGCCGGTGGTGACGGTGGCGCTGAGCCGGGACATGCAGGCGCGCAACGCCGGCGACCGGCCGGTCTGGGAGAGCCTGTCGGTGACCGGCGTGCCGCGGGAGGCCCCGCCGGCTGCGCGCAGCCAGATGCGGATCACGCGGCGCTTCCTGGCCATGGACGGCAGTCCCCTGGATCTCGATCATCTCCGGCAGAACACGGTGTTCGTGCTGGTGCTGGAGGGGCGGGCCGAGGACGGGCAGGAGCACCGGGCGATGGTGCTGCACGGCCTGCCCGCGGGGTGGGAGATCGCCGGACGCTTCGGTGCCGGCGATGCGCCGGGCCTCTCGTGGCTCAAGGATCTGTCGGAGACCGAGGCGCAGCCGGCGGGCGATGACCGCTTTGCCGCGGTGGTGGACCTGACCGGGGAGAAGCCGTCCTTCCGCGTGGCGATCAAGCTGCGGGCGGTCACTCCCGGCACCTTCGAGCTGCCCGGCGCGGAAGTCGCGGACATGTATCGTCCCGCGCTCTACGCCCGGCAGGCCGCCGGCCGGATCAGCGTGCAAGCCGCGGAATGACCATCCGACTGAGGGGGCCCGGGACATCGTCCCGGCGCGTCCGATGAGAAGGCTGCGGGCAGCGCTCCTGGCCTTGGCTCTGTCATGCGGTTCGTTGCTGCTGGCCGACCGCTTGTATCCCCTGCCGCTCGACCGCCTGGCCTCGGTAGGAACCGAGGTGGTGGACCGCGAGGGACGCACGGTTGCACTGCTTCCCGCCCCCGGCGGGGTGTGGCGTTTCCGCACGTCTGCCGACGAGGTGCCCCGGCAATTCCTCGACCTGCTGGTGACCGTGGAGGATCGGCGCTTCTGGTATCACCCCGGGGTCGACCCGGTGGCGCTGGTCCGCGCGACAGTGCAGTGGCTGCGGGCCGGGCGCGTGGTCTCCGGCGGTTCGACCTTGACGATGCAGGCAGCGCGTCTGCTGGAGCCCAGGCCGCGCACGCTGCGCTCGAAAATCATCGAGGCGCTGCGGGCGCTGCAGCTGGAAGCGCACTATTCCAAGCGCGAGATTCTGGGCATCTGGCTGAGCCTGGCGCCGTTCGGCGGCAATCTGGAGGGGGTGCGGGCGGCCTCCTTCGCCTGGTTCGGCGTGCGGCCGCAGGCGCTCGATCCGGCCCAGCAGGCGCTGCTGGTGGCCCTGCCGCGGCGGCCGGAAGCGCTGCGTCCGGACCGGCATCCCGAACAGGCGAGGCTGCTGCGCGACCGGGTGCTGGCGCAGGGAGTGCGAGCCGGCCTGTTCGCGGCGGCCGCGCCGGAGGATTTGCCGCTCCGGCGCCGGGCGCTGCCGCTGCATGCGCCGCAGGTGCTGGCGGCCGTGCCACGGGCGCCGGTGGTGGCGACGACCCTGGACCTGCCGCTGCAGGCCGCACTCGAGCGGCTGGCGGCGGAGCGGCTGGTCGAGCTTCCGCCGCGCGCCTCGCTGGCCCTGCTGATCGGCGATCTGCGCACGCGCGAGATCCGCGCGCTGACCGCCGGAGACTGGGGAAACGAGGCGCGGGCCGGTGCGGTGGACCTGACCCGCGCGGTGCGCTCGCCGGGTTCGGCGCTGAAGCCCTTCATCTACGCCATGGCGCTGGAGGACGGGATCGCCGGCCCGCAGACCAGGCTGGTCGACTTGCCGCGCCGGTTCGGCGGATATGCGCCGGAGGATTTCGATCGCGGCTTCGCGGGATCGGTGACGTTTGCCGAGGCGCTGCGCCGGTCGCTGAACCTGCCGGCCGTGGCGCTGCTCGACCGGATCGGGCCGCTGCGCTACGCCGAGACGCTGCGTGCCGCCGGCGTGCCTCTAGCGCTGCCCGCGGGCGCGGAGGCGTCGCTGCCGCTGGCGCTGGGCGGCGGCGGGATCAGCCTGCGCGACGCCGC
>JAFAYM010000049.1 GCA_019240395.1 Acidisphaera sp. | reverse complement strand
GTGCGGGTTTCGGTGCGTCTGCTCGACCTGCGGGCGGGCGGCCACGTCGTGTGGGCCCGGCGCTTCGACCGCCCGGCGACCGACCTGCTGAGCCTGCAGGACGAGATGGCCGCGGAAATCGTCGCCCAGGTCGATCCGGAGCTGCTGCTGCATGAGGGGGCCCGCGTTGCCGGTCGCCCCGCGGCGGACCCCAGCGCCTACGAACTGCTGCTGCAGGCCATCCCCGCCATTTATCGCCTGGACCAGGCGAGCTTCCGGGCCGCCGGCGAGGCGCTGGAGGCCGCGGTGGCGCGCGACCCGAGTTACGCCGCGGCGCACGCCTGGCTGGCCTATTGGCACGTTTTCCTCGTCGGCCAGGGGTGGGCCGAGCACCCCGGGCAGGCAATGACGCGGGCCGGGGAGCTCGCCGACCGCGCGGTGACACTCGACCCGGAGGACGCGCGCGGCCTCGCCATCCTGGGGCACGTGCGGGCCTTCCTCGACAAGCGTCTGGAGGAGGCAATGGTGCTGCATGAGCGGGCGCTGTCGCTGAATCCCAACCTGCCGCTGGCCTGGATGTTCTCCGGGCTCACCTTCTCCTACGCCGGCCACCACGAGGAGGGGATCAGGCGGATAGAGCACTCGCGGCGGCTGTCGCCGTTCGATCCGCACGCGTTTTTTTTCGACATGGCGTTGATGGTGCCCCGCCTGCTTCGCGGCGAGTATGTCGAGGTGGTGGAGATCGGTCGGCGGGTGACGCAGCTCAACTCGGCGTTTTCCGCCAGTCTGAAGGTATATCTCTCCGCGCTCGGCCATCTCGGCTGGACGACGGCGGCTGACGAGGTTCGCGATCACCTGTTGCGGCTGGAGCCGGGCTTCACCGTGGCGGAGGCGGTCGCCCGCTCGCCGGTATCGCTCACCAAGGACCTGGCGCTGTACGCCGAGGGGCTGCGCCGTGCCGGCCTCGCGCAATAGGCTCCCTGGAGCATGTTCGCGCGAGGCGTACCTGCTCTACCCATGTTTCGCGAGCAATTTCATCGGCCTGGAATCGCAAGGCGAGTCCAGTTAGGCCGATATTGCTCTAGGCCCGCGGCTCGCTCGTCCGCACGCCGAGCCGGCCGGCGAGGTCCTGGATGAACTGCCAGGCGACGCGGCCGGAGCGGCCGCCGCGGGTGACCGACCACTCGACAGCCTCGGCGCGCAGCGCCTCGCGCCCGATCGGCAGGCCGAAGCTGTCGGCATAGCCCTCGATCATGGCGAAGAAGGTGTCCTGGTCGCAGTTGTGGAATCCGAGCCACAGGCCGAAGCGGTCGGAGAGCGAGACCTTCTCCTCCGTCGCTTCGGACGGGTTGATGGCGGTGGAGCGCTCGTTCTCGATCATGTCGCGCGGCATCAGGTGGCGGCGGTTGCTGGTGGCGTAGAACAGCACGTGCTCGGGACGCCCTTCGATGCCGCCGTCGAGCACCGATTTCAGCGCCTTGTAGTCGGCGTCCTCGCGCTCGAAGGAGAGATCGTCGCAGAACACCAGGCAACGGCGATGCTGGCCGCGCAGCCGGCGCAACAGGTCGGGCAAGGTGGCGATGTCCTCGCGCCAGATCTCGATGAGCACCAGGCTGCCCGGCGCCTCCGCCTCGACCTGCGCGTGGGCGGCCTTGATCAGCGAGGATTTGCCCATCCCGCGGGCGCCCCACAGCATGACGTTGTTGGCGGGCAGCCCCTGGGCGAAGCGGCGCGTGTTGTCGAGCAGCAGGGTCTTCTGCCGCTCGATGCCGCGCAGCAACGCAATCTCCACACCCGCCACCGCCTCGACCGGCTGCAGCCTCTGCCGCTCCGGGTGCCAGACGAAGGCGTCGGCCGCCGACAGATCGGCCGGGGCGGGCGCCGGCGGCGCCAGACGCTCCAGCGCGTCGGCGATGCGCAGCATCGCGGCGATCAGGCGGTCATCCATGGCGTCGGCGATCCATGCGGCGGGGTGTCGAGCTTGACGGGCGGGGGGCGGAAAGTATGGTCCGCGCCACATCACGGCAACCCGGAAACCAGCGATGCCGAGCCTGATCACGCCCGCATATGCGCAGGATGCCGTCGCCGGCATGCTGGGTCCGCTGACCCAGTTCGCGCCGCTGATCCTGATCTTCGGCGTGTTCTATTTCCTGCTGATCCGCCCGCAGCAGACGCGGCAGAAGGAGATGAAGCGCGCGCTGTCCCTGCTCAAGCGCGGCGATCGTGTGGTGACCGGGGGCGGCATCGTCGGCAGCGTGCAGAAGGTGCGGGAGGGCTCCGACGAGATCGAGGTGGAGATCGCGCCGACGGTGCGGGTGACGGTGCTGCGCGACACGATCACGTCGGTGCTGACGCCGACGGCGGCCAATGACAGCAAGCCGGTCAAGGCAGGAAGCTAAGGCGAGGGGCTTCGCCCCCTTCGACTCCCACAAAAAGAAAAAGGGTCTGGGGCCGACGGGCCCCAGCGGGTCCCCTCCTTCAGTGTTGGGGCAGAGCCCTCGCCTAGCTTTCTTGCGTCAGCCCAGCTTGCTCTCGGCAAACTCGTAGTTCGCCAGCTTGTCGAGCCAGTTCTGCACGTAGTCCGGCCGGCGGTTGCGGAAGTCGAGGTAATAGCTGTGCTCCCAGACATCGATGCCGAGGAGTGCGGTGCCCTCGCCGGTCGCCAGCGGGTTCGAGCCGTTCGGCGTCTTGGTCACCTTCAGCTTGCCGTCAGTGCCGAGCACCAGCCAGGCCCACCCCGAACCGAACTGGCCGACGGCGGCGGTCTTGAACGCCTCCTTGAATTTGTCGACGCCCCCGAAATCCTCGTTGAGCTTGCTTTCGAGCCGGCCGGGGATCTTGCCGCCGGAATTGGGCGACATCGCCGGCCAGAACAGCGTGTGGTTCCAATGCTGGCCGGCGTTGTTGAACACCGGCGCCATGTCCGGCTTGTTGTTCGACAGCTTGATGATCTCCTCGAGCGACTTGCCCTGGAGATTGGGATCCTTCTCGACGAAGCCGTTCAGCGCCGTCACGTAGGCCTGATGATGCTTGCCGTGATGCAGCTCCAGGGTTTCCTCGCACATGCCGTTCGAGGCGAGCGCGTTCTTGGCGTAGGGAAGGGGAGGGAGTTCGAAGGCCATGGACCGTTCTCCGAGCTGTTCTTCAGGGGAAATGCGCTTCCGCCGCGGGTTGCGAGAAGGCCCGCGCCTTAACCCGACAGGCTAGCTATGGGCGCCGGCGGGAGACGTCAAGCGCGCGCCGGTGGATCGGGGCTGAGCCCGGCTGCAAGGCTGGTGCGCCGGCACGATCCCGATCGCTTCCTGACCGCGCTGTTCGCCCCGGCGGCGCGGCGCGAGGCGCTGCTCCTGCTCTACGCTTTCAATCATGAGCTGGCGCGCGCCGGCGAAATCGCCTCGCAGTCCACGCTGGCGCTGATCCGTCTGCAGTGGTGGCGCGAGGCGGTGGAGGGAGCGCCGCGCCCGCACGAGGTGGCGACGCCGCTGGCGAGGGCCCTGGCGGAAGGCATGCTGGAGCCGGCGAGCCTGCTGTCGCTGATCGAGGCGCGCGAGATCGAGGCGGAGCCGCCGATCCCGACGCTGGCAGCTTGGCGCGACTACCTGCTGGGCACGGCCGGGCAGGTGGCGGCGATCGCCGGCGGGCTGCTCGGGGCCTCGGACTGCGAGGGGTTGCGCCTTCTCGGCGCCGCGTACGGGGCGGCGGGCGTGCTGCGAAGCGTCGAAATCCAGGCCAGTCGCGGGCGCTGCCTGCTGCCGGAAGACGTGCTGGCACGGCATGGATTGTCTGTCGAGGCGGTGATCGCTGCCCCTCGGGCAGCCGCCCTGCTGCCGGTGATGCGGGTCCTCGCGGAAGGGGGGCGCGGCATGCTGCGAGCCGGCCTCGGCGTGACGGTGCCTCGTCGTGCCATCGCTGCAGGGCTTCCTGCCGTGCTGGCGAGGCGCGATCTCGATCGGATTGTCCGAGGGTCGTCCGTGCGCAGTTCGAGTCGTGAGCGTGGCGTGGCGGACCGGCTGGCTGTCGTGCGGGCGGCGCTGCTCGGCCGGATTTGAGACTGGAAACGCATCAACGCAATCGCGCCGAAACTATGGCAGTCAAAATACCACCTGACGGCGTTTCCGCCATCAGGTGGTCAGTCCTGGGAAGTGATGAAGCGGACGCGTCCGTTACGCGGGCGGCGCTCCGCCTCCGGCCCGGCCTGAGGTCAACGGCTTGGAGCCTGTCCTTCACATGCGTACCGAATCGGACAATGTCGAGCCGCAATGTTACCGGGGTGAGTCAACCTTACGTGAGCGCGGCTGAGAGCTCTCAGGCCCGCCGGCGCGCATGCTGCGGCCCGGCAGCAGCCAGGAGGGGCGCGAGGAACCGGCCGGTGTGGCTCGCCGGA
Source organism: Acidisphaera sp. (assembly GCA_019240395.1). GTDB lineage: Bacteria > Pseudomonadota > Alphaproteobacteria > Acetobacterales > Acetobacteraceae > JAFAYA01. The sequence goes on along the minus strand of JAFAYM010000049.1, from coordinate 16,574 downwards.
TCGGCCGCGATCTGCTCCGGTGTCCCCTCCGCGACCACACGTCCCCCCCCGTCGCCGCCTTCGGGGCCGAGATCGAGGATCCAGTCTGCGGTCTTGATCACCTCCAGATTGTGCTCGATCACCACCACCGTGTTGCCCTGCTCGACCAGCGTGTGCAGCACTTCGAGCAGCTTGCGGACGTCCTCGAAATGCAGGCCGGTGGTCGGCTCGTCGAGGATATAGAGGGTGCGGCCGGTGGCCCGCCGCGCCAGCTCCTTGGACAGCTTGATGCGCTGCGCCTCGCCGCCCGACAGCGTCGTCGCCTGCTGTCCCAGCTTGATGTAGCCGAGCCCGACCTGCTGAAGGATGCGCAGGCGGTCGTGGATGCGGCTGACCGCGCTGAAATACGGCACGGCCTCCTCCACGGTCATGTCCAGCACGTCGGCGATGGACTTATCGCGGAACTTCACGTCCAGGGTTTCGCGGTTGTAGCGGCGGCCTTTGCACACGTCGCAGGTGACGAACATGTCCGGCAGGAAGTGCATCTCGATCTTCAGCACGCCGTCGCCCTGGCAGGCCTCGCAGCGGCCGCCCTTGACGTTGAAGCTGAAGCGCCCCGGCTTGTAGCCGCGGGCACGCGCCTCCGGCAGCTCGGCGAACCAGTCGCGGATCGGTGCGAACAGGTCGGTGTAGGTCGCCGGGTTGGAACGCGGCGTGCGGCCGATCGGCGACTGGTCGATGTCGATGATCTTGTCGAGCAGCTCGAGGTTCTCGATGCGGTCATGCGCCGCCGGCACCTCGCCCGAGCCCATCAGCCGGCGCGACGCCGCCTTGTACAGCGTGTCCACCACGAGCGTGGATTTTCCGCCGCCGGAGACGCCGGTCACGCAGGTGAAGGTGCCGAGCGGGAACGCCGCGGAAATAGCCTTGAGGTTGTTGCCGCGCGCGCCCACGACGCGGATCGCACGGCCCTTCTGCACCGGGCGGCGCAGACCCGGGATGGCGATGCGCTTGCGGCCGGACAGATAGTCGCCGGTCAGCGAACGCGGGTTCGCAGCGATTTCCGCCGGCGTGCCCTGCGCCACGACGTGGCCGCCGTGGATGCCGGCGGCCGGGCCCATGTCGATCACATGGTCGGCGGCGCGGATCGCGTCCTCGTCGTGCTCCACCACCAGCACCGTGTTGCCGAGCGCCTTGAGCCGCCGGAGCGTCGTCAGCAATCGTGCGTTATCGCGCTGGTGCAGGCCGATCGACGGTTCATCCAGCACATAGAGCACGCCGGTCAGCCCCGAACCGATCTGGCTGGCGAGCCGGATGCGCTGGCTCTCGCCGCCCGAGAGCGTGGCCGAGCCACGGCCCAGTGTCAGATAGTCCAGACCGACATCGACCAGGAACTGCAGCCGCTCGACGATCTCGCGCAGGATGCGCCGGGCAATCTCCTGGCGCTGCGGCGTCAAGCTCGCACCGGCGTCGCGGAACCAGGCCAGGGCAGCGCGGATCGACAGCTCGGAGGCCTCGGCGATGTTCTTGCCCGCCACCCGCACCGCCAAAGCCTCGGGCTTGAGCCGGGCACCCCGGCACACCGCGCATGGCTTCTCCGCCTGATAGCGGGAAAGCTCCTCGCGCACCCAGGCGCTGTCGGTCTCCTTCCGCCGGCGCTCGAGATTGCGGATCACTCCTTCGAACGGCTTGGTGACGGTGTAGGAGCGGACGCCGTCCTTGTAAGCGAAAGCAACCGGCTCGGCCGACCCGAACAGCACGGCCTGGCGCACCGCTTCCGGCAGGTCCGACCAGGCGGCGCGTGTGCTCACCTTGTAGTGGCGCGCCAGGCTCGCGAGCGTCTGGTCGTAATAGGGGCTCTGCGCGCCGCTCCACGGGGCGATGGCACCGGCGGCCAGGCAGGCGCGCTCGTCCGGCACGACGAGATGCGGGTCGAAGAAGCTCTCCAGGCCGAGCCCGTCGCAGGCCGGGCAGGCGCCGTGCGGACTGTTGAAGCTGAACAGCCGTGGCTCGATCTCCTCGATGGAAAAGCCGCTGACCGGACAGGCGAAGCGGCTGCTGAACACGGTGCGCTCCCCGCTATCAGCGTTCTCCGCGTAGACCACGCCGTCGGCGAGCCCGAGTGCCGTCTCGAAGCTGTCGGCCAGCCGCGGGGCGAGGCCCTCGCGCACCACCACCCGATCCACCACCGCCTCGATCTCGTGCTTGATCTTGCGGTTGAGCGCCGGGACCTCGCCGATCTCGTAGAGCTTGCCGTCCACCTTGGCGCGGGTGAAGCCGCGGCGCTGCAGCTCGGCCAGTTCCTTGCGGTATTCGCCCTTGCGGTCGCGCACCACCGGCGCCAGCAGCAGCAGCCGCGTGCCCTCCGGCATCGCCAGCACGCGGTCCACCATCTGGCTGACCGTCTGCGCCTCGATCGGCAGCCCGGTCGCCGGCGAATAGGGCACGCCGACGCGCGCCCAGAGCAGGCGCATGTAGTCGTGGATCTCCGTCACCGTGCCCACGGTGGAGCGCGGATTGCGGCTGGTGGTCTTCTGCTCGATGGAAATGGCGGGAGAGAGCCCGTCGATGCTGTCGACATCGGGCTTGCCCATCAGCTCGAGGAACTGGCGCGCATAGGCGGACAGGCTCTCGACGTAACGCCGCTGGCCCTCGGCGTAGATGGTGTCGAACGCCAGCGAGGATTTGCCGGAGCCGGACAGGCCGGTGAGCACGGTCAGGCTGTCGCGGGGGATCTCCACATCCACGTTCTTGAGGTTGTGCTCACGCGCGCCGCGCACATGGATGGAGCCGGCCATGCAGGGAAATCCCGGGAGATGAAGGCGGTTGTGTTCTGGAACTGTTCCACCCATATGGCAATCCGGAGCGCGATGCAAAGGGGCCGAGTTGCAGGGGGGGGCCGTGCTGGTCGCGGCGGTCAGGGCGGCGTAGACTGCGGCCCGGACCGACTCCGCGCCGGCTCGCATGGCAAGAGAAAAGGTAGACCCAGCATGGCTGGCAGCGTCAACAAGGTCATCCTGGTCGGCAACCTCGGCAAGGACCCGGAAATCCGCACCACGCAGAGCGGGCAGAAGATCGTCAATTTCACCCTGGCGACGAGCGAAACCTGGAACGACCGAACCTCAGGCGAGCGCAAGGAGCGTACCGAGTGGCATCGCATCGTCATCTTCAACGAGCGTGTCGGTGACGTCGCGGAGAAATACCTGCGCAAAGGCGCCAAGGTCTATGTCGAGGGCCAGCTGCAGACCCGCAAATGGACCGATCAGTCCGGCCAGGAGAAATACACCACCGAGGTGGTGATCGACCGGTTTCGCGGCGACCTGACCATGCTCGGCGGTCGCGGCGAGGGCGAGTCCGGCGGCTACCAGAGCAGCCAACGGCCGGCCGCCGGCGGCGCTCGCCCAGCCGCCTCCGGGACCTCCGGTGGCGGGGGCTGGGATGCTGAGCGTCCGGGCGGCGATCTCGACGACGAGATCCCATTCTAGGAAATGCTGGAAGTGGAAGAAGGCGAGGGGCTTTGCCCCCAATCGCTGAAGCATGGGACCCCATTGGGGCCCGTCGGCCCCAAACCCCTTGACTTAAGTATATGGGGTCTGGGGGCCGCTGCCCCCAGCGAGTCCCATACTTCAGCGTTTGGGGCAGAGCCCTCGCCTTACTTCTGATGAGCGACACCGGCCCGCCCGACATGCCGCCCGTGATGCTCGAGGAGGAGATGCGCCGCTCCTACCTCGACTACGCCATGTCCGTCATCGTCAGCCGCGCCCTGCCGGACGCGCGCGACGGTCTCAAGCCGGTGCACCGCCGCATCCTCTTCGCCATGCAGGAAAGCGGCTTCACTCCGGACAAGCCGTACCGCAAATCCGCCCGCGTCAGCGGCGATGTCATGGGCAAGTACCACCCGCATGGCGACGCCGCGATCTACGACGCCATGGTGCGCATGGCGCAGCCTTTCTCGATGCGGGTGCCGCTGATCGACGGCCAGGGCAATTTCGGCAGCGTCGACGGCGATCCCCCGGCTGCGATGCGCTACACCGAGGTGCGGCTCGCCCGCGCCGCCAGCCTGCTGCTCGCCGACATCGACCGCGACACCGTCGACTTCCAGCCGAACTATGACGAGAGCGCGCAGGAGCCGCGGGTGCTGCCCGCGAGCTTCCCCAACCTGCTGATCAATGGGGCCAGCGGCATCGCCGTGGGCATGGCGACCAACATCCCGACGCACAATCCGACGGAGATCATCGACGCCACCCTGGCTCTGGTGAACGACCGCGACACGCCGCTCGAAAGGCTGATGGAGATCGTCCCCGGGCCGGATTTTCCGACCGGCGGCATGATCCTCGGCCGCTCCGGCATCCGTGCCGCGTTCGAGACCGGGCGCGGCTCGGTGGTGGTGCGCGCCAAGGCCGAGTTCGAGGAGCTGCGCGGCAACCGCACCGCCATCATCGTCACCGAAATCCCCTACCAGGTGAACAAATCCACCCTGCTGGAGCGCATCGCCGAGCTGGTGCGCAGCAAGCAGGTGGAAGGGATTTCCGACCTGCGCGACGAGAGCGACCGCGACGGGATGCGCATCGTCATCGAGCTGCGGCGCGAGGGCACCGCGGAGGTGGTGCTGAACCAGCTCTACCGTTTCACCCAGCTGCAGATCAGCTTCGGCGTCAACATGCTGGCGCTCGATGGCGGCCGCCCGCGGCTGCTGGGGTTGAAGGACGCGCTGCTCAGCTTTATCGCCTTCCGCGAGGAGGTGATCATCCGGCGCAGCCGCTTCGAGCTGGCGCGCGCCCGGGATCGCGCGCATCTGCTCGTCGGCCTCGGCATCGCGGTGGCCAATATCGACGAGGTGATCCGGCTGATCCGCGCCAGCCCGGATGCCGCGACGGCGCGCACCGCCCTGATGGATCGCGACTGGCCGGCCGGCGACGTGGCGCCGCTGCTGGCGCTGATCGACGACGCCGGCAACGTCATCACCGCCTCGGGCACGGTGCGGCTCACCGAGGCGCAGGCACGCGGCATCCTCGAACTGCGGCTGCAGCGCCTGACCGGCCTCGAGCGCGAGAAGATCAGCCAGGAGATGCAGGAAGTCGCGGCGCGGATCGGCCAGCTGCTGGAGATCATCGGCTCGCATGTCCGGCGCATGGAGGTGATGCGCGCCGAACTCGCCGAAGCACGCGCCGAGCTCGCGGCGCCGCGGCTGACCACGATCGTCGATGCCGTCGCCGATCAGGACGACGAGAGCCTGATCGAGCCCGGGCAGATGGTGGTGACGATCACCCGCGACGGCTTCATCAAGCGCACGCCGCTCGAGACCTTCCGCCAGCAGAACCGGGGCGGCCGCGGGCGCACCGCCGCCGGCACCCGCGGCGACGACATCGTGACCCGCAGCTTCAATGCCCACACCCATCAATGGGTGCTGTTCTTCTCGAGCGGGGGAAAGGCGTTCCGCGAAAAGGTCTGGCGTTTGCCGGAGGCTAGCCCGACGGCGAAAGGCCGCGCGCTGGTCAACCTGTTGCCGGACCTAAACTCCGACACCATCACCACCGTGCTGCCGCTGCCGCAGGACGAGAGCCTGTGGGAGGGCCTGCACCTGGTGTTCGCGACGTCGCGCGGCACCGTGCGGCGCAACCGTTTGTCGGATTTCCGCAACGTCCGCAGTTCCGGCCTGATCGCCATGAAGCTCGATGAGGGCGACCGGCTGATCGGCGTCGCCACCTGCCGCGACGGCGACGATGTGCTGCTGGCCACCCGGCTCGGCCGCTGCCTGCGCTTCCAGATTTCCGATGACAGCCTGCGCGTCTTCGCCGGTCGCGACAGCTCCGGCGTGCGCGGCATTCGCCTCGGGTCGGCAGACGAGGTGATGAGCCTCTCGATACTGCGTCACGTCGACGCCAGCGTCGAGGAACGCGCCGCCTATCTCAAGCTTGCCGCGGCGCGTCGGCGCAGCGCGGGCGAGGAGGTCGAGCTCTCCGAGGAGACCGAGGCGGCGCCCGATCTGGCGCTGCCGCCGGAGCGCATCGAGGAACTCGAGGGCATGGAGGAGTTCCTGCTCACCGTCACCGACGCCGGCTTCGGCAAGCGCTCCTCGGCCTATGATTATCGGGTGAGCGGCCGGGGCGGTCTGGGGATCGCCAACATCACGCTGGCGCCGCGCAACGGGCGGGCGGTCGTCGGCACATTTCTGGTGCGCCAGGGCGACGACGTCATGCTGGTCACCGATGCCGGGCGGCTGATCCGCGTACCGGCCGACCAGGTGCGCATCACCGGGCGCCAAGCGATGGGCGTGACGCTGTTCCGGCTGGACAGCGGCGAGCACGTCACCAGCGTCTTCCCCGTCCTCGAGGCGGATGGCGTGCCGGACGCCGAGGACCGCGACGATGGCTGAGGCCGAGGAGCCGGTCGCCCACGGGGTTCGCAAAGCCCATGTCGGCATCTATCCCGGCACCTTCGATCCCGTGACCAACGGCCATATCGACATCATCGCGCGCGCCTCGCGCATCCTGCACCGGCTGGTGATCGGGGTGGCGAACAACCCCGGCAAGAACCCGATCTTCTCGCTCGAGGAGCGGATCGAGCTGATGCGCGCCGAGACCGAGGCGATCGCGGAGCGCACCGGCACGGTGATCGAGGTGCGGCTGTTCCGCGCGCTGCTGGTGGATTTCGCCCGCGAGGTCGGCGCCGGCGTGATCGTGCGCGGCCTGCGCGTCGGCTCGGATTTCGACTATGAGTTCCAGATGACCGGGATGAACTACCGCCTCGATCCCGGCATCGAGACGGTGTTCCTGATGGCCAGCGAGCGGCACCAGTTCATTTCCTCGAGCCTGGTCAAGGAGGTTGCCCGTTTCGGCGGCGACGTCTCCACCTGCGTGCCGCCGCTCACCCTGAAGCGCCTGCTGGCCCACACCGCCGCCTGAGCGCGCGGCCGGAAATACCCTAGAAGGAGAGATCATGCATCGACGTCGCCTGCTTGCCGCCCTTGCCGCGCTTGGAACAGCCACGATTGGAACCACGATGAGCGAAAACGCCGCCGCCCAGGCCGATCCCGAGAACACCGTCTACATGGACATCAAATACGGCCGGGTGGTGATCCAGCTGCTGCCCGATCTGGCGCCCAAGCACGTGGAGCGGGTCAAGCTGCTGTGCCGCCGCGGCTTTTACGACAACACGCCGTTCCACCGGGTCATCGAGGGCTTCATGGCGCAGGGCGGCGACCCGACCGGCACCGGCACCGGTGGCAGCGACCTGCCCGACCTGCCGGCCGAGTTCACCACCAAGGCGCATTTCCTGCGGGGTACGGTCGGTGCGGCGCGCACGTCTAACCCGAACAGCGCCAACAGCCAGTTCTTCATCATGTTCGCCCCCGCGCCCAACCTGGACGGCCAGTACACGATCTGGGGCCGCGTCACCTCCGGCATGGAGTATGTCGACCAGATCAAGCGTGGCAGCGGCTCGGGCGGCACGGTGCAGAACCCCGACCGCATCATCCACATGCGCGTCGCCGCCGACGTGAAGAGCTGATCGGGAAAGCTATTGACGCCGGGCCCGCTCTGTCGTTGCTGGCCCTCCCGCCGTGGTGGCCGAGCCCGTAGCTCAGTTGGTAGAGCACGTGACTTTTAATCATGGGGCCGCGGGTTCGAATCCCGCCGGGCTCACCCCGTTTGAACGCTGGCCGAAGATCACCCTCCACCGAGTCTCAGGCGCAGGGCGATGTCGAACGGCTCGCTGGCATGCTGTTGCACGAACAGGCAGACATCCGCGACGAGCCGTTTCGTGCGCAGCGCTTCGGCCAGATGCGCCTCCGCCGCCGGGCGGTAAAGGGCGTGCTCGGCGGGGGTGAGGCGGCGGGTGAGCGTCATGTGGAACATCCACGAGTCGAACACGTCGGGATAGCCCCAGCGGCGCAGCAGCGCCTCGCGCTGCGGCGACAGTCCGCGGCCGCGGCGGCGCGCCAGCTCGGCGGAGTCGGGCGGGGCACGAAAGGGGTCCAGGCCGGCGACGAACGTGTCGGCGAGGGCACGCAGTTCGGGGCAGGGCGCGGTCTCGCTCAGCGCGAGGAAACCATCGAGCTCGGCGACGGCGAGCGGCGGCAGCTCGAAGGGCGCGATCGTGGCGGCGAGCGACGCCGCTTCTGCCGCCAATTCCTCCCAGCTCCGGCCGGGGCGCAGCCGCATCGGCGGCTTCAGCGTGGCGTGGAAGCCGTAGCGGCGGGCGTCCTCGGTGATTGCCGTGATGTCCGGCAGGTCCGGCTGCGCCAGTGTCTTGCCGCTCTGCGGATCGCGGCCCAGCCAGGCGCAGGCCGCCGTCCAGAGCGGATCGTCGGGCAGCGGCGCGTAGTAGAGCGCGACGCGCCCGTCGGGGCCGATCAAGCCACCCGCTCGCCGGCCCGCCAGACCTGCCGGACCACGGCGAGACCTTCATGCACGCGCACGCGCACGAGGTCGGCGCGCAGCCCCGCCGCGATGCGGCCGCGATCCTCCAGCAGCGCCATCTGCGCCGGGCGGTGGGTGATCAGCGCGACCGCTTCGTGCAGCGCGATCCCGGTGAGGCCGACGCACAGGAACGCTGCTTCGACAAGGCTCGCCGGCACGTAGTCCGACGCGAAGGCGTCCACCGCGCCGGCGCGTACCAGATCGGCGGCGTCGACGTTGCCGGCGTGCGAGCCGCCGCGCACGATGTTGGGTGCGCCGGCGATCACCTGCATGCCGCGCGCCCGGGCCGCCTGCGCCGCCGTCATGGTCACCGGAAATTCGGCAATCCGGATGCCGTCGGCGTCGTTGCGCGCGACCTCCGCCTCGGTGCGGTCGTCGTGGCTGGCTAACGCCAGCCGGCGGCCGGCGACGCGGTCGAGCAGGGCGCGGCGGTTCGGCTCGGCGTGCCGGGCGCGCCGCTCCTGGACTTCGCCGATGCTGCGCTCGATGGTCGCGGGATCCCATCCGTCGCGCCGCCGCAGCGTCCGGTAGAGGTCGATATCCGCGTACTGGCCGTAGCCCGGCGTGTGGTCCATCAGGCTGACCATGCGCACGCGAGGATGCTCGATCACCGGATCGAGCAGCTCCAGCATGTCGGACGCCGGCACCTCGCAGCGCAAATGCAGGTAGTGCTCGGCCTTCAGCAGATCGGTATCGGCGAGCGCGTCGAGATCGGCGACGCCGTCGCGAAACGTCTGCTTGCGATCCTTCTCGTAGCCGAGATGACCGAGGCAGAGCGCGTCCAGCACGGTGGTCACGCCGGCGGCGGCGCATTGCGCGTCATGCGCCACCAGCGCCGAGCGGGACGGCCAGCGCGCGTTGCTGCGCGGCTGCACCTGCCGTTCGAGATTGTCCGTATGCACGTCGACCACGCCCGGCAGCAGGAAGTCGCCGTCGAGATCCTCCGCGCGCGACGGGATGCCGGGCCCGGGCTGCACCGCGGCGATGCGGCCGCCGCGCAGCACAAGGCTGCCGGTCGACACGCAATCCGGCAGGACCAGCCGCGCATTGGCGACCACGCTCTCGCCGTTCATGCGGCGTCCTGCAGCGGCAGCACGGGAAATATGCGGTCGGCGACGGCCTCGCGCACGATCCCGTCGTGGAAGATGCCGACGATGCCCACACCGCCCCGCTTGGTCTCGCGGATCAGGTCGATGACGATGTCGCGGTTGGTGTCGTCGAGCGAGGCAGTCGGCTCGTCCAGCAACAGCACGGGATGGCCACCGATGAAGCCGCGCGCCAGGTTGACGCGCTGCTGCTCGCCCCCGGAGAAGGTGGCGGGAGGCAACCGGTGCAGGCGCGCCGGCACGTTCAGGCGCAGCAGCAGCGCGGCGGCGCGGCGGCGTGCCTCGCCGGGCTCGGCGTTCCTGCCGGCCATTTCCGCGACGAGGTCGAGCGCGGCAACGCGCGGCACCACGCGCAGGAACTGGCTGACATAGCCGAGGGTCCGCTCGCGCACGGCGAGCACGGTGCGCGGCTCGACCGCGGCGAGGTCGACCATGTCGCCGTCATGGCGTACCAGGATGCGGCCGCCATCGGCGCGATAGTTTCCGTAGAGGCTGCGCAGCAGGGTGGACTTGCCGGCGCCCGACGGGCCGGTCAGGGCGAGGCATTCGCCTTCCCGGAGCACGAGCTCGACGGCCGTCAGCACGGGAATGCGGGTGCCGCCCTGTAGATGCAGGGTGAAGGTCTTTGCCAGGGCTTCGGTGCGGAGAAGGATCATTGGGCGTTGGGACGCACGGCCCGGCGAGTGTGGTTCCGGTCGGTCCTCGCCCTCAAGCCCTCGGCTGCGCCGACCGCTTCGCGGCTGCGGGGCTTGACCGCGAGGCCCGTCCGAAACCAAGTGCTGACATGCCGTTTATGCTCGACCTCTTCCCAGCGACTGCTTCGTGCCATTGTTGGCATGTCAGCCCTCGGTCTTGGGTGCGGGACGCGGTCAAGCCCCGAAGCCCCGCAGGGGTCGCGCGCAGCGCGAGGGCTTGAGGGCGGCCCGCACCCAGGACCACACTCGCCAGTGCCGTCAGTCGCACTCACGCCTGCAGCACCGAACTGACCAGCAGCTGCGTGTAGGGATGCTGCGGATCGTCCAAAACCTGGTCGGTCAGCCCCGCCTCCACCACGCGCCCGCGCTGCATCACCATGATCCGGTGCGCCAGCAGCCGCGCCACCGCGATGTCGTGCGTCACCAGCACCACCGCCACCCTCAGCCGCGCCACCAAGCCGCGGATCAGGTCGAGCAGCCGCGCCTGCACCGACACGTCCAGCCCGCCGGTCGGCTCGTCCATGAACACCAGTCGCGGATGCGTCACCAGCGTGCGGGCGATCTGCAGCCGCTGCAGCATGCCGCCGCTGTAGGTGCGGGGAAGATCGTCGACGCGGTCCGCATCGATCTCCACCTGTCGCAGCCAGTCGATCGCCTGCGCCCGGATATCGCCGTAATGGCGCGCGCCCTGCGCCATCAGCCGCTCGCCGACATTGCCGCCGGCCGAGACGTTCATGCGCAGCGTCTCGCGCGGGTTCTGGTGCACGAAACCCCAGTCCGAACGATGCAGCGCGCGCAGCCGCGGCGCCGGCATGGCGTGCAATTCGTGCAGATGGTCCTCGGGATCGCGATACCAGACAATCCCCGCCTGCGGCTGCCGCCGCCCGGAGAGCACGTCGAGCAGGGTGGACTTTCCCGAGCCGGATTCACCCACCACGGCCAGCACCTCGCCGGGCCAGAGATCGGCGTCGACCGCATCGAGCGCCCGGATCGCTCCGAAGGCGAGCGAAAGGCCGCGCGCCGACAGCAAGGCCCCGGTCACGCCGCCGCCTCGCGCGCGCTGCGCCGTGTCTCGCAATGGTCGGTGTCGGAGCAGACGAACATGCGCCCGCCCCGATCTTCGGTGACCACCTCGTCGAGATAGCTGTCAGCGGCGCCGCACAGCGCACAGGCATGCGGCGCCCGCGTCGCGCGGAACGGATGGTCTTCGAAATCCAGCGAGCGCACCTCGGTATAGGGCGGCACGGCATAGATGCGCTTCTCGCGACCGGCGCCGAACAGCTGCAACGCCGGCATCATGTGCATCTTCGGATTGTCGAAAGCCGGGATTGGGCTGGGCGCCATGAGATAGCGGCGGTTCACCAGCACGGGATAGTCGTAGCTGATGGAGACATGGCCGTAGCGGGTGATGTCCTCGTAGAGGCGCACATGCATCGCTCCATATTCCGCCAGCGCGTGCATGCGTCGCGCTTCGGCCCGGCTCGGCTCCAGCTTGGCCAGCGGCTCGGGGATCGGCACCTGATAGACGATGATCTGGTCCTCGCGCAGCCGCGTCTCGGGAATGCGGTGCCGCGTCTGGATGATGCTCGCTTCGCCCGTCCGTGTCGTCGTGCGCACATCAGCGGTGCGGGCGAAGAACCGGCGGATGGAGACCGCGTTGGTGGTGTCGTCCGCACCCTGGTCGATCACCTTGAGCACGTCGCCGGCGCCGATTACCGACGCGGTCACCTGGATGCCGCCAGTGCCCCAGCCATAGGGCAGCGGCATCTCGCGCCCGCCGAACGGCACCTGATGCCCGGGGATCGCCACCGCCTTGAGGATGGCGCGTCGGATCATCCGCTTGGTCTGCTCGTCGAGATAGGCGAAATTGTAGCCGCTCATTCCGCCGCTTCCGCTTCGGTGAGCGCCCCCCTCATCGCATCGGCGCGCATGCGGCGAATGGTTTCCAGCTCGCTCTGGAAATCGACGTAGTGCGGCAGCTTCAGATGCTCGACGAAGCCGGTCGCCTCGATGCTGTCGCAATGCGAGAGCACGAATTCGACATCCTGCGCCGGCGCCACGACATCCTCGCCGAGCTCGGCGGCGCGCAGCGAGCGGTCGAGCAGCGACATTGCCATCGCGCGGCGTTCGGAATGGCCGAATGCCAGGCCATAGCCGCGGGTGAATTGCGGCGGCGTGGTCTTCGAGCCCCGGAACTGCGTCACCATCTGGCATTCGGTCAGCGTGATGTCGCCGATACTGATCGGAAAACCGAGCTCGGGCGGGATGATTTCCACCGCCGTTTCGCCTACCCGGATCTCGCCGACGAAGGGATGCGTGTTGCCGTAGCCGCGCTGCGTCGAATAGCCCAGCCCAAGCAGGAAGCCCTCGTCGGCGCGGGCCAGCGCCTGCAGCCGCACGTCACGCGCCGCCGGGAAGGCGAGCGGCTCGCGTGTCAGGTCGCCGGACGATCCCGGGTCGGCCGCGTCCGGCTCCATCAGCCCCTCGGCGCCGAGGATGTCGCCGATGCGCGGCATGGGTTTCGGCTCGCCGGTCCGGCGCGCTGCCGGCGCGGGGCTTGCGGTCGGCAGCGCGAAGTCCAGCAGCCGGTGGGTGTAGTCGGTGGTCGGGCCGAGCATCTGCCCGCCCGGCAGGTCCTTGTAGATCGCCGAGACGCGCCGGCGCAGGTGCATCGCGGCGGTGTCGAGCGGCTCGCCGGCGGCGAAGCGGGGCAGGGTGGTGCGATAGGCGCGCAACAGGAACGCCGCCTCGGTTACGTCGCCCTGCGCCTGCATGAGCGCCAGCGCGGCGAGGCGGCGATCATGCAGCGCGCCCTCGGCCATGACGCGGTCCACGGCGCGGCCGAGCTGCTGCTCGATCTGCGCCAATGTCAGTGCGGGCAGGTCGGGATCGCCGCGTCGCGCGTCGGCCAGCCAGGCATGCGCGTTGTCGATGGCGCGCTCGCCGCCCTTGACCGCGACATAGGCCATCAGAGGCTCTCCACCGCGACGCTGCGCGGCAAAGCGGCGAGCCTGGTTCCGGCGCAGAGGATCAGATCGACGCCAAGCGGGAAGCGCGCGTGGTTGGCCTGCCAGGACGACGCAAATCCGGCGGGCAGGCCGTCGACACGCAATTCAGCGGGATCACGCAAGCCGGGGCCGAACAGGCGCATCGCGCGGCCGCGGCCAAGCGCCGGCACCTGCAGAATGACCGTCGCGCCGTCTTCCGGAGCTTCGTCGCTGCCGGCCTGCACGCCGGCAAGATCGGGCAGGTCGCGGCAAAGCAGAAAGTCGGCGTCCGCCGGGGCGGCGCACACCGGCGCGCCGGTGTGAAAGGCAAGCCACTCGCGCGCCGCGCCGCACGCCGCGTCGAGCCAGAGCGTCGTGTCGCCATCCAGCAGGGTCAGCAGCACGGCGCCGGTCGCCGCATCGAGCGGCGTCGGCGGGGTCAGGCCGGCGCCGGCCTCGCACAGTCGTCCCGGCCGCGACAGCGCATTGAGCACGGCGCGAAAGCAGCCTTGCGCCTGCGCCACCGGATCGGCGAAACCGGGCAGGTCGAGGCTCATCCGCCGCGCATCGTCGCCATGGTGAAGAACTCGACGCTGGTGGCCGCGGCTTTCGCGGCTTCGTCGGCTCGCCGCGCCGCCTGCAAGGCAGCGAGCGGCGCGATCACCGCCTGCTGCAACCCCGCTTGGCGTCCGCCGTCCTGCAGCGCCGCGTCCAGCACCGCGGCGAGTTCCGCCTGCTTGACGTCGGTGCCCGCGACGTAGGCGTGGCCGATCGTGCCGCTTTCGAGTCGAACGGCGCAGCGCGTCACCGTCATTTCACCGAGGTTGAACGGCGCGCCGCTGCCCCCGGCGCGTCCGCGCACCATCACCATGCCGGTCTCCGGCCCGCGCAGCCGGACGTGCGGCGGCAACTCCGGGCCGTCGGCCAGGCGCGCCTCGATCTCGCCGGCGCTCGCCCGCGCCAGCACGGCCATCCATCGGCGGCGCTCCTGTGTCGGATTGGAGCCCGCGATCTCATGAGGCGGCATGGCAGGTTCTCAGAAGATGTCTAGACAGCTAGCCAAGCACCGGAGTAGGCGTCAAGCCTCGTTCGCATGGAGCGGCGGTGGCGAAGAATGAAGTTGCGGTGACACCCGAGCCGGCCGCCCGCGAACCGGTGCTGCGCCAGAGCGGCGTCGCGCTGTGGCGGCAGATCGCCCACGCGCTGCGCGGGGAGATCGGAGCCGGCCATCCCGCCCCGGGAGGCCGGCTGCCGACCGAGGCGCAGCTCTCGAACCGATTCGGCGTCAACCGCCACACTGTCCGCCGCGCCCTCGAGGAGCTGTCGCGGGCCGGCCTGGTGCGGGTGGAGCAGGGCCGCGGCTCCTTCGTGCCGGAGGACGTGATCGACTACACCGTCGGCGCGCGCACCCGCTTCTCCGAGTGGATCCGGCGTCACAACAAGGAGCCGTCCGGCCGCGTCCTGCGGCTGCTCGAGGTCGCGGCTGAGCCGGCGGTGGCGTCGGGCCTCGGCATCCGCCAGGGCGCCAGGGTGGTGCTGCTGGAGCGGCTCGGCCTGGCCGACGGCACGCCGGTCAGCCTGGGGACGCATCATTTCCCGGCTGCGCGACTGTCCGGACTCCTCGAGGCCCTGCGCGAGGCGCCGACCATTACCGAGGCGCTGCGCCGGGTCGGGGTGTCGGATTATCTGCGCCAGGTGACGAGGGTTTCGGCGCGACTGCCCGATGCGCGCGAGGCCGAGCTGCTGCGCACGCCGCGCAGCCGGCCGCTGCTGATCACCGAGAACATCAACGTCGACCGTGCCGGCGCGATTGTCGAGTACGGCACCGCGCGCTATCCGACGCCGCGCGTGCAGATCGTCTTCGAACCCTGAGGAATTGCCATGGCCGAGCTATGCATCCGCGGCGGCCGCGTGCTGCTGCCCGACGGACTCTCCGACGTCGATCTGCGGCTCGAGGCCGGGCGCATCGCCGCATTCGATGGCGTCGGCGGGCGGGTGTTCGACGCGCGCGGCCTGCTGGTGCTGCCCGGCATCGTCGACATCCATGGCGACGCGTTCGAGCGGCAGGTGCAGCCGCGCCCGGGCGTGGATTTTCCCGTCGACATCGCGCTGCGCGATACCGAGGCGCAGCTGCTGGCCAACGGCATCACCACGGCCTTTCACGGCATCACGCTGTCCTGGGAGCCGGGGCTGCGCAGCCTGCCGGCCTGGCAGGCGCTGCTGGCGGCGCTCGCCGGCCAGCGTTGGGTCTGCGACATGCGCGTGCATCTGCGCTGGGAGGCCTACAACCTCGCCGCATCAGACACGGCGCTGGCCGACATCGCCGCCGGGCGCGTGCATCTGCTGGCGTTCAATGATCACACGCCGTCGATCCTGCGCAAGCTGGCCGACCCGGTGGCGGGC
The DNA here is from genome assembly GCA_019240395.1 of Acidisphaera sp. Lineage (GTDB taxonomy): Bacteria > Pseudomonadota > Alphaproteobacteria > Acetobacterales > Acetobacteraceae > JAFAYA01. Next base: position 984 of record JAFAYM010000049.1, on the reverse strand, counting down.
GCAAAATACAGCGAGCGCGCGGCGATGACCCTGGCGGATTTCTCGGCGCTTGCGCGACGCATCGAGGCAGGGGCGGCGGAGGTGCCGGCGGCTCTCGAGCGTCTCGCCGCCGCCGCCCGCGCCGCCGGGCTGCCGATGGCCAGTCACGACGACGCCAGCATCGAGGCGCGGACCGGCTTCCGCGCCATGGGCGCGCGCATCTGCGAGTTTCCGATGGCAGAGGCGGTCGGCATCGCCGCGCGCCAGGCCGGCGACTGGGTGGTGATGGGCAGCCCGAACGTGGTGCGCGGCCGCTCCCATCTCGGCTGGGCGGAGGCGGCGCGGCTGGCCGAGGCGGGCGTCTGTAACATCTTGTCGAGCGACTATTTCTATCCCGCAATGCTGCGGGCCGCCTTCATCATGGCGGGCCGCGGCGTGCTCGACCTGGCGCAGGCCTGGGCGCTGGTATCGGCCAATCCGGCCGCGGCGGCCGGCCTGGCGGATCGCGGCGCGATCGCCCCTGGGCTGCGTGGCGATCTGGTGCTGGTAGCGGAGGAAGGCGGACGGCCCCGGCTGGTGGCGACGATCGCGCAGGGTCGGATCGCGCATCTCGGCGCCGAGGGATGGGAACGCTGGCAGGCCCGTGATGACCGTTGCCGTGCCGGACGACGCGCCCATGTGGATCACCGATCAACCCGGAGGCTTCCCATGAACGGCTCACGCGTGATGGCTTGCCTGGCTGCCGGTCCCGTCCTTCTCCTCCTGGGTCTCAGCGCGACATTCGCGCAAACCGGCGCGCCCGCCACTGTCAGAAGCGTGCGCGGCACGGTGGAGACGCTGGACGGGAATGTGCTGACGGTGCGCACGCCGGAGGGCACGGATGCCAAGGTGACGCTCGCCTCGGGATGGGGCGTGCGCGCGGTGGTGCCGTCCTCGCTCGCGGCGATCAAGCCGGGCACCTTCATCGGCACCGCGACGGTCGGGCCGGAGAACCACATGGTGGCC
>JAFAYM010000268.1 GCA_019240395.1 Acidisphaera sp. | reverse complement strand
GAGGTGCGCCACCTCCCGATCGAGCGTGATGCTTTCCATGCCGCGATGCGCCGCGAGCAGGATGGTGCCGCCGGGCGTTTCATACACGCCGCGGGACTTCATGCCGACGAAGCGGTTCTCCACGAGATCGAGCCGGCCGATGCCGTTCGCCTTTCCCAGCGCGTTCAGCCTGGTCAGCAGGCTGGCGGGAGAGAGGCGTTCGCCATCGATCGCCACCGCATCGCCGCGCTCGAACGCGATGGTGATGACAGTCGCCTGGTCGGGCGCGTCCTCCGGCCGAATGGTGCGCTGATAGACGAGCTCGTCCGCCTCTACGCCGGGGTCCTCGAGGATTTTCCCTTCGGAAGAGGAGTGCAGCAGATTGGCGTCGACGCTGAACGGCGCCTCGCCGCGCTTGTCCTTGGCGATCGGGATCTGGTTCTGCTCGGCGAATTCCAGCAGCTTCGTGCGGCTGGTCAGATCCCATTCGCGCCACGGCGCGATCACCTTCACGTCGGGCTTGAGCGCGTAATAGGAGAGCTCGAAGCGCACCTGGTCGTTGCCCTTGCCGGTCGCGCCATGGGCGACGGCGTCCGCTCCGGTTTCCTCGGCGATCTCGATCTGGCGTTGCGCGATCAGCGGGCGGGCGATCGAGGTCCCGAGGAGATACTGGCCCTCATAGAGCGCGTTGGCGCGGAACATCGGGAAGACGAAATCACGGACGAAGGTCTCGCGCAGATCGTCGATGTAGATCTGCTTGACGCCGAACATCTCGGCCTTGCGGCGGGCCGGTTCCAGCTCCTCGCCCTGACCGAGATCGGCGGTGAAGGTGACCACCTCGCAGCGATAGGTGGTCTGCAGCCAGCGCAGGATGACGCTGGTGTCGAGGCCGCCCGAGTAGGCCAAAACGACCTTCTTCACGTCCGTCATGCTGCCCTCCAAGGAAGCAAGGCGAGGGGCTCTGCCCCTCGACCCCGCCAAAGGCGGAGCCTTTGGAATCCGTTACTTAAGTCAATGGGGTCTGGGGGAAGCTGCCCCCGATTGTGTCCGCAACTGCCCGCAAGCCGCCAGGATGTCGCGCCCGCGCGGCGTGCGGACCGGCGCGGCGAACCCGGCATCCATGACAACGGCGGCGAAACGGTCCAGCGCGGTGCGCGTGCTCGGCTCGAAGCGGCTGCCCGGCCAGGGATTGAACGGGATCAGGTTCACCTTGGCGGGAATGCCGGCGATCAGCCGCACCAGCGCGCGCGCCTCCGCCTCGCTGTCGTTCACGCCGCGCAGCATGACGTATTCGAAGGTGATGCGCCGCGCATTGGAGGCGCCGGGATAGCGCCGGCACGCCGCGATCAGCTCGGCGATCGGATATTTCCGGTTCAGCGGCACCAGCTCGTTGCGCAGCTCGTCCGTCACGGCGTGCAGCGACACCGCGAGATTGACGCCGAGCTCCGCCCCGGCACGGTCCATCATCGGCACCACACCCGAGGTGGAAAGCGTGATGCGCCGACGCGAGAGCGCGATGCCCTCGTTGTCCATGATGATGGTCATGGCGCGCGCGACGTTCTCGTAATTGTAGAGCGGCTCGCCCATGCCCATCAGCACGATGGTGGAGAGCAGCCGCGGCGTCTCGCCCTTGGGGCTCGGCCACTCGCCATAGGCGTCGCGTGCCGCCATGAACTGGCCGACGATCTCCGCCACGCCGAGGTTGCGCACCAAGGTCTGCGTGCCGGTATGACAGAAGCGGCAGGACAGCGTGCAACCGACTTGCGAGGAAATGCACACCGCTCCGCGATCCTCGACGGGATCAGGGATGTAGACGGTCTCCGCCTCCTGCCCGTCGCGAAACCGGAACAGGAATTTCCTCGTCGCGTCCGCGCTGGTCTGCACCAGCGCCGCCTCCGGCCGGCCGATGGCGAAGCGTTCGGCCAGGTTCTGCTGCAACGGCCGCGCGATGGACGACATGCGCGCGAAATCCGTCACACCCTGGTGGTAGATCCAATGCCAGAGCTGTTTGGCGCGGAACGGCTTCTCACCGATGCCGGCGAGTTCCGCCGTCAGCTCTTCGCGCGAGAGGCCGACGAGATCGCGCCGGCCGTCCGGCAATGTCGCATCCGGCGGTGCGAACAGCGCCGCCTTGGCGAGGATGCGGGCGCGCTCGGCCTCGGTGAGCGCGGCGTTCATCGCGGCGGGCAGACCTTGTTGATGGCGGTGTAGGCGGCGCCGAAGCCGCGCAGGGCGAAGGTCTGGGAGATCGGCGTGCCGCGCGGGCCGGGCGAGCGCGCCACTGCCTGGCGTCCCTTCTGGAAGGCGGCCACCGTCGCGTGGCCGTCGCGGGCGAAGGCGCTGCGGCTGGCGGTGTAGAACTCGAGCCGCGCCTGATCCACCTCGACGGTCACCTGGGCGTTCGGGGGATAGGTGAAGCCGGCGCTGATCGCCACCGCGTCGCGCCCGCTCGGCCGCTCGGTGACGGTCAACACGACATCCCCGTGCGCGCCTGGGCTGCCGGGCTCGGCGCGGGTGAAGGCGTAGCACACGGTCTGGCCGGCCTCGACGTGGGTGGCCGCGGTCCAGTCCTCGAAATGGCCCAGCGCCTTGGGTCCCTCGGGCCGCGCGGCCGGGTGGGGGTGGGCGGCTGGGCGCTGCGCGTGGCCCGGTAGGGGTGCCAGAACGGCGATCAGCAGGGCGGTGGGCAGGAAGGGAACTCGCATGGCGGGCCTAGATACGGACTGCGCGGCAAGCCCACAAGTCATACCAACGCTCATAAAAATGATCGTCGGTATGAGTCTTAGTTTGGCGCGCCGCCGCCCACCAACCCGGCGCGCGATACTAGCGGGGTGGAAGCGTTGGAGGGAGGCAACGCTTCCACCGGCCAGTATCAGCGTCGCTCCAGCCAGTCCGGCCGGATGCGCCGGAAACGGGGCGGGCCATGCCGCGGCGCCGGGGACGGTTCGCTCGCCGGGGCGGCGCTGCCGACCGGGCGTTCGGCGAAACGGCCGTGCTGCAGCATGCGGTCGTAGAGCACCAGCGCCCCGGCGACCGCCAGGTTGAGGGCGAAGCGCGTCGGGATGCGCACGACGTGGCGGCAGCGGGCGAGCAGGTCCGGGGACAGCCCCGCCCGCTCCGGGCCCAGCACGTAGGCGGCGCTCGGGGGATGGCGGAACGAGGGCAGGTCGACCGCTTCCTCCAGCAGCTCGACGCCGACGAGCGCGCAACCCTCCGGCAGGATGAGGTCGGCGGGGGTGGCACAGCGCCAGAGCGGCACGTGCGACGGCGTGTCGGCGGTATCGGCGCGGCGGCCGGCGCGGGCGTCCCAGCCGGCGCCGATGGTGAAGCAGAAGCTGGCGCCGAAGGCGTGTCCTGTGCGCAGAAGGGCGCCGACATTCTGCGATTTCGAGACGCCTTCCGCGCCGATGCCGAAATAGCCGCGCATGCTGGCCTCCGCCATGCCGGCGGTCTATGCCTCCGCGACCATGGATGCAACGGACGCACGCCTGGCGGCGCAGTACGAGGCCTACCCCTATCCGAAGCGCGATCCGCGCGATGAGGCGAAGCGGCTGATCATCGGCAGCCCGAGCCATCTCCGTGAGATCGACCACTGGGTCTTCGGCGCGGCGCGCCCCGCCAGCCGGGAACTGCGCGCGCTGATCGCCGGCGGCGGCACCGGGGACGCCACGGTCATGTTGGCGACGCACCTGTCGCGCGCCGGCCGGCCGGGAAGCGTGACCTATCTGGACCGCTCGGCGGCGGCGATGCAGGTGGCGCGGGCGCGCGCGGAGGTGCGCGGGCTGCGCAACATCGTCTGGGAGCAGCGGTCGCTGCTCGACCTGCCGGGCTCGGGGCTGGGGCCGTTCGACTACATCGATTGCTGCGGCGTGCTGCACCATCTGCCCGATCCGGCGGAGGGGCTGGCGGCGCTGCTGAGCGTGCTGGCGCCGGGCGGCGGCATGGGGCTGATGCTGTATGCCCCGTACGGCCGGACCGGCGTGTACATGCTGCAGGACGCGCTGCGTCGGCTGGCGCCGCCGGAAGAGCCGCCGGCGGCGCGGCTGGAGGTGGCGAAGCGGGTGATGCGTCATCTGCCGGAGAGCGCCTGGCTGCGTCGCAATCCCTATTTCGGCGATCACATCGAGGGCGGCGACGCCGGGCTGTACGACTTGCTGCTGAACCCGCGCGACCAGTCGTACGACATTCCGGCGCTGTTCGCATTGCTCGAGCGGGCCGGCCTGCGCGTGACCTGCCTGATCGAGCCGCTGCGCTACGATCCGGCGACGTGGCTGCCAGACCCCAAGCTGCGCGCCCGGGCGGCGGCCCTGGACCCGGTCTCACGAGCGGCGCTCGCCGAGGCGCTGACCGGCAACATGAGCACGCACGTGGTGTATTGCGTGCGCGCCGAGGACCAGGTGGTTGCCCCCGATCCGCTGGCGGACTCGGCCGTGCCGATTTCGCGGGAGCTGCCTGTCGAGGAGATGATCCGCGCCATCCGGCCGGACGGCACGCTGGGCATGGTGTTCGACGGTTTGCGCGTGCCGGTGGCGTTGCCGCGGCTGGCGGCGCCGATCCTGCGCCAGATCGACGGCCGGCGCAGCCTCGCCGAGATCGCCGCACGCATTCCGGCCGACCCTGCTGCCTTCGCGCGTGCCTGGCGAGAGCTGTTCGCCGCCCTGAACGCGATCAACTGGCTCTTGCTGGCGCCGCGCAGCGATCAATGAGGTCCAGGAGGCTTCGGCCTCCTGGTGGGGTTTGGGGCGAAGCCCCAAGCTTGCTTGTTGGTGTTTATCCCGGAAGCTGCGTCGCCGGCGTAAGCATCCAGGCCGGTTCACCCGGCTCGCAGAATTGCGGCGTGGCATTGGCCAGCCGCACGTTCGGATCCAGCCCCATATCGGCCCGCAGCGCGCGGAACAGCGCGCCGTGCGCCACCACGAGCACCGGCGCCGGTCGGGTCAGGGCGCGGTTCACCGCGGTCGCCGCGCGCTCGCGCAACTCGGGGAAGCTCTCCGCCCCTTGCGGCGTGAACCGTCCTTCGATCCAGTCGGTGAACCACTGCGCCAGCATCGGCTGGCCCTCGTTGACGCCGAACGCCACTTCCTTCAGCCCCGGGTCTTCCTCGATGCCAATGCCGAGTGTGCGCGCGACGATGTCGGCGGTGACGCGGGCGCGGCCCAGCGGCGAGCAGACGATGCCGGTGATGCCGCGGCCGCGCAGCTGCTCCGCCGCTTCCTGCGCCTGTGCGAGGCCGGTGGCGTTGAGCGGGATGTCGACGTTGCCCTGGGCCAGGTTCTGCGCGTTCCAGTCGGTCTGGCCGTGGCGCAGGAACCAGAAGGCGAGGGGCGTCAGCGGCGTCAGGCGGCGAGTCCTTCCTGCTGCAAGGTGCGCTGCACCGCCGGGCGCGCAAGCATGCGCTCGAAATGCGCGGCGCAGTTCGGCGGCAGGGTCATCTTCATCCGCTTGCCGCCCCACCACTCGACGTAGAACAGCGCGGCATCGGCGATGGAATACTGGCCGGCGAGATAGTCCCGGCCGTCGAGCGCCTTGTCCATCAGGGTGAAGCCCTTGGCGAACATCTCCTGGCCTTTCGCCTTCACCTTCTCCTCGTCGGCGGCGTTCGGCGTGTAGTTGCCGGGGCGGACCATGCGCGCGAAGCCCTGCATGTGCATGGTGGCAACGACGTAGTCCATCGCCTCCATGGCGCGCGCCTGCGAGTCCACATCGTCCGGCCAGAGCCGGGCATCGGGGTTGCTGCGGGCGAGGTAGTAGGCGATGGCGGGAAACTCGGTCAGGACCGAGCCGTCGTCGCGCACCAGCGTCGGCACCTTGGATTTCGGGTTTATGCTGGTGAACTCGGGCTTGTACTGCTCCTGCTCCTGGAGATTCAGCTTCTGGGCTTCGTAGGGCTTGCCGATCTCCTCCAGCAGCACGTGGATGCCGATCGAGCAGGCGCCGGGGGTGTAGTACAATTTCATTGATAGCCTCCAAAAGAAAGAAGGCGAGGGCTCTGCCCTCGACCCGCTGGGGCCCGTCGGCCCCAGACCCCATTACTCAGTCGAAGAGGGAGCTTACTGAAGTTTCGTCGCTGATGCGACGCATCGCTTCGGCGAGGAGGGGGGCGATCGTCAGCTGACGCACGTTCTGCGCCAGGCGCACCGCCTCGGTTGCCAGGATGCTGTCGGTAATCGTCATCATGGCGATCGGGCTCGAGGCGATGCGCGCGACGGCGCCCCCCGAGAGCACGCCGTGCGTGGTGTAGACGCTCGCCGAGTTGGCGCCCTCTTCCACCAGCGCCGCCGCGGCATTGCACAGCGTGCCGCCGGAATCGACGATGTCGTCGACCAGGATGCAGTCGCGGCCGGCGACGTCGCCGATCACGTTCATCACCTCCGACACACCGGCGCGCTCGCGCCGCTTGTCGATGATCGCCAGATCGCAGTTCAGCCTGGTGGCGATGCCGCGCGCACGCAGCACGCCGCCGACATCGGGCGAGACGATCATGATGTCGCGGCCGCGGAACCGCTCCTGGATGTCGCGGGCGAACAGCGGCTCGGCGTAGAGATTATCCACGGGGATGTCGAAGAAGCCCTGGATCTGGCCGGGGTGCAGATCCATGGTCAGCACGCGGTTGGCGCCGGCCTCGGTGATCAGGTTGGCCACCAGCTTGGCGCTGATCGGCGTGCGCGGACCCGATTTCCGGTCCTGCCGGGCGTAGCCGAAATACGGAATGACCGCGGTCACCCGCCGCGCCGAGCCGCGTCGCAGCGCGTCCAGCGTGATCAGCAGCTCCATCAGATTGTCGTTCGCGGGATAGGAGGTGGACTGCACCACGAAGACGTCCTCGCCCCGGACGTTCTCGTGGATTTCGACGAAGACTTCCATGTCGGCGAAGCGGCGCACCGAAACCCGGGTCAGCGGCAGGTTGAGCTTTGCGGCCACCGCCTCGGCCAGTGGGCGGTTGCTGTTGCAAGCGACGATCTTCATCGGCTGGCTCGATCCCGGATCGACGGTTCGCTCCGCACTCGGAGCCGGCCGCCGCCTTCTAGCAACGTGGCGTTTCCGTGTCTATCGAACCCCCGCTGCGTCAGGCCTTGTCGGGCGGCACCGCGGCCTTGGTCTGCGAGTTCGCCTTGCCCGGCGGCGCGAGCGGGCTCGCGGGGGCCGACGGCGCTTCGGGCCCGGCGGCCGGCTGCGCGTCCTCTGCTTTGCGCTCGGCGGCCTCTCCTTCACGCTGCGCGGCCTGGCGCGCGGCGGTCTGGTTCAGAATGACATCGCGCACCCCGCCCGCCGCTTCCTGCGCGACGACCAGCGCCACGTCGCCCCAATAGCCGTCGAGCGTGCCCCGCGGCACTTCGTTGATCTGCACGATCCGGCCGCGCTCGCGCCCGGCCGGGTCGGCGACGATCCACTGGATCTCCACGCGCACGCTGCCGCCAGCGCCGCTGGCGGTGTGGACCACGCCGGCGAGCGAGAAATCCGCGCCGTTCGCGGCTTCCTGCACCACCTCGCCGACCCGCGGCAGCGCCGCGCGCATGTCGCGGGCCAGCGACTCGTTGCCGTCCCCGGGGGCGCCGGTGACGCCCTTCACCACGACCCGGGCCGGACGGTTGACCAGGCTGTTCGGATCGGCCTGCTGGATCGCCGCCTCGATGCTGGTCAGCAGGGTGGCGACCGCCGGGGCGGCGGCGCCGGCAGCCTGCTCGAGCACCGCCGGGTCGCCGCGCGCCCAGGCCTCGGCCGGCACCGGCTTGCCGTTCACGCTGCCGCGCTGCTCGCCCTTCGGGTTCTCCACGGTGTAGCTCGGCAGGACGCTGGCATGATCGAGTTTGGCGCCGAGCACCAGGCGCCAATCCCCGGGCTTGCTCTCGCCGGCGACCGCCGGCACGGACTCGCCGACCAGCGCCTCGGCGACCGCCCCCGCATACGTCTTGCGTTCGGCATCGCCGAGCAGCGCATCGGGCGAGGTCGCCACCGCGAGGCGCGCCGGCGGCGGCTGCGACAGGCGCCGGCCGACGACCCCCGGCTCGCCCATGAACGGCCGCGGCAGGTCGCCGCAGCCGGCCGGCAGCGCCAGCAGCCCGAGCAGCCAGACTCCTGTCCATCGCGAGCGCCTCACTGCGGGCACGCGATCACCGAGATCTGGTGTCCGATCGGGCCGCCGCCGCCGAGAATGCGGCGCCGGTGGCTGAAGAAGCGCGCCTCGTCGGCGAACGTGTCGGCCGCCACCACCGCGACCCGACCGATGCCGGCGGCTTGCATGCGAGAGGCGCAATAGCCGGCAAGGTCGAACTGCCAATGCTCCGGCCGCACGCCGGGAGCCAAGAAGCGGGCGTCGTCCGGCGCGCCGGCGAGCACGACGTCGACAAGATCGCGGCCGACTTCATAGGAGGCCTGGCCGATGCAGGGTCCGACCGCCGCGGTCACCCGGGCCGCCGCCGCACCGAGATCGAGCATCGCCGCGAGCGTCGCCTCGAGGATGCCGGCCACCGCGCTGCGCCAGCCGGCATGCGCCGCACCCACCACGCCTGCGTGCCGGTCGCAGAACAGCACCGGCGCGCAATCCGCGGTGACGATGCCGAGCGCCAGGCCGGCCCGGCAGGTCACCATGGCATCGGCGCGCGGGCCTTCCCCGGCCGGCCATGCGGCCTTCACCGGAACCACCGCGGCCCCGTGCACCTGGGTCAGGCCCAGCAGGTGTTCCGGCGCGGCGCCCACGGCCCGGGCAGCGCGGGCCCGGTTCTCCAGCACCGCCTCGCGGTCATCGGCGCTGGACAGGCTGCAATTCAGGCTGGCGTACGGTCCCTTGGAGACGCCGCCGCGCCGCGTGAAGAAGCCGTGGGCGACACCGAGCCCCGGCATGGTCAGGGCTTCGGGGGCGGAGGCGACGGCGTGGCCGCTCTGGGTCGTCACGTTTGGGGCGTCACGGCTGGAGCGTCATTCTGCGAATCCCGGTGGAGGGCCCAGTCGAGGGTGGCAAACCGCCACCGCCTTGAACAGCCGGCCCATGCGGTCCGGCTCGACCAGGCGGCGCGCGGCTTCGATCAGCGCCAGCGCCCGACGCGGCGGCTGCGTGCGCGCCAGCCGGTCGGTCCGCTGCAACAGTCCGAGGCGCGTGAGGAACACGCCTTGCGGGAGCGGGCCGTGGACCGCGGCGCCGCCGGCGCGGGCGGCGGCGGCAAACGTCTGAAAATCGACATGCGCGGTGAGGTCGGCTTCTCCCGGTGCGGCGAGCGGGTCGGCGGGCCGGCCGCCGCGCAGGGCTTGCAGGCTCTCCCCGGGCGCGCTCCGCTCCGGTCCATAGTCGAGAAACAGCGCGGCACCGCCCTGGCCGGCCAGCCGGGCCCCGAGCGCCTGCGCCAGCTCGACGGCCGGGGGGCAGATTTCCACGACGGCACTCTCGCAAGCGTCACGTCGCGGGTCCGAGGGCGGCGGGCCCGCCGCCGGAAGCTCCACCAGCCGGCCATCCCGCACGTGGCGCTCGGTCCAGCCGGCGCCGCGGCGGACGAACTGGCGGATCGGCAGGGCGTCGAGGAACTCGTTGGCAAGCAGCAGCAGCGGGCCGTCCGGCAGGTCGGCCAGGCTGTTGTGCCAGGCGGCGTCGGCCAGCCGCTTGGCCTGCGCGGCGCGCAGGCGCCGCGAGGTCTCGATGAGGTGCAGACGCAGGGCGCGCCGCAGATCCGGTGCGACCTGGCCGATGGCCCGCCGCGCGTCGGCCATCAAGGTGCCGCGTCCCGGCCCGGCCTCGGCGAGCAGCACCGGGTCGGGTCGGCCCATGTCCTGCCACATCACCGCCAGCCACGCACCGAGCACCTCGCCGAAGGCTTGGGTGATCTCCGGCGCCGTGGTGAAATCGGCAAACGGGTCGTGGCTGGCGTAGTAGACGGCATTGGCCGCGGCCATGAACCGGTCCAGGCGGATCGCTCGGCTCACGCCGGCGCGGGCTGCGCCCGGCTGCGGCCCATCAGCCAGAGACCGGCCAGCAGCATGGGGATGCAGAGCAGCTGGCCCATCGTCGCCCCCGCCCACAGGAAGCCCAGGAAGGCGTCGGGCTCTCGGAAGAACTCGCCGATGATGCGGGCGATGGCGTAGCCCACGAGAAAGGCCCCGGTCAGCCAGCCGAAGCGCGCCCGCAGCCCGGGACGGCGGGACAGGGCGAGCATGGCCAGGAACAGCAGAAGGCCTTCCAGCAGCGCCTCGTATATCTCGCTGGGATGGCGCGGGATCGGGCCGCCGGTCGGGAAGACCATCGCCCACGGCAGCCAGTCCGGCGCCGGCCGGCCCCACAGCTCGCCGTTGATGAAATTGGCGATCCGTCCGAGCCCGAGGCCGATCGGCGCGACCACGGCGATACGGTCGGCGAAGCCCAGCAGGTCGATGCCGTTCCGCCAAGTGTAGCAGATCAGTGCGATCGTCACGCCGATCGTCCCGCCATGAAAGCTCATGCCGCCCTGCCAGACCGCGAAGATCGCCGCGGGATCGGCGAGGTAGTGCAAGGGCTGGTAGAACAGCACGTAGCCGAGCCGGCCCCCGAGCACCACGCCGAGTGTCGCCCAGGTCAGGAAGTCGTCCACCTGCAGGGTGGTCGCCACCACCGGCGCCTGCTGCACCAGGCGCCGCATCAGCCGCCAGCCCAGCACCAGGCCGAGGATGTAGGCCAGCGCGTACCAGCGGATCGCCAGCGGCCCGAAGCGGACGATGACCGGATCGAAGGCCGGGAAGGTCAGGATGGGCAGCACGGCTCAGCGATAGGGATCGGGACGGGACAGGTAGTCCTGCACGTAGCGGCGAACCCCTTCCTCCAATGGCGTGAACTGGCCGGGATAGCCGGCGGCCCGCAGGCGCGCCATGGCGGCGGCGGTGTAGGACTGGTATTGGCCGCGCAGCGTCTCGGGCATGTCGATGAACTCGACGGCCTCCTCCACTCCGGCGGCGCGGCAGACGGCGTGCGCGAGATCGAGATAGCTGCGCGCCATGCCGGTGCCGACATTGAACAGGCCGGAGACGGAAGGCGTGTCGAGCAGCCAAAGCAGCACGTCCACGACGTCGCCCACCCAGATGAAGTCGCGCTTCTGCTCGCCGTCGGCGAGTTCGGGCAGGTCGGAGCGGAACAGCAGCGGGCGGCGGCCGGCGGCGATCTCGTCGTATTTGACCTTCACCACGGAGATCATCGGGCCCTTGTGGTATTCGTTCGGGCCATAGACGTTGAAGAACTTCAGCCCCGCCCATTGCGGCGGCCGGGGATCGTCGCACGCGAGAGTGTGCATCGCCCAGAGATCGAAGGCGTGCTTGCTCCAGCCGTAGAGGTTGAGCGGCGCCAGGCGCCCGAGATAGTCGGGCGAGGGGTCGTCCTCGAAGCCCGCGGAGCCGTCGCCATAGGTGGCGGCGGAGGAGGCATAGACCAGGCGGACGCCCCGCGCCGCGCACCAGCTCCAGAGTTTCTGGGACAGCGCGACATTGCTCTCCCACACCAGGTCGCCGTCGCGCGCCGTCGTCTCGCTGATCGCCCCGAGGTGGAAGACCAGCTCGAGGGGCGGATCGCCGGCGAGGAAGCCGTCGAGGGCTTCCGGCCGGACGATGCGGTCGGGCGGGTGGCGGGCGAGGTTGCGCCATTTGTCGGTGCTGCGCAGCCAGTCCAGCACCACCGTCCGGTAGCCCCGCGCCGCCAGCGCCGCCTGCAGGTTGGAGCCGATGAACCCGGCGCCGCCGGTGACCAGAATCATGGCCCGCCTTATAGGCAGGGCTGGCCGGCGGCGAAAGCGCGCCCCACATACGGGCGAAGCTCCGGGATCGCCCCGGCGATTGCCCAGGATTGTAGATGATGACCGAACGCCCCCGCTTCTTCGACGATCTCGCCGGCGTCGCCGGCGGTGCGATGTCCGCCCTTGTCGGGCTGCGCGACGAGGCCGAGGCGCTGGTGCGCGCCCGCCTCGACGAGGCGATCCGCCGGCTCGACCTGATCAAGCGCGAGGAGCTGGAAGCCGTGCAGGAGCTGGCCGCCAACGCCCGCGCCGGGCAGGAGGCCGCGGAGAATGAGCTCGCGCTCCTGCGCCACCGCCTCGCCGAGCTGGAGGCTCGGGTGGCAAAGCTCGAGACGCCCCCCGCCGCCGAGCTGCTGGCCTGATCCCGACGCCTCGGCCTCATCCTTGCCTGAAACTTCGGATCAGAGAGTTGCGATGCCTCCATGGGATGGCTTCGCAAGCCTTGCGGCGCGCGTCCCCCGGCCGGTAAGTTGATCGCGTGGCGTTTCGGCCACGGATTCTCCCCGGCTCCGGAAAATCCGGCCACAGCCGTCCGCCCACCGGCCTTCCTCTCATCGGGAGACCCAGTATGTCCGCCCTCTCCACCCCCACCCAGGAAAAGGCCGCCGCCAACCCGCTCGATGTCATGGAGCAGATCGTCACCGCCAATGACTGGGTGTTCGATCGGCGCAGCGATTCCGAGATGGCCGCCGAAGCGCCGGGCAAGTGGTGCGACTACGGCCTCTATTTCAGCTGGTCGCACGAGATCAGCGCCATGCACTTCACCTGCGCCTTCGACCTGAAGGTGCCGGAGCGGCGCCGCACCGCGCTCTACGAGCTGCTGGCGCTGGCCAACGAGCGGCTGTGGATCGGCCATTTCGGGATGGACAGCGACGATGGCATGCCGGTGTTCCGCCATTCCGTGCTGCTGCGCGGCGCCCCGGGAGCCTCGTCGGAGAGCCTCGAGGACATGGTGGATATCGCCATTACCGAGTGCGAGCGGTTCTTTCCGGCCTTCCAGTTCGTGCTCTGGGGCGGCAAGCCGCCGGTCGAGGCGATGCAGGCGGCCATGCTGGAGTGTGCCGGGGAGGCGTAAGGGCGTGAGCGTGGCCGCGCCGATCCCGCCGATCCTGCTGGTCGGCTGCGGGCGCATGGGCGGTGCCATGCTCGCGGGCTGGCGGGAGCGTGGGCTGGCCCCGTCCTTCGCCGTCGATCCGGCGCCGCCGGTCGTTCCGGAGGGGATCGGCCACGCCGTCGAGCCGGGCGCGGTGCCGGCGGGCTTCGCGCCGGCGGCCGTGGTGCTGGCGGTCAAGCCGCAGAATGCCGCGGCGACGCTGCCCGCCTATCGCCGTTATGCCGGTTCGGCGGTGTTCCTCTCGATCATGGCGGGGCGCACCTCGGCCGGCATGCGCGCCCTGCTCGGCGAGGACGCCGCCATCGTCCGTGCCATGCCCAACACGCCGGCGGCGGTGCGCCAGGGGATCACCGTCGCCTATGCCGGACCCGGGGTCACCACCGAGCAACGCCGCCTCTGCGACACGCTGCTCGCCGCGATCGGCCTGGTCGCCTGGGTCGAGGAGGAGGCGCTGCTCGATGCCGTCACCGCGGTCTCCGGCAGCGGCCCGGCCTACGTGTTCCTGCTTGCCGAACTGATGGAGCGGGCGGCGGTCGAACAGGGGCTGCCGCCGGACTTGGCGCGGCTGCTGGCCCGACGCACGGTCAGCGGCTCCGGCGCCCTGCTCGAGGCGAGCGGCGAGGATGCGGCCGCCTTGCGTCGCGGCGTCACCAGCCCAGGCGGCACGACCGAGCGGGCGCTCGCGGTGCTGATGGAGCCGGGCGCCTGGCCGGCGCTGCTGTCGCGCGCGATCGCCGATGCGGCGGCCCGGTCGCGTGAGCTCGCGGGCTGAAGGCAGCGGCATGGACGACGACGCCTTCGACCGGGCCCTGATCGCCGCCGCCTTCGAGGCCGTCGCCCAGCAGGGGTGGTCGCGTTTCAGCGTCGCCGGCGCGGCGCGCCAGGCCGGGCTGCCGCTCGACCGCGCCCGCCTGCGTTTCCCGACCCGCCACGCGGTGCTGCTCCGCTTCGGCCGTCTTGCCGATCAAGCGGCGCTGGCCGGGGCGGCCACTGAGGGAGCGGCGCGCGACCGGCTGTTCGACACCGTGATGCGCCGCATCGACGTGCTGCAGACGCATCGGGCCGGCATCTCGGCGTTGTTGCGCGCGCTGCCCTTCGACCCGCCCACCGCTCTTCTGCTCGCGCTGGCGACCCGGCGCAGCATGGGCTGGCTGCTGGAAGCTGCCGGCATTCCGGGGCGTCTGCTGCAGCAGAAGGCCTTGCTCGCGGTCTGGCTCTACACCGTGCGTGCCTGGGACCGCGACGAGAGCGGCGATCTCTCCGCCACCATGGCTGCCCTCGACCGCGCGCTGGATCGTGTCGGGCGGATCGCCGGCTGGACGGACACCGAGCCCGGCCTGCCGCCGGGGGCGCCCGACATCGAGCCGCTGCCGGATTAGCGGCTCTCTCGCAGCGTCTCAGTCGGCGCGCCGCGAGAGCCGATGCCGTTCGGCGGCGACCCGCTCGATCGAGACCGGGGGGGCGGCATTGCCCCAGGCGTTGCGGATATAGGTGATCACCGACGCGACTTTGGCGTTGTCGAGCAGCCAGGCGAATTGGGGCATCGCCGGGCCGGTCGGGGCGGCTGGCGTCGCCGCACTTTGCGCGCCCTGCAGCACGACACGGATGAGCGAGGTGGGGTCGGCGGACTGCACCGCGGGGGCGCCGTTCAGCGCCGGGAACAGGCCGGCAATGCCGCCGCCGTTCGGGGTATGGCAGGCCGAGCATTCGTCGGCGTAGATGGCACTGCCGGTCCGCATGCGTGCATCGTCGACGGCGAGCGGCGCCGCGTGCTCCTCGCCCCCGGGCTGGTCCTTGAGGTAGACGGCGATGGCACGCAAATCGCTCTCGTCCATCTGAGCGCTGGATCGCGTGACCTCCTCCGCCATCGGCCCGGATGCGGCCGCGATGCGGTTATGGCCGGAGCGCAGATAGGCGACGATGTCGTCGACCGACCAGCCGCCGAGACCGCGGCGCGCATCGTCGGTGATGTCGGGCGCGTACCAGCCCTGCACGACGTTGCCTTTCAGGTGCTGCGAGGTCTCGTCGCCGCCGAGGAAATTCTTCGGCGTGTGGCACATGCCGCAATGCGCCAGACCCTCGACGAGATAGGCGCCGCGGTTCCATTCGGCGGACTTGGCCGGCGTTGGCGCAAGGCGGCCGGGCGAGAAGAACAGCCGGTTCCAGGCGAGCATCGAGGCGCGGATGTCGAAGGGAAACGGCAGCTGGTTGGAGACGACGGCGTGGCGCACCGGCGCGACCGTCGCGAGATAGGCGCGGATCGCCAGCACGTCCTCGCGCGTGGCGCGCGTGTAGTAGGTGTAGGGCATGGCGGGATAGAGATGCACGCCGCCGCGTCCGACCCCCTTCTGCAATGCGTCGACGAACTCGTCATCGGTCCAGGCGCCGATGCCGGTGTCGCGATCCGGCGTGATGTTGGGGGCGAGGACGGTGCCGAACGGCGTCTCGATCGGCCGGCCGCCGGCGAAGGCCTGGCCGCTGCCCGGCTCGGTGTGGCAGGCCGCGCAGTCGCCGAGCAACGCCAGATAGCGGCCGCGTTCGATGATGGTGAAATTCTGCTTGTCCTGCGCCGCCCGCGCCGCGGTGATCGCCAGCCCGAGGACCGCGGCCGCGAGCAGGACACCGCTACGCATGGACCAGCGGGCCCGGGTTCTTCAGGTACTGCGTGCGGATCGCCTCGGCGGTGCGGAAGGCCAGCGCGGCGACGGTGTTGGTCGGGTTGTAGCCGGCGTTCTGCGGAAAGGCGCTCATGCCGAAGACGAACAAATTCGGCACGTCCCAGCTCTGCAGCCAGGGGTTCACGGCGCTCGATCCGGGATCGCTGCCCATGATGGCGCCGCCGCAGATATGCGAGGTCTGATAGTCGACGATACTGTAGGGCCCCTTGCGCGGCTGCTTCACCACCTGGGTGGCGCCCATGCGCTGGATGATCTCGGCGTATCTGTCGGTGAGGAACGCGCTCATCTTCAGCTCGTTCTCGTGCAGATCCATGGTCAGGCGCAGGAGTGGGCGGCCGAAGCGGTCGCGGTAGGTGGGATCGAGATCGAGGTAGTTGCCGCGATAGCTGTAGCAGGAGCCGTGCACGCCGGCGCCGGCGAACACCGTACTGAGATAATTGTCGCGGATCGCCCGCTTCCACTCCGGCCCCCAGAGCGGCGTGCCGGGCGGCACCGGCGTGGTTTCCATCGGCCGGCCGTTGCTCTGCACCTGGCCCATGTATCCGCCGCCGACGAAGCCGAGCTTGCTGTGGTCGAAATTGTCGCCGTTGAACTCGTCGATGCACATGCCGATCGCGCCGGAGGCGATGAACGGATTGAAGTTGAATTTCCTGCGGTCGAAGAAGCCGATCGCGCTCGAGACGGTCTGGTGGCTGAAATTGCGGCCGATATGACCGCGCCCGGTCTGCGGGTCGTAGCGCTCGCCGATGCCGGAGAGCATCAGCAGCCAGACATTGAAGATCGAGAAGGCGCAGAGCAGCACGATGTCGGCCGGCTGCTCCCATTCCTCGCCCGACGTGTCGGCATAGACCACACCGGTGGCGCGCTTGCCGGTGCTGTCGAGCAGGATGCGCGTCACTTCGCATTCCGTGCGCGCCTCGAAATTCGGCTGGCGGACCAGCACCGGCAGGATCGTGGTCTGCGGGCTGGCCTTGGAGTAGTTGCCGCAGCCGAACCATTCGCAGAAGCCGCAATAGGTGCAGGGGCCGAGCGTCACGCCCAGCGGGTTGGTGTAGGCCTGCGACAGATTGCCCGACGGCTGCGGAAAGGGCTTGTAGCCCATCTCGCGCGCGGCTTGCGCGAACAGCGTGTGGCTGAACGGCTGCTTCTGCGCCGGGGTCGGATAGGCGCGCGAGCGCGGCCCCTCGAACGGGTTGCCGCCTTCCTGGATGACGCCGCGCAGATTGCCCGCCGTGCCGGAAGTCCCGCAGAGGTGCTCGAACCTGTCGTAGTAGGGCTCGAGCTCGTCGTAGGTGACGCCCCAGTCCTGGATCGTCATGTCCTCGGGGAGAAAGGCCGCGCCGTAGCGCTGCGTCAAATGCGAGCGCAGGGTGAAGTCGGTCGGCAGGAAGCGCCAGGTCTCGGCGTTCCAGTGCACGCCGGCGCCGCCCGCGCCGTTGCCCAGCATGAAGGCGCCCCAGGTGCGGATCGGCAGCGCCGTCTGCGAGGGGTTGTTGCGGAAGGTCAGGGTGGATTGCGCGGGCCGCAGGAAGAGCTCGTGGTGCAGCCGGTAGCGCAGCTCGTCGGGCGCGTAGGAGGGCGGAAAATCGGTGGCGGTGTCGCGCCAGGGTCCGCGCTCGATGGCGACGACGTCGAGCCCGGCCGCGGTCAGCTCGTGCGCCAGGATCGAGCCGGTCCAGCCCAGACCGATGATGACCACATCCTTGCCCGGCAGCTTGCGCGGCATCATTGGCTCCGCGGGGGCGTCCAGGCGGGGCGGCCCTCTATGCCCATGGGCGGCCGTGGATAGGGCTCGTTGTGGCGTTCCACCCAGTCGCGATAATCGTAACGCGCGCCCGGGAAGCCGATCATCTTCCAGCCCGCCATGTCGCGGTTGCCGCCATAGATCGGATCCGCGAGGAAGCCGTGCTGCGTGTCCTTCAGCAGCAGCTCGAAAAACGCCCGGCCGCTGCTGCCGTCGAGCTGGAGCGAGGAGGATTCCAGCCCGCGGATGATCGCGTCCTTCTGATCGTCGGGGATCTGCGCGAACGGTTTTCCCGCGAACGCGGCGCGGCAATGCTTGTCGAGGGCGGCGAGCGCGGCGCGATAGCGCTGCGCCGGCGTGACCGGCGACTGCATGCCCTGCTCCTTGCTGCCGTCCTGGAAGGGCGGGCGCATGTAATAGCCCTGATAGCTGCCGTAGGCGCCGGCGAGCTGGCGGTCGATGAAGACGGCGCAGCCGCTGTCCCTGCCGCCCGGCGTATCCGGA
Source organism: Acidisphaera sp. (assembly GCA_019240395.1). Taxonomy (GTDB): domain Bacteria; phylum Pseudomonadota; class Alphaproteobacteria; order Acetobacterales; family Acetobacteraceae; genus JAFAYA01. Next base: position 6,485 of record JAFAYM010000268.1, on the reverse strand, counting down.
TCGGGCGGGATCAGGCGGTCCGCCAGGGCTTCGACATCGGCCCCTTCCTCGGGGGTGAAAAAGACCCAGGGGCCTGGCCTCGCCGGCTGCGGCGGGTCCGCCTCGCCGGGCGCCCACGGCAGCGCTCCCTTCACGGTCATCGCCCGGGCCGACGCAGCGCCGCACAGCAGCCAGGCCGTCGTCGTGAGCAACCGGCGTCGAGCGATGCCCGCCATGCGCGTCACTCCCGCAATCCTTCAACAACACGGCCGCGCATGGAGGGTTGCCGGTTCAGCTGGGCAGCACGAGCGGCTTGTCCTGAGGGAGATGGTCGATGAGGTCCTCGGCGAGATGCAGATGCGCCTGCACCAGTTCCTTCGGCGTGTTGGCCATCCACTGCGCCAGCGAGACATCCTCGTAGCGGTCGCTGCGGAACAGTTCGAGAAAGCGCAGCGTGTCGGTGCCGGTGTTCTCGATGTAGTGGCCGTCAGCGCGCTTGATATAGCCGACATCGCCCGGCGCGAAATCCTGCGTGCGGGCGCGGCCGCCGGAGGAGAACACGGTCATGCGGGCGGTGCCGCTGATGTAGTATTGCCACTCGTCGGCGTTGGGGTGCCAGTGCAGCTCGCGCAGGCCGTGCGGCTCCACTTCCACCAGTGCCGCGGCGATGGTTTTCGACGCCTTGAAATTGCGGCTGTCGGCGATGCGGACGGTGCCGCCCTTCGTCTGGATCGGCGGCTGCGCCATCATGGCGAAGTTGAAGGGTTCCGGCACCAGTGGCTGATGGCTCTGCGCGAGATCGTCGGCGAGCGGCGGCGGCGGATCGGCCTGGAAGATGTAGAGCTGCTGTTTCGGGATTTGCGCAAAGGCGGATTCCGGCGCGGCGAAATTCTTCGCCAGCACTTCCTTGGGCGTGTGCGCCATCCATTCGGAGATCAGGAACGTGTCGAACTCCGAGAACGCGCCGTCGTCAAAGGCCAGCAGGAACTCGCAGCCGTCGGGCGGCAGGCCCTGGATCGAGTGCGGAATGCCCGACGGGAAGAACCAGAGATCGCCGACGCCGACATCGGCGGCGAAGTGGCGGCCCTGCTGATCGACCGCGGTGATGCGCGCCTTTCCGGCGAGCATGATCGACCATTCCGCCGGCAGATGCCAATGCAGCTCGCGGATGCCGCCGGAGGTGAGGCGCATGTTCACGCCGGCGATGGATTTCGCGATCGGGAAATCCTTCTCGGTGACCTGCCGCGCCCAGCCGCCGTCCTGCACGCGCGTATGGGCGACCGAGAACGGATACTTGAACGCGGGGACGTCGCCGTGATCGGTGGGCGGCGGCGTGAAGGCGCTCGGGTTGAGTGCGGCGAGGCCGGGATCGCGCGGGCCGGGATTGCTGTGGCTCCGGTCGGCATTCCCGCCGCCATCCTGGGCAGCGACCCGGGTTCCGGCAGCAAGGCCGCCGGCAGCGGTGGCGGCGATCACTCTGCGGCGTGACAGCCAGGACATGGCGACTCCTTCGTCAAAACGCATATGGATGTGCGTTCAACGAAGCCGGCCGGCTCGGGTTGGCCGGGGCGGGGTGTCCGGGCAGGATCTGCCCGGCCGTTCGCGCCTGATGTGGCGAGTTACTTCAGGTGCTGGGCGAGATGCTTGTTCATCTCGAACATGGTCACCTTGTCCTTGCCGAAGACCTTCTTGAGCTTGTCGTCAGCGAGGATTTCGCGGCGGTTCTGCGGGTTCTGCAGGTCTTTCGACTTGATGTACTCCCAGACCTTGCTCACCACCTCACCGCGGGACAGTTGCCCCGCGCCGACCACCGCCGCCAGCTCCTTGGACGGCTGCAGCGGCGTCTGCAGCGCGTTCGGCTTGCCGCTGCCGCTCCCCTTGGAGGAGCCGCCCCTGGAGGAGCCGCTCTTGGAAGAGGCAGGTTTCGAGGAGGCGGACTTGGAGGGACCGGACTTGGAGGAGGCGGCCTTCGAGGAGGCGCTCTTGGAGGGAGCGCTCTTCGAGGAGGTTTTCGGGGCGCTCTTGGAGCCGGTCTTGGGGGATGTCTTGGTCGCCATCGAGTTTTCTCCGGGGTTCAGCGCATCGATTCGCGTCGCAATCCTGCACGAGCCTAGGGCCATGCACGGAACTGGCCTTTTTCTCAAGGGGAGAACGGTTCCCGAGAGACGTTTCGGTCGATCTGTGCTCACCCCGCCAGCAACAGCGCGCTCAGGGCGAGCAGCAGCGCCGGCGGCATGACCAGAAGGCCGAGGCGAAAAAACCGCCTTGCATCGAGGCTCTGGCCCTCTCGCCGCAGGGCGCCCAACCACAGGATGGTCGCGAGCGAGCCCGTCACCGACAGGTTGGGCCCGAGATCGACGCCGATCAGCACGGCGCCCGTCACTGCCGGGGGCACGCCCGATGCCTGCACGACCTGCCCGGCGATCAGCCCGGCCGGCAGGTTGTTCATCACGTTGGTGCCGAGCGCCAGCGTGATCCCGGCGCCCCAGGCCGTCGCCGCCACCGAGTGCGCCGCCGCCGCGTCCAGCAGCCCGCTCAACAGGCGCAGCAGGCCGGTCCGGTCCAGCGCCTCCACCAGGACGAACAACCCCGCGACGAGCGGCAGCACCCCCCAAGGGATCGGCCTCAGCACCTCGGCGAGGCCGGTTTTCGAGCGGCCGAGCACCAATGCCAGCGTGGCGAGCGCCGCCAGGAATGTCGGCAGGCCGAGCGCGAGCCCGACGGCGGATGCCGCCATCAGGACGCCGGCGGTCGCCGCGATGCCATAGGCCGCGACGCGGCCCCCCGGCGGCAAGCTCGGCATCGCGACATCGCTGCGGATCGGCGCGCGAAGCGGCTCGCGCTGTGTCCAGCGCAGGACGGCATAGGTGGCGGCGATGGCCAGCAGCGAGGGGAGGGCATAGCGCGGCAGCCATTCCAGGAGCGGCGGCATGCGGCTGCCGTAGATCACCAGGTTCGCCGGGTTGGAGATCGGCAGCACGAAGCTCGCGGCGTTGGCGACGAAGGCGCAGACCAGGAGATAGGGCAGGCGCTGCGTCGCCCCGGCGGCCTGCGCGACCGCGGCGACGGCGGGGGTCAGCACGACGGCGGTCGCGTCGTTCGACAGGAAGATCGTCACCAGAATGCCGACCCCGAAGACCAGGGTGAACAACCGGGATGCCGAACCCCTCGCCAGCCGCGCCGCCCTGGCGGCCAGCCAATCGAACAGCCCCTCCTGGCGCGCCAGTTCCGCCAGCAGCATCATGCCCGCGAGGAACAGATAGACCTGGGTGCCCTTGGCCATGCCGGCCAGCGCGTCCGGGACCGGCAGCAGCCCGAACAGGACGAGAGCGACGGCGCCCGCCACCGACCAGACCACCTCCGGCCAGGCGAACGGGCGGACGAGCAGCCCGGCGGTTGCTGCGGCGGCGATGCACCAGACCATCCAGGATTGGCCGAGAGACTGGGCGGTGCCGATCAAGCCGCCGCTCCGGCCGGTGTCGCGGACGCAGTCTCCGCCTCCTCGCGCGGCCGGGTCTCCGGCATCAGCGCGAGGAAAAAGGCCAGAGCGCCGAGGGCGATTGCCGCCAATGTCAGGAACCCCGCGGAATAGCCGAAATCCTGCACCACGAATCCTGCCAGGAGATTGCTCAGCCCGGCACCGGCGCCGACACAAAGCGCCACCAAGCCCTGCGCCAGATTGAAGCGCCCGGTGCCGCGCATCAGGTCGGCGGCGATGATCACGGCGATCACCCCGAAGATGCCGGCGGCGACTCCGTCGAGCAACTGGATGGCGACCACGCCGACCGGGAAGTCGATTAAGGAGAACAGGATCCCACGGACCGGCAGTACGGCCAGCGCCACCAGAAAGATGCTCTTCCGGCCGTAGCCGGCGTGCATCGCCCGTCCGACTGCCCACGCCACGCCGACCATCACCAGCTGGGCGGCGATGATGCAAGCCGAGAGCGAGATCGCGTCGGTGCCGGGATGGCGCTGCGCCAGCATCTGCCCGGCGAGCGGCAGCATCGCCGCATTGCCGAAATGGAACAGCACCACCGAGGCGAGAAACACCAGCAGGTCGCGCCGTCGCAGCAGGTCGCGGAAGGGCAGGGGCGCGTCCCCCGCCTCCTCCCTTGGCTGTTCGCCGCCGCGCGCCAGCTCATGGTCGATCTCGCGTGGATCGATCAGCCGGACCACGACCGCGCTGGCGACCGCGAACAGGCAGACGAGATAGAAGATCCAATCGTAGCCGACGTATTGGCCGAGCCCGCCGGCCAGGCCAGCGGCGACGAAATTGCCGCCGTGGTTGAAGCTCTCGTTGCGGCTGATCCGGCCCGGCAGCAACCGGCGCCCGACGATGCCGAGCGACAGCGCCGCCAGCGCCGGCGGGATTACGGCGGAGGCGCTGCCAAGCATGATCTGTGCGGCCACCACCACCGGCAGGCTGGGAAAGCGCACGATCAGCAGGCAGGCGGTCGCGATCAGCAGACCGGATCCGGCCACCAGCGCTCGCTTTACCCGCAGGCTGTCCACCAGCAGGCCGGCAGGGATCTGGCTGGCCGCCGCGGCGATCGAACTCGCCGCCATGGCGACGCCGATTGTCCCCGGTGTCCAATGCCGGTCACCCCTGAGATAAACCGAGAGATACGGGCCGAGACCGTCGCGGACGTCGGCCATCAAGAAGTTCAGCCCGTCCAGGCCGTAGCGGCTGCGCGAAGAGGGAGTGCGGCCGGTTTCGCCGGCCGGCTCCCGCCCCGTCATCCCCCGAACTGCGTCAGGCGGCCTGCTTGTTGACCCGGCTCTCGGCGATGGTGGTCAGCTTCTGGTCGGCCGCCTTCTCCTCCTCCAGCGTCTGCTGCAGGAGGCTGATCCCCTCGTTGCGGCCGAGCTGCTTGGCGAAGGCGATCAGCGTGCCGTAGCGGGTCATTTCATAGTGCTCGACCGCCTGGGCGGCCGAGAGCATGGCGGCGTCGAGGACCTGCCCGTCCTCGCAGTCGCTGATGATCTCCTTGGCCTCGGAGAGGATGCCGTCCATGGCGGCGCAGTCGGTCCCCTGCACCGGTTTGCCGAGCGTCTGGAACACCTGCTCCAGGCGCCTCACATGGCCCTCGGTCTCCGTCAGGTGATGCTGGAAGGCGCTCCGCAAATCCTGGTTGGACGCCTTCTCGATCATCGTCGGCAGGTTTTTGACGATCTGATTCTCGGCATAGTAGATGTCCTGCAGGGTGTGGATGAACAGATCCTCCAGCGTCTTGATAGGCGTGGAAAACAGCCCCATAGGCGTGCTCCTCTCTCAATGATGCGGTCGGGTCGTATGGCTGACCTAAGCCGCTGCCATCGAACCGGTTGCAGGCGCACGCCGTTTTGTCATCCCCGGTTCTGGCGCGACCGCTGAGGCAATGATCCGGCGGCTGGCCCTCTCGGCTCTGCTGCTTGGCGTCGCCGCAATGGCGGCGTGGCTGGTTTCGGCACCGCGCCCGGCTTTTCCGAACCCCGAGGTCCCGGCGCTGGAAGTGCCCGGCGATCCGGCGCGGGGGCGGCAGGTCTTCGAGGCGGCCGATTGCGCGTCCTGCCATGCCTCCCCGGGACAGGAGGATTGGCGGCATCTGGGGGGCGGCCTGGCGCTGCCGACGCCTTTCGGGGTGTTCCATGTCCCCAACATCTCGCCCGATCCGGAGGACGGGATCGGCCGGTGGCGCACCGTCGACCTGGCGAACGCGCTGCTCAGCGGGGTTTCGCCGGCGCGGACGCACTACTATCCGGCATTTCCCTACACCGCTTTCGCGCATATGCGCGTGGAGGACGTCCGCGACCTGATGGCCTATCTGCGGACGCTGCCGCCGGTGCGGGGCCGGGCGCCGCCGCATGAGCTGACGTTTCCGCTGAGTATCCGCCGCACCGTCGGCTTCTGGAAGCTGCTGTACCTCGACCGCACGCCGATCGCGGCCGACCCGACGCGCGACGACGCTTGGAATCGCGGCCACTACCTCGTCGAGGCGCTCGGGCACTGTGCGGAATGCCACTCCACGCGCAACGCCCTCGGCGCGGTGAAATCCCGCACGCGCTTCGCCGGCGGCCCGGACGCCGGGAACGTCGGGTTCGTCCCGAACATCACCCCGGCGCGCATCGGCGGATGGTCGGCGCAGGACATCGCGGACATGCTGCGCACCGGCGTGACACCGCAGCTGCGCGTCGTCGGGTCATCGATGGCCGATGTCGTGCGCAACACCGCCGCCCTGCCGCCGCAAGACCGCGAGGCCATCGCCGCCTACATCAAGGCGCTGCCCGCACGGCCGACGCCCGGCGAGTCCGGAGAGCGTGACTAATGGGCGTAGAGATAGGTGGCCACGTCGCGCGCCTCCCGGCGGGAGATGCCGGTGACCGGCATCGCGCTGTGGGGTGAGATCGATCGCGGATCGACGATCCAGGCGATCAGGTTCTCCGGCGTGTTGCGCATCACCCCGCCGATATAGACGCGCTTGCGCAGGCCGGCGAGCGGCGGCGCCACCTGCCCGTCGGCACCCTGC
>JAFAYM010000036.1 GCA_019240395.1 Acidisphaera sp. | reverse complement strand
CGCGCGGCTCGGTGTAGCCCAGGCGCAGCGTGCGCCAGCGCGCCGCATCCTCGGCATCGGCGAGCGCGATCAGCGCTGCCATCGGCACCGTCTCGGAATCCGACGCCGCAAGATTGTAGCGGACCGCTCGATCCCAGTCCGAGAAATAGGCCTCGAGCGCGAAGTCGCGCATCATTCCCGCGGCAGCGCACCCATCTCCGCCTGCAGCGCCTCCATGATGCGGTTCAGGTCGTCGCCGCCATTATAGCCGTGGAAGCTGAAGCGGATCCGCCCGTGGCCGTTCCAGGCATACACGCCGCGGCGCACCAGCCCTTCCGCGATCGCCGCCGCATGCGGACTGTCGATGCACACGTTCGGGCCGTGCCGCGCCGGCTCGCGCGGCGTCCGGAAAGCGATGCCGGCAGCATCGAGCCGCTCCATCAGCCCGGTCGTCAGGCGCTGCACATGCGCCTGCACCGTGGCCGCCGGCCAGGCCTCGAGATATTCGAGCGCGCCGGCCAGCACATACAGCGCGGTGTGCGGCGGATTGCCGCGGGTGAAGCGCACGCCGCCCGGCTTGACGCGAACCCCCGCCGCGTAATCCGGTCGATCAGCCAGCGCCAGCGAGTGCCAGCCGGCCGTCGTCGGCGTCCAGCCGGGCTGGCGCGCCCGGTTCCACCACGCCAGCGCCACGCCGGTCGTGCCGAGCAGCCATTTGTAGCAGGAGGAAAACGCGAAATCCGCGACCTCAGCCTCGATCGGCAGGCATCCGGAAGCCTGGGTGAAGTCCACCACCAGCAGCGCCCCGACGCTGTCCGCGACCTGCCGCAAAGCGTGCAGATCGAGCCGCTCTCCCGTGAGATACGACACGTAGCTCACCGCAATCACCCGCGTATGCGCATCCACCGCGCGGGCGTAGCGGTCCGGGTCGCGGCGCTCGGTGAAGCGCAGTGCGACCTTCGGGCGGCGCTGCATCGCGAACGGCCCGACGACGGAGGGATACTCGTCGGGATCGACGCACACCGTGTCGCCTTCCCGCCAGTCGAGGCTCTCGGCAACGAGCGACACGCCGTCGGCGACGGCGCCGACGAAGCCGAGATCGGCCGCATCGACCCCCCACAGCCGTGCGGCGCGCAGCCGCGCCTGGTCGACCTCCGCTTGCATCGCGTCCCGCCCTGCCGGACCGGCGCTCTTGTCGGCGGCGTAGCGAAGCAGCGCCGCATCGTGCCGGTGCAGGAACGGTGTCTCGCCACCGGCGCAGACATGCGCGACCCCTTCGGGGATGCGGAAATCTGCGCGGTCGAACAGCGGGGCCAGGGTCATGGATCGGGTCCGTTCTCTACCGGGGTGGCGGGATACTAGCAGGAGCCTCGCATGGCCTGATACCGGTCCCACTGGACGCGGCTCGCCCGCTCCCGGCATGATCGTAACAAAGAGGGAGGCAACTGCGAATGTGGGCTCTGCTTCTGCTGCCCTTCATCGGGCTGCTCTGGGTGCCGTTCTACGACTTCCGTGAGCCGTCGGTGCTCGGCTTTCCCTTCTTCTACTGGTACCAGTTCGCCTGGGTGCCGATCACGTCGTTCCTCACTTGGCTGGTCTGGCGGGGGATGCGGCGGTGACCAACGGCACCGACTGGATCGCACTCGCGGTCTTCATCGCCTTCTTCGCACTGGTGACCATTCTCGGTTTCGTCGCCGCCGGCTGGAAGCGCGGCGAATCGATGGCGCATCTCGATGAGTGGGGTCTCGGCGGGCGCCAGTTCGGCACCTGGATCACCTGGTTCCTGGTCGGCGGCGATTTCTACACCGCCTATACCGTGATCGCCGTGCCGGCGCTGGTCTATGCCGTGGGGGCCTACGGCTTCTTCGCCCTGCCGTACACGATCATCGTCTATCCCTTCATCTTCGCCGTCATGCCGAAGCTGTGGACCGTGGCGCAGGCCGGCGGCTACGTCACCGCCGCCGACGTCGTGCATGGCCGCTACGGCAGCCGCGCCCTGGAACTCGCCGTTGCGCTCACCGGCCTGGTGGCGGTGATGCCCTACATCGCGCTGCAGCTCGTCGGCATGCAGGTCGTGCTGCGCGGTCTCGGCCTTACCGGAGAGCTGCCGCTGATCCTCGCCTTCCTGGTGCTCGCCATCTACACCTATTCCAGCGGCCTGCGGGCGCCGGCGCTGATCGCTTTCGTCAAGGACATCATGATCTACATCGTGGTGATCGTCGCGGTGGTGATCATTCCGATGAAACTCGGCGGCTACGGCGCGGTGTTCGCCGCCGCCGACAAGGCCTTCCAGGCGAAGGGCGGCGCCACCGGCCTGACCCTCGTGCCGGGGCAGATGATGCCGTTCGCCACCCTGGCGCTCGGTTCGGCGCTGGCGGGGTTCATGTACCCGCATACGCTGACCGGCGTCTTCGCCTCCGGCAGTGCCGACGTGCTGCGCAAGAACGCCATCCTGCTGCCGGCCTACACCATCCTTCTCGGCCTGATCGCGCTGCTCGGCTACATGGGCATCGCCGCCGGGGTGAAGGTGGCCTCGGCGACCGACATGGTGCCGACCCTGTTCCGCACCGTCTTTCCCAGCTGGTTCGCCGGGTTCTCCTTCGCCGCCATCGCCATCGGCGCGCTAGTGCCGGCGGCGGTGATGTCGATCGGCGCCGCCAACCTGTTCACCCGCAACGTGTGGAAGGCCTACGTCAATCCCGCGGTCACCCCGGCCGGCGAGGCGGCGGTCGCCAAGATCGCGTCCATGGTGGTCAAGCTCGGCGCGCTGCTCTGCATCATCGTGCTGCCCACGCAGTTCGCCATCGACCTGCAGCTGCTCGGCGGCATGTGGATCCTGCAGACCTTTCCGGCGATCGTCTTCGGCCTGTACACCAACTGGTTCGGCGCGACCGCCCTGCTGCTGGGCTGGATCGTCGGCATCGTCGGGGGAACCTGGATCGTGGTGCTGGATGGGCTGCGCCCGGTCCACACCATCGTCCTCGGGGCGGACCACTACACGATCTATGTCGGCCTGCTGGCGCTGGCCGCCAACATCGTCGTCGCCGGGGTGGCCTCGGCGGTGCTTCCTCGGCACGTGCGGCGCGGGCCTGAAGTCGCCTAGAGCGCCCCACAGAGCGCCAGCCATTCTCGTCACCCCCGCGAAAGCGGGGGTCCACGCGGCACATGGATTCCCGCTTTCGCGGGAATGACGGAAATGAGTCGGCGCGCTCGAGAACTGGTATCGCGCGCCGGGTTGGCGAGCAGCTTTGTGGATCAGGTGATTCCACCTGATCGCACGCTGCTCTAATCGCGCGAGGGCACCAGCACCGTCGCCTCACCCTCGACGACCGGCTTGCCGGCGACGGTGCAGACCGTGCGCAGCGTCGCCCGCTTTTTCGCCGGGTCGAGCGCCGTCACTTCAGCAGTCGCGGTCACCGTATCGCCGATCTTCACCGGCGCGCGGAAGCGCAGGGTCTGGCCGAGATAGACCGTCCCATGGCCCGGCAGACGGGTGCCGAGCACCGCGCTGATCAGCCCGGCCGCCAGCATGCCATGCGCCACCCGCTCGCCGAACACCGAAGTCTTGGCCGCCTCGGCATCGAGGTGCACCGGGTTGGTGTCCGTGCTGACCGCGGCGAACAGCACGATGTCGGCCTCGGTGATAGTCTTGCCGAGGCTCGCCGATTGGCCGAGCTGCAGATCCTCGAAGGAAATTCCGGCCATCGGTGCCCCTTTGCGAATGGTGGGGCTTTCTGCGGCAAGCGGGCACCGGGATCAACCATCCCGCAGGCGCTTGAGCAGGAAGCAGCACTCATGGCCGGGCGGGTAGTCCGGCACGGTGCCGAACACCGTGTAGCCGAGCCGCTCGTAGAAGGGGCGGGCCTGGAAGTCGAACGTGTCGACCAGCGCGCCGCGGCAACCCCGCGCCAGCGCCTCGGCCTCGGCGTCGCGCATCAGCCTGCTGCCGAGCCCCTGGCGCCGCAGCGCCTCCGGCACGAACAGGACGTTGACGTAGAGCCAGGCGTAGAGCGTCCGGCCCCAGAGTCCACCCAGCACCTCGCCGGTGCCGGGCTGCCTCAGGACCAGGATGAGGAAACGGAAATCCTCAGGCCCGGCGAAGCGCTCGTTGAAGTCGGTCAGCCCCTTGACGATCGACTGCCAGGTGCCCGGTCCCGGCGTGTCGGTGAGTTCGATGTCCGGTACCATGGCGCATGATCGCCCGTTCGCCGCCCGCCGCGCAAATGGACAGCGCGCGGGCGGGATGCGAGACTTGGCTCAGGCGAAGAGGGCAGGCCATGCCGAAAACCGAGATAGGCAGCAGCGAGACGCTGCTGGAGGAACTCGCGCGGTGGGTGGCCCTGGAGACGCCGACGACCGACGCGGCGGCGGTCAACCGGCTGGTCGATGTCGCGGAGGCTGAGCTTGGCCGGGCCGGCGCCGCGCTGACCCGCATCCCCGGCCGCGACGGTTTCGGCGACACGCTGATCGCCCGCACCCCCGGATCGGGCAAGCCGGCCGTGGTGTCGGTGCATCTCGACACCGTCTGGTCGACCGGCACGCTCGCCACCATGCCCTATCGCGTCGAGGGTGACCGGGCGTACGGCCCCGGCATCTACGACATGAAGGCCGGCAGCTTCCTGGCGCTGCATGTCGTGCGCTCGATGCTACAGCAGAAGCTGGCGACGCCGCGGCCCATCGTGCTGCTGCTCACGCCCGATGAGGAGGTCGGCAGTCCGACCAGCCGCGCGCTGATCGAGCGCGAGGGCGGCCAGGCCGAATACGTGCTGATCCTCGAGCCCGCCGGCCCGGGCGGCGCCTGCGTCACCGCGCGCAAGGGCGTCGGGCGCTTCGTCATGGAGGTCGCCGGTCGCGGGGCGCATTCCGGCAGCGCCTTCCGCCAGGGCGCCTCGGCCGTCGTGGAGCTGGCCCAGCAGATCCTGCGCATCCACGACATGGTGGATCTCGACCGCGGCACCACGCTGAACGTGGCGCCGATCAGCGGCGGCTCGCGGCCGAACGTGATTGCGCCGGACGCACGCTGCGAAATCGATCTCCGCGTGACGAGCGAGGAGGAGGGCGCGCGGATGGAGGCCATCCTGCTCGGGCTCACCGCCTTGACGCCAGGCTGTTCGGTGACCGTCGCCGGCGGGATGAACCGCCCGCCCTATGGCGAGATGCCGGGCACGCTGGCGCTCTACGAAAAGGCGAAGGCGATCGCCGAACCGCTCGGCATCGCCTTGACCAAGCAGCATCGCGGCGGCGGTTCGGACGGCAACTTCACCGCCGCTCTGGGCGTGCCGACCCTGGACGGGTTGGGCTGCCCCGGCGGCGGCGCGCATGCGTCGGACGAGCACATCCTCTGGCGCCAGCTGGCCCCCCGCGCGGCGCTGCTGGCCGGATTGCTGGAGACGCTCGATTAGGCTGCGGCGGTGGTGATGGTGCCGTTGACGCCGTTCGGGAAAAAGCCACCCCCGCTCGTGTTGCCGCCATAGACGACGGCCAGCACCTGCTGGGGCGTGCGGCGGAACGCCTGCCCGTTGATATCCACGTTGGAGAAGTTGAATGGGTTGCCGTTTGCGTCGGTGCCGTTGTCGCCAACGCCGGAAAGCCTGGCGCGCAAGGCTGAAAGAGCATCCGTCGCTACGCCCGCGCCGATAGTAGAGAGATACCCGCGAATTGCGCCGGCGTGGAACCCCTCGGTCGCGAGAATGCTTGCGGTGTAGGCGACGTTGGCGGGGCTGGTGAGCGTGTCGAGCAAGCCGGCATAGGCGCTCACACAGAGATCCTCCAGGAAATAGGCGCCGAGCAGGAAATCCACCTCGCTCGCGAATGGATTGAAGGTCTGCCCCGGCACGATCAAGCCGGCAGCGACTGCCAGTGTCGTCCAACTTGTCGTCAGGTCGATCATCGGCTCGCCTATGTAAGCGATGATCGGATGAGACATCTCGATTTGGGTGAGCACGTCCTGGATGAAGCCGACGTGTGCCAGCTCGTCATTGGCCAGCCTCTGTGCGTAGTAGGCGATTGCAGGGGTCTCGAACGGGACCAGCGTGTTCGCCGGAACCAGGATCGGCCCCTCGGCAGGGTGAAAAAGCGGCAGACTCAGCGCGCCGTTGTAATACAACCCCCTTCCGGTAACCGCACGCACATAGAACTCCGCCCCAAGATACTCCAAGTTCAGGGCGAAGTTGAGCAGGTCGGCGTCAGGGAAGGTCTGCGCCTGTGCAGATGGTGATGCGATCGCACCAGCGGCGGCGCTGGCAGCGGCCGCTACGACGAGCTTGCCCGCCCGATGGAACATCTGTCGACGCTCCAGGGACGATGCCTGCGTTTCACTCGCAACGTTCCGCCGCGCATCCATGAGCAGGTCTCGCTTCCTTCATGCGGGACCGCCAAGCTACTCACAGGGCAACGGATGCACCAGCACGACCACATTCCCAACCAGCGGGCGCCGCACGCCCTGCTGGCGAGATCGCCTGCAAAGCCCGGCTAACTGCTCGTGACGATCGTGCCATTCACGCCATTCGGAAAGAAGCCGCCTCCCGTCCGATTGCCGCCATAGGCAATGGCCAGCACCTGCTGCGGCGTGCGACGGAAGCTCTGCCCGTTGAAGTCCACATTCGTGAAATTGAAGGGATTGCCGTTTGCCGCAGTGCCGTTGTCGCCGACGCCCGAGAGCTTGGCGCGCAATGCGGAGATGGCATCCGTCGCCGCGCCGCCGCCGATATTCGCGAGATAGCCGCGGATCGCTCCTGCGTGCGCGCCCTCGGTGCCAAGTAGCCCGGCGGCATAGGTCAGATTCGTCGGGCTCGTCAGCTGACTGGCCGCACCGGCGAGTGCGGTGACGCAGACGTCCTCCAGAATGTAGGCGCCGAGCAGGAAGTCCACCTCGCTGGCGAACGGGCTGAAAGTCTGTCCCGGCGCGATCAATCCAGCGGCGATCGCCATCGTCGTCCAGCTCGTGACCAGGTCGATCGTCGGCTCAGGGATGGCGGCGGAGCCGAGCACATCACGGATGAAGCGGGAATGGGCGAGCTCGTCGTTGGCCAGCCGTTGCGCGTAGTAGGCGACCGCTGGTGTCTGGAAGGGCACCAGCGTGTTCGGCGGGGCAAGCACCGTGCCCGGTGTGCCGGGACCACTCGGAACCGGAACCGAGTTGATCAGCCCGGCCAGCCCCGCGCCGGTCACGGCACGCAGGTAGAACTCCGCCCCGAGATATTCAAAGTTCAACGCGAAGTTGAAGATATCGACATCCGTGATTTGCGCCTCGGCCGGTGCGGACGTGATCGCGCCGGCGGCAGCGGTGACGGCCACGGCCGCGGCGATCTTCCCCGCTTGCTGGAACATCTGCCGCCGCACCACCGGCGACGCCTGCGCATCGCCGGCAACGGCTTGCTGGAGACTCATATCGGCTCCCTTCCTGTCCATGATGATCGGCAGCATGGCTTCGCCGCTGCGCAGCGCCTAACGCCAGCGAAACCGCGGCGGCGCGGCGACACAACCGGGCAACGCGAACTTGATCGTCTGGGGAGCGCGAGACCGCGCCGGAACTTCTACAGCTGCACGATCTTCTCGGCGAGCCGCATGAATACCGGTATCGCCTTCGTGAGATCTTCCAGCTGCACGGTTTCCCCTGGCGCATGCGCGACGCCGATATCTCCCGGCCCGAGCACGACACAGGGTGCGAGGTCCTGCAGCTCGGAGGCATCCGTGCCGTAGGGCGCGGTGGTCGGGTCCTTCCCGGTCAGCTCGGCGCAAAGCCTGATCAGCGGATGATCCTCCGCCAGCTCCGGCGGCGCGCCCTCGCCCTCTTCGGTGACGCTGACCCCGATGCGCGCCGCCGCCTCCCGCACCGCCTGCAGGATCGGCGCCGGATCGATGCGAGCGCTGTAGCGGTATTTCACCCGCGCCGTCGCTTTCGGCACGGTGACGTTGACCGCGGTGCCGTGGTTGTCGATCACCAGGTTGAAGTCGCTGAACACCGGGTCGTAGGCGGCGTCCTGCAAGCCGGGCTCGCTGCGCAGCCGGTCGTGGATGGCGCGCATCTCGATCAGGAAAGGCAGCAGCACCCAGTTGGCGTTGCGCCCGCGGCCGGTGCTGCTGTGCGCCTGGATGCCGGTGGCGACCGCGGTGAAGTTGATGTGCGAGCGATGGCCGCGCACCGGCCGCATGCCCGTAGGCTCCGCCACCAGGATTGCGGCCGGCTTCACCCGGCGCAGCAGTTCCGAGGATTGCGCGATCTCCCGGGCGCCGGCCTTCGAGGTCTCCTCGTCCGTGGTGATGGCCAGGCTGATCGGCACGCTCTCCGGCAGGGTGCGCGCGGCGACGATGGCGGCGGCGACCGGCCCCTTCATGTCGGTGCTGCCGAGCCCGTGCAGCACGCCGTCCTGGATCCGGCCGGACCAGGGATCGTCCTGCCAGCCGGTATCGGGTACCGTGTCCATGTGGCCGGAGAGCACCAGCCCGCCCATCGGCCCGCGATGCGCCACCAGCGCGCGCTTCGCGATCCCGGCCGGGTCGGTGTAGTCCAGGCGCTCGATCTCGAAGCCGGAGAGTGCCGCTTCGACGCGGTCGGCGATGGCGAGGTTGGAGACGAAACTGCGGCTGTCGATCGCCACCAGATCGCGGGCCAGCTCCGCCACCGCCTCGGCTAGGTCGGCCATCACAGACTCCGGAAGAGGGGCGGGCATGTGAGCAGCCTGTTCCGCTGGTTGCAACCGAGGACCGCGGGATTAGAAAGCAAGCAAGGCGAGGGGCTCCGCCCCTCAACCCCGCTGGGGCCGGTCGGCCCCAGACCCTTTACCAAGGAAGGGCGGGCATGGTCGCCTATCTCGATCCGCGCACCGGCGAGACCTATCCGCTCGCGGAGCCGCGCTGGTGCGGGCGGGGCAACGCGCCGCTGCTCCTGACCGAGCTGGCCGGGCTGCATCGCGGCGACATCGAGGGCGGCACGTGCAGCCTCTGGCGCTACGCCGCGGCGCTGCCGTTCCAGCCGGAGACGCGGATCAGCCTCGGCGAGGGCTGCACGCCGCTGCTCGCTCGGCGGCTGCACGGCGCCGAGGTGATGCTGAAATGCGACTGGATGATGCCGACCGGCAGCTTCAAGGACCGCGGCGCCTCGGTGATGCTGTCGCTGCTGCGCGCACAGGGTGTGCAGGCGGTGCTCGAGGACAGCTCCGGCAACGGCGGGGCGGCGATCGCCGCCTACGCCGCCGCGGGCGGCATGGCCGCCACCATCATGGCCCCGGACAGCACCAGCCCGGCCAAGACGGTGCAGGCGCGCGCCCACGGTGCCGCCCTGGAACTGATCCCCGGCAGCCGCCAGGATACCGCGGATGCCGCGGTGCGCCGCTCCGCCGAGCTGTTCTATGCCAGCCATAACTGGCACCCCTTCTTCCTGCACGGCACCAAGACCCTGGCCTACGAACTCTGGGAGGATCTCGGCTTCGCCGCGCCGGACAACGTCATCGTCCCCTGCGGCGCCGGCTCCAACGTGCTGGGGTGCGGCATCGGCTTCTCCGAGCTGCTGCGTGCCGGCGAGATCGAATCTCTGCCCCGCATCTTCGCCGCCCAGCCCGCCAACTGCGCCACGATCGCCGCAGCGTTCCTCGCGGACAACACCCCGCCCATCCTCCCGACCATCGCCGAGGGCACCGCAATCGCCCGGCCGATCCGCCTGCCCGAAGTGCTCGGCGTGCTGCGTGAGAGCCGCGGCGGCGCGGTGATGCTGAGCGAAGCGGAGATCGCCCGGGCAACCCTCGATCTCGCCGGACTCGGCGTCTATGTCGAGCCGACCGCCGCGCAGGTGGCCGCCGCGTTCGGCAAGCTCCTCACATCGGGGGCGATCGCCCCCGGCCAGACCACCGTGCTGGTGCTGACCGGCAGCGGCCTGAAGGCCACCGCCGCCATTGCCGACCTGCTGGAGACGCGCGCCGGGTTGGCCGGCGGCGGCGCGCAAGAAAAGACTCATCAGGGAGTCCATCCTTCATGACTGCCCTGATGAATCCGCGCATCGCCCTGCTCGGCTTCTCCATCGAGTGCAACCGCTTCGCCCCACCGGCGACCGAGGCGGATTTCGCCGGCCGCACCCTGCTCTCCGGCGCGGCCATGCTGGAGGAGGCGAGGTCTGCGGCGCCGCGCATGCTCGCCGAGCTGCCCGGCTTCGTCGCCGACATGGACGCGGCCGGCCCCTGGACCCCGGTGCCGATCCTGCTCGCCATGGCCGAGCCGAACGGCCCGGTCGAGCACGCCTTCTTCGCCGCCATGATGGCGCAGTGGGAGAGCGGACTGCGCGACGCCGGCCGGCTCGATGGCGTCTATTGCGTGCTGCACGGCGCCGGCCTCACCACCGAGGAGCACGACCCCGAGGGCGTCATGCTCACGATGATCCGCCGGATCGTCGGACCTGAGGTGCCGGTCGTCGCCACCTTCGACCTGCACGCCAACGTCTCCGACGCGATGACGCGCACCATCGACGCGTTCATCGGCTATCGCAGCAACCCGCATCTCGACATGCGCGAGCGCGGCGCCGAGGCGGCGCAGCTGCTCCGCCGGCTGCTCGGCGGGCTGCGCACCCGCATCGCCGCGCGACGCCTGCCGATCGTGCCGCCGACGGTGGCGCAGCTCACCGGCGCGGACGCACCCGAGCGGCCGTACGGCGAGCTGATCGATCTCGGCCAGCAGCGCATGACCGAGGCGCCCTACGCGGGGAAGGTGCTGAACGTCTCCGTGATGGGCGGCTTCGCCTTCGCCGACACGCCGTTCAACGGCCTCACCGCCGTGGTCACCGCGACCGACGCGGCGGCCGCCGAGGGCCTGGCGCGGGAAATCGCCGAAGCCGGCTGGAGCCGCCGCGACCGCTTCGCCGCCTCGCTCACCCCGCTCGAAGAGGCGGTGCGCCTGGCCCGCGGCACCGCCGAGCCGATGGCGGCAAAGCTCATCTTCGCCGATGTCGCCGACAACCCGGGCGGCGGCGGCCGCGGCGACACGATGTGGATCCTGCAGGCCTTCCACGAGGCTGGCGTGCGCGACGCCATCGTCGGCGTGATCCACGACCCGCCGCTGGCCGAGGAGGCGCATGCGCTCGGCACCGGCGCACACTTCACCGCGCAATTCAATCGCACGAGCCTCGGCGGCGAGTTCGAGAAGCCGTTCCACGCGCCGGCCACGGTGCGCGCCCTGCACGCCGGGGACGTGCGCGGCCGTCGTGGCATCTTCGCGGGATCGACGATCGATTTCGGCCCGATGGCGGCGCTCGACCTCGACGGCATCACCGTCGTGGTGGCGTCCCGGCGTGTGCAGTGCGCCGACCCCGCCTTCCTCGAAGCGCTCGGCCTCGGCATCGGCGCCGCGCGCGTGGTGGTGGTCAAGTCGCGCGGTCATTTCCGCGGCGGCTTCGACGAGTTCTTCCGCCACGACCAGGTGATCGAAGTCGACGCGCCCGGCCTGACCAGCCCGATCCTTTCGCGCTTCGCCTGGAAGCACTTGCCCCGCCCGGTGCTGCCGATCGACCCCGAAACCACATGGTCACCGGAATGAATCTTTCCCAACTGCCGACGCCCTGTCTCCTGCTCGAGCGCGGCATCCTCATCCGCAATCTTGCAACGATGCGAGACGCGATCGCCCGCCATCCCGGGGTCGCGCTGCGGCCGCACATGAAGACGGCGAAATCGGTCGAGGTCGCGCTTCTCGCCGGCGAGAGGTGCATCACCGTCTCCACGCTCGCCGAGGCCGCCCACTTCGCCGCGCACGGCTTTTCCGACATCCTCTACGCGGCGTGCGTGACGCCGGAGAAACTCGCCGCGGTGGCGCCGCTGAACGCCGCCGGCGCGGCGGTGATCGTGGTCACCGACGATCCCGGAATGGCCGCGAAAATCGCCGCCGAACCGGCGCCGCCCCGCACCCTCATCGAAATCGACTGCGGCGAGGGACGCAGCGGCCTCGCGCCGGACGATCCCACGCTGCTCGACATCGGCGCCCGGCTTGGATCATCCCTCGCGGGCGTGATGACCCATGCCGGCCACAGCTATGCCGGCCGCTCCGCCGCCGACATGCGCGCCATCGCCGAGGTCGAGCGAAACGCCGTGGTCACCGCAGCGAACCGGCTGCGCGCGGCGGGTATGGCGGCGCCGATCGTCTCCATGGGCAGCTCGCCCACCGCGCTGCACGCGGCGCATCTCGACGGCATCAGCGAAATCCGGCCCGGCGTCTACATGTTCGGCGACCTGTTCCAGGCGGAGATCGGCACGCACTCCCTCGACGACATCGCCGTCACCGTGCTGGCCAGCGTCATCGGCCGTCGCCCCGACCGCCACGGCCTGGTGCTGGACGCCGGCGGCCTCGCCCTCTCCAAGGACCGCAGCACCGAAGCTGCACCAAAAGACTACGGCTTCGGCCTGGTGCTGGACACGGCCGGGCGGCGCAGCTTCGGCGACACCATCGTGCGCCGGGCCTATCAGGAGCACGGCGTCGTCGCCTGCGATCCTGCACTGCCGTTTCCCGATGTGCCGATCGGCGGGCGAGTGCGCATCGCGCCCAACCACGTCTGCATGACGGCTGCGGCGTACGACCGGTATTACGTGCTCGACGGCGGCGACACCGTTGCTGACGTCTGGACGCGGGTCAACGGCTGGTAGAGGGAATCCATCACTCCGCAGGTACGGCGATCGGGGAAGAACTCGCTCGGGCGCTGCCCATGCAGAGCAGGCTTCCCATCAGCAGGCAGGCCGCCAGAACCAGCACCAGCTCGGGGCGGTGGTGGTCGATCAGGTAGCCGAACGGCACCGGGGTCAGCGCGCTGCCGAGCGGCAGGCCGGAACTGACGAAGCCGAACACCTTGCCGATCTGTCCCGGCGGCGAGGCATCCTTCACCATCACGTCGCGCGGCGTGCGCGAGGCGCCCATCGCCAGCCCGGCGCCGAGCAGCAGCGCGATGGCGACCAGATCGGCGATCGGCAGCACGTCCACCACGACCAGCAGAACCGAGGAGAGCGTGGTGAACGAGATGACGAACAGCGCGAGGTGCCGCTTCAGCCTGTCGGCGGCCACACCCCCGGCCAGGGTGCCGCCGGAGTAGCCCGCGAGATAGGCGGTCAGCGCCGTCGAGGCGACCGCCAGGTCCATGCCCTTGACCTGGTGCAGCACGGTGATCAGCCAGGCCTGCAAGCCGGCGCCGGCCATCGAGCTCAGCATGAAGAACAGGAGGAACAGCAGCATCCCGCGCGTCAGCAGCAGCTGGCGGCCCGAGAGCGCCGGCCCGGTCTCGGCGGGATGTGGCGCCGCCTGGTCGTTGAGAATGCGGCTCTGCAGCAGGATGGCGAACACCATCGGCACGCCGAGCGCGCCCACCAGCAGTAACCCGCCGCGCCAGCCGAGTGCCAGGATCAGCGCCGCCATGATCGGTGGCGCCGCGGCAAAGCCGAGATTGCCGCTGAACGTGTGCAGCGCGAAGGACCGGCCCATGCGGTCCTTGTCCACCGAGCCGCTGAGGATTGCGTAGTCGGCGGGGTGGATCACCGAGTTGCCGACCCCGGACAGCACGGCGAGCACCAGGATCTGCCAGAACGCGGTGGCCAGCCCCATGACCGAAATCGACAGGGCCATCAGCAAGGTGCCGCCGATGAGAAAGCGGCGCGCGCCGTGCCGGTCCACCAGGAAGCCGACGGGCGTCTGCAGCAGCGCCGTGACCCCCGACATCAGGGCCGACGCCGCGCCGAGTTCGGCGAAGCTGACCTCGAAGCTTCGCTGCCACACCAGAAACAGCGGCGGCAGGCAGAGCTGGTAGAAATGGGAGAGGAAGTGTCCCGTCCCGATCAGCAGATTGACGCGCGCATCCCGAGAAACCATCGCGCCATGGTGCCGCAGGGAAGCCGTTGCGACAAGTCGTGGGGTCTGGGGTCCGCTGACCCCAGCGGAGCCCTGGGCTTTGCTTTTCTAACTCGTCCGGTCAATGGCTGTGCCGAGGGAGGCCTGCGCCGCCGCCAATCGCGCCACCGGCACCCGGTACGGGCTGCAGGACACGTATTCGAGCCCGACGGCTTCGCAGAACGCGATGGAGGCCGGATCCCCGCCGTGCTCGCCGCAGATGCCGAGCTTCAGTCCCGGCTTGGCGGCGCGGCCCTTCTCGGCGGCGATGCGCACCAGTGCGCCCACGCCCTCGATGTCCATCGAGACGAACGGGTCCTTCGGCAGGACGCCGATCTCGATGTAGTGCGGCAGGAACTTGCCGGCGTCGTCGCGTGACAGGCCGAACACGGTCTGTGTCATGTCGTTGGTGCCGAAGCTGAAGAAATCTGCGGCGCGGGCGATGCTGTCGGCAGTGAGGGCGGCGCGCGGCAGCTCGATCATGGTGCCGATGGTGTAGTCGAGCGTGCGGCCCGCCTTCTCGAACACCTGTTTCGCCACCGCCTCGATCTGCGCGCGGGTGATTTCCAGCTCGCGCAGCATGCCGACGAGTGGGATCATGATTTCCGGGATCGGTGCGTTGCCGGTCTCCTCGGCGACGGCCAGAGCGCCCTCGAAGATGGCGCGCGCCTGCATCTCATAGATCTCGGGATAGGAGATGCCGAGCCTGCAGCCGCGATGGCCGAGCATCGGGTTGGCCTCGGCGAGCTCGGCGGCGCGGCGGCGCATGCTCTCGACATCCTGCCCGAGCACCACCGCGACCTCGGCGAGTTCGGCCTCGCCGTGCGGCAGGAATTCGTGCAGCGGCGGATCGAGCAGGCGGATGGTCACCGGCAATCCCGCCATGATGCGGAACAGCTCAACGAAATCCTGCCGCTGGAACGGCAGCAGGCGTTCGAGGGCGGCGCGGCGGCCGGTCTCGTCATGGGCCATGATCATCTGGCGCACCGCGCCGATGCGCTCGGGATCGAAGAACATGTGCTCGGTGCGGCAGAGGCCGATGCCCTCGGCGCCGAATTTCCGGGCGGTCTCGGCGTCGAGCGGCGTCTCGGCGTTGGCGCGCACCCGCATGCGGCGGCTTTCGTCCGCCCATTCCATTAGGGTGGCGAAGTCGCCGGACATCGTCGGCTCGATCATCGCGACCGAGCCGATGAACACCTCGCCGCTGGCGCCGTCGAGCGTGATCGTGTCGCCGGCGTAGAGCGTCTGCCCGCCGGCCGAAAGCGTCTGCGCGCCGTAGTTCACGCTGAGGCCGCCGGCGCCGGCGACACAGGGCCGGCCCATGCCGCGCGCCACCACCGCGGCGTGGCTGGTCATGCCGCCGCGCGTGGTCAGGATGCCGCGGGCGGCGTGCATGCCATGGATGTCCTCCGGGCTGGTCTCGATGCGCACCAGGATCACCGCCTCGCCGCGGGCGGCGCGGCTTTCCGCCTCGTCGGCGCTGAACACCACGGCGCCGCAGGCCGCGCCGGGGCTCGCCGGCAGGCCTTTCGAGAGCAGGCGCCGCGGCGCCGCCGGGTCGAGCATCGGGTGCAGCAGCTGATCGAGGGCGGCCGGGTTGACGCGCTTGATCGCCTCCTGCCGGTCGATCAGCCCTTCGCGCGCCATCTCGACGGCGATGCGCATGCTGGCCGCCGCGGTGCGCTTGCCGTTGCGCGTCTGCAGCATGTAGAGCCGGTTCTGCTGCACCGTGAACTCGATGTCCTGCATGTCGTGGTAGTGCTGCTCCAGCCTCTCGCGCACCGCGACGAGCTCGGCGAAGGCGTCGGGCAGCGCCTCCTCCATGCTGGTCTCGCCGGGTTTGGCGCGTTCGCGGCGCAGCGGCTGGGGCGTGCGGATGCCGGCCACCACGTCCTCGCCCTGGGCGTTGACCAGGAACTCGCCATAGAAGGCATTCTCTCCGGTGGAGGGGTCGCGGGTGAAGCAGACGCCGGTCGCGCAATCCGGCCCCATGTTGCCGAACACCATGGCCTGGACGTTGACCGCGGTGCCCCATTGCGCGGGGATTTCGTGCAGCCGGCGATAGGTGACGGCGCGCGGGTTCATCCAGCTGCCGAACACCGCGCCGATGGCGCCCCAGAGCTGCGCTTGCGGGTCCTGCGGGAACGGTTTTCCGGTCTCGCGCTCCACCACCTCCTTGTAGCCTTCGACGACGCGCTGCCAGTCGCGCGCGGCGAGGTCGGTGTCCTCGATCGCGCCCCGCTCGAGCTTGACGTGTTCGAGGATCTCCTCGAAGCGGTGGTGCTCGACGCCGAGCACGACGCTGCCGTACATCTGGATGAAGCGGCGGTAGCTGTCCCAGGCGAAGCGCGCATCCCCCGAGCCGGCGGCGAGACCCGCGACGGTGGTGTCGTTGAGGCCGAGATTGAGCACGGTATCCATCATGCCGGGCATCGAGGCGCGGGCGCCGGAGCGCACGGAGACCAGCAGCGGCTTTGTCGGATCGCCGAAGCGCAGGCCGACGGCCTGCTCGATGCGGGCGAGTGCCTGCCGCACCTGCGCCTCGAGATCTTCGGGAAACTTGCGACCGTTGGCGTAGAAGGCGGTGCAGACTTCGGTGGTGATGGTGAAGCCTGGCGGCACCGGCAGGCCGATGCTGGCCATCTCAGCGAGATTGGCCCCTTTGCCGCCGAGCAGGTCGCGCATGTCGGCACGGCCTTCGTTATGGCCGGCGCCGAAGCTGTACACCCACTGGATCATGTATCTGTCCTCAGCCTTCGATTTTTGAAAAATCGGCGACTTGGTTCATGGTGTCACGCAAGCGCGCGAGCAGGCGCAGGCGATTGCGGCGAAGTTCTGGTTCGGGTGCGTTGACCGTCACCTTGTCGAAGAATGCATCAACTGGCTTCCGCAAATTCGCTAGAGCGTGCATTGCCGCATTGTAGTTCTCGGCCTTCAGGTTATGGTCGGCAGCTTGTTCTACGGGCCCCAGCAGAGAGGCAAGTGCCTGCTCTTCCCAGGCTTCGAGCAGATCGAGATCGAGTGGCCCGTCGTGCGGACCATCCTTTTTTTTCTCGATACGCAGGATATTGTCAGCCCGCCGATACCCGATGAGCAGGTTCGCTCCGTCGTCCCCCGTTAGAAAACGCTCGATAGCTCCC
Source organism: Acidisphaera sp. (assembly GCA_019240395.1). Taxonomy (GTDB): domain Bacteria; phylum Pseudomonadota; class Alphaproteobacteria; order Acetobacterales; family Acetobacteraceae; genus JAFAYA01. The sequence continues at coordinate 3,513 of JAFAYM010000036.1, read as the reverse complement.
GCTTTCATCAGCAGTCGATAGAAGTCATCGTCAATTGTGTGGGCCAGGACCGCCGCGAGCACATCATGTCGCGCACCGGCGGCTCGTAATTGAATCCGATATCGCTCAACAAGAAACAACAGGATGTCATCCGGATCGGGAGGGTTGCTGAAGCTGGAGCCCGCTTCCTTGATAAGAGGTCTGAGGTTAAGTCGCAGACGATTATCCCGTATTATGCGTATCAGACCCAATCCGGCCCGTCGGAGCGCGTACGGATCGCCCGAACCGGTGGGCTTTTCGCCGATCGCGAAGAAACCCGCGAGCAGGTCGATTTTGTCGGCGAGCGCCACGGCAATCGACACCGGCTCGATGGGAACCGCATCGCGCGCGCCCTTGGGAAGATAGTGCTCGCGCACCGCATCAGCCGCCCGGGGGGCCTCGCCATCGTGCAGGGCGTAGTAGCGGCCCATCACGCCCTGCAGTTCCGGAAACTCACCCACCATGCCAGTGGTGAGGTCGGCCTTGGCCAGCAGCGCGGCCCGTGCGGCGGTGGCTGGATCGGCGCCGACCATCGGCGCGATTACCTGCGACAAGGCCACCAGCCGGCGCACCCGGTCCCCCTGGCTGCCGAGCTTGGCGTGGAAGGTGATCGCGTCGAGCGCCGGCACCCGATCCGCCAGCCGCGTACGCCGGTCCAGGTCCCAGAAATGCCGGGCGTCGGAAAACCGCGCGCGCAGCACGCGCTCGTTGCCGGCGATGATTGTCGCGCCGCGATCCGCGGCTTCCGTATCGGCGACGAAGGCGAAGAATGGCGCCGGCGTGCCATCGGCGTGGCGCAGCGCGAAATAGCGCTGGTTCACCCGCATCGAGACCTGCATGACCTCGGGCGGCAGGTCCATGTACGCCGGGTCGATCCGCCCGAGCAGCGGCACCGGCCATTCAACGAGCCCCGTCACCTCATCCAGCAGCCCGGAGTCCTCGACTACCGTCAGCTGCCGTGCGCCGGCGAGGTCCGCGATGCCCGCGGCGATTCGGTCGCGGCGTTCGGCCGCGTCGACCAGCACGCGCCGCCGGCGCAGCTCGGCCTGCCATTCCGCCACCCCGCGCACCGCGAATGGGCCGGGCGCGAGGAAGCGGTGCCCCTCGGTCTGATCGCCGGCCGTCAGGCCGTGCCCGTCATCCTCGCCCTCGCGCAGATCGAAGGGCACGACCCCGCCATCCAGCAGACAGAGGATGCGGCGCAGCGGGCGCACCCAGGTGAACTGGCTGGTGCCCCCCCAGCGCATCGATTTCGGCCAGGGGAAGCGGCGCAGCAATGCCGGCAGCGTCGCCGCGATCAGCCCGGCCGCCGGTTGCGCCGGGGACTGCCGCTGCAGCACCCAGTACTCGCCCTCCTCGCGCAACTGCTCCCGGGCAGCCCGGTGCTTGCGCAGAAATCCGGCCAGCGCCGCCTCGGGGGCGCCGAGACGAGGACCGCGCTCACGGCTGGCCTGCGCCGGCACCTCTGTGGCCAGCTCGGCGGCGAGCGCGATCCGGCGCGGACCCACGAAGCTGCGCACGCCGCTTGGCGAGAGCGGTCCCAGCACCTCGGTCGCCAGCCGCACCAGATCCTCCGCCGCGCGCGACTGCATGCGCGCGGGGATCTCTTCGCTGAACAGCTCGAGCAGGAACGCGGCCATGGCTCAGGCCGGCAGCGCGGCGCGTTTTTCGCTGGCGCCGGAGTCCTCGCCCGCCAGCCATGCCTCGCAGCACGCCTTCGCCAAGGTCCGCACCCGGCCGATCGTGGCGGCGCGCTCGGCCACGCCGATCACGCCCCTCGCGTCGAGCAGATTGAAGACGTGGCTCGCCTTGATGCACTGGTCATAGGCCGGGAGCGCCAGGCCATGCGCCAGCAGCGCACCACACTCGAGCTCGGCCTCGGCGAAATGCCGGGTCAGCATCGCCGTGTCGGCATGCTCGAAGTTATAGGCGCTGTACTCCCGCTCGGCGCGCAGGAATACGTCCCCGTAACTCACGCCGGCGCCGTTGAAGTCGAGCTCGAAGACGTTCTCGCGGCCCTGCACATACATCGCCAAGCGTTCCAGGCCATAGGTCATCTCGAAGCTCGGCACCGCCACGGGAATGCCGCCGACTTGCTGAAAATAGGTGAACTGGCCGATCTCCATGCCGTCGCACCACACTTCCCAGCCGAGGCCCCAGGCGCCCAAGGTCGGGCTCTCCCAGTCATCCTCCACGAACCGGATGTCATGCACCGCCGGGTCGATGCCGATGGCCCGGTAGCTGTCCAGCAGCGTGCCCTGCGGGTCCGCCGGATCCGGCTTCATGATCACCTGGTATTGGTAGAAATGCTGCAGCCGGTTCGGGTTCTCGCCGTAGCGGCCGTCCGATGGCCGGCGGCTGGGCTGGACATAGGCGGCGCGCCAGGGCCGCGCGCCGAGCGCCCGCAAGGTGGTGGCGGGGTGGAAGGTGCCGGCCCCCATCTCGACATCGTAGGGCTGCAGGATCACGCAGCCCTGCGCCGACCAGAAGGCGTGCAGCCGGAGGATGAGGTCCTGGAAACTGGGTGGTTTGGCGTGCATCAGAGTGCGGCGCACCATAGGGGCGGGGCAGGGCGAGGTCCATGGTGGAACGCCCTGGGCAACCGGGCCTCATGGCCGGCCTGAGACGGCGGGACGGGGCCGGCATCGCCCTGATCGCGCTGTCTCTCGCGGCACTCCTCACCTATCGCCGGTGCTATGTCGAGCCGCGGCTCTGGGGGGCGCTCTGCGCTGCCGCCGCCCCGCCGCTTGCCTGCGCGCCGCGCGCCGCCCTGCTCTGGCTGCAGGAGCACGAGCTCTGGGGCTTGGGCGCCCTGCTGCTCGGCCTCGCCGCATTCGTCGCCGCCTCCGACCTGGCGGGAATGGCAGCCGTCGCGCTCGGCGTCGCGGCGGTCGTCAACTACAACGCGAGCTGGGGCATGCTCGGGGCGGCGCTGGGCGCGTGGAGCTGGATCAGGCTTGTGCCCGGACCCGGGCGCGCCGCCGACAGCGCAGCAGGCACGGCGCGGCCAGCACCAGCGCGGCCGCGTTCCACGCCAGCGACTGGTGATTGAGCGCCCCTTCCCGGATCGCGCTGGCCAGCGCGCCGACAACCAGCACCCCGCCGGCCCAAAGCTCCTCCCGCCCGCCGCCGGAGAGCGGCAGATCCCGCAGCAGCACCCGCACCCCGACCGCCAGCAGCGGCACGGCGAAGCTCGACAGCGGGAAATCGCGATAGCGCGGGTCGAACACCAGGAGCAGCTGCAGCACGCCGGCCGTCCAGACGAACACGAAGCCGAGGTCGTCGAAGGCCCGGTCGCGGTCCCATCTGCCCCCGGGTCGCAGCCGCAGCAGGTCGCGCACCGTCTCACTCGCCTCGGCGCCGGTGCGCGCCGGCGCCACGGCCCCGCCGCCCAGCAGGGCGGCCGCACGCAGCATCAGCAGCCAGGCGAGCACCGCTTGTCCCGCCAGATTGCCGATTGCGACAAGGCGGACGAACACATCGTAGAGCACCGGC
>JAFAYM010000255.1 GCA_019240395.1 Acidisphaera sp. | reverse complement strand
CGAGCATCGCGCCGACCACGTTGTCGTTGGCCAGGCCGTTGCCGGCGGCCAGCGCGCCCTGCACCATCCGCTCGCCCTTGGCTTGCGTGCACTCCGCTCCGGTCGCCGCCGCGGTATCGCCGTCGCGATCGAGCACGGCGAGCTGGCGCCAAGCGGCGTGCGGCGACGCGTCGAGCATCGCCTGCAGAACCTGCTGCGCGCCGCGCCCGCGCTGCAGTTCGGCAATGCCGAGCTGACCGAGCCGTGGATCGGAGCGTGCCTGGGACAGCACCACGCCGGTATCCGGCGCCACGAACGCGGCGCGCGCACCGGCCGCCATCGAGGAGGTGGCGAGCGCGCAGCCGAATTCGCCGGTGCGGGAACACAACCCGGCGATGGAAAACGTCATGAGCATGCCCTCCGTCGGCACCGTTGCCTGCGCAAGGTCGATGGTACATGCTCGCACACGGAGCGACAATGCGATGTGGAGCGATCGCCACCGGTGAACCGGCCGATGCGCAACGAAATGCCGGCCATCGGCGCGGAGGCGAGGCGTCGGCGGGGCGCCGTGGTACTGCGAGCGCTCGCCAAGCGCTATGCGAATTTCGCTGCGGTGGACGGCATCGACCTCGAGCTGGCTGCCGGCGAGTTCGTGACGCTGCTCGGGCCGAGCGGCTCGGGCAAGACGACCACGCTGATGATGGTCGCCGGCTTCACCCCGCCGAGCGAAGGCGACATCCTGCTGGAGGGCCGCTCGGTTGCGGCGCTCGCGCCGGAGCGACGCAACATCGGCGTCGTGTTTCAGAACTACGCGCTGTTTCCGCATATGAGCGTGGAGCAGAATGTCGGCTTCCCCCTGCGCATGCGCAATCAGCCCTCGCGCACGATCGCCGAGAAGGTCGCCGGCGCGCTGCGGCTGGTGCGGCTGGAGGGCCTTGGCGGCCGCATGCCCAAGCAGCTTTCCGGCGGCCAGCAGCAGCGCGTGGCGTTCGCCCGCGCCCTGGTGTTCGACCCGGACCTGCTGCTGATGGACGAGCCGCTGGGCGCGCTGGACAAGAACCTTCGCGAGCAGATGCAGTTCGAGCTGAAGCGCCTGCACGCCGAGCTCGGCGTCACCATCCTCTATGTCACGCATGACCAGGAGGAGGCGCTGACCATGTCCGACCGGATCGCGCTGATGAACGGCGGCCGGATCGTGCAGCTCGGCACTGCGGAAGATCTGTACGAGCGGCCGAACAGCCGCTTCGTCGCGGAGTTCATCGGCGAGTCGAACGTCATCGAGGGGAGGCTGGAAGACGGCGCCGGATTCGTGGCGGTCGGCGGCGCGCGCTTTCCGGCCCCCTGTCAGAAAGCGGGCGATCCGACCTTGATGGTGGTGCGGCCGGAAAAGTTCTCGCTCGCGCCTCCGGGCACGCCGGGGATTCCCGGCGTGGTTGCCGGCCTGGTCTACGTCGGAGACTTCACGCGCTATCTCGTGGATGTGGAGGGCGGGCTCCGCCTCATCGTGAAGGTGCAGAATCGCCGCACTGCCGATCGGGCGCGCGACGGCGAGCGTGTGGCGCTGCGCCTCGATCCGGCGGATGCCAGGCTGCTGAACGCTTAAGTCATGGGGTCTGGGGCCGACGGGCCCCAGCGGGTCGAGGGCAGAGCCCTCGCCTTGCTTTCAATGGAGAGTGTCATGAACCGCAGAACCGTCCTGAAATCCAGCGCCGCACTGCTCGCGGCTCCCTTCCTGCACATCCGCCCGGTGCGCGCCGACAAGGGGGAACTCGTCGTGGTGAGCTGGGGCGGCGACTACGACACGGCGATCCGCGATCTCGCGGTGCCCGCCTTCCAGAAGAACACCGGCTACACCGTGAAGATGGACGCGCCGCCGGAGAACGCCAAGGTGAAAGCCATGGTGCAGAGCGGCAATGTCGGCTGGGACGTCATCCTCACCGACATCCCGGCGGTGCTGACGCTCACCAAGGACACGCTGCTCGAGCCGCTGGATTACGGCGCGATCGACAAGGCGAAGCTGGACAAGATCCCGAAAGAGCTGCAGCAGCCCTACGCCATCGGCCAGCGCATCTACTCCTTCAACATCGTCTACAACACCAATGCGCTGCCCAAGCCGAAGCATCCGCGCGACTGGGCCGAGGTATGGGACCAGAAACACTTCCCGGGCGGGCGCACCTTCAATTTCCAGGGCGGGATCGAGCCGCAGCTGGAGGTCGCGCTGCTGGCCGACGGGGTTCCCGTGGACAAGCTCTATCCCCTGGATATCGAGCGGGCGTGGAAGATGTTCGACAAGCTGCGGCCGCTGGTAAGCAAATGGTACACCTCGCATGCCCAGGCGATCCAGCTCATCGGCGCCGATGAGGCGAGCGTCGGCTGCACCATCGGTCCGCGCGGCATAACCGCCAAGCACGCCGGCGCGCCGATCGATGTTGACTACAACCAGGGCAAGCTCGCCTCGGACAACTGGTGCCTGGTGAAGGGCGTGCGCGACAAGAAGATCGCCATGGAGTTCATCAACCAGGCGCTCGACCCCAAGGTGCAGGCCGGAATCGCGCAGCGCGTGCCGTACGGCCCGAGCAACGGCGGCGCGTTCGAGTTCCTGTCGGCGTCCGAGGCGGCGGATCTGAACACCTCGCCGGATAACATCAAGGAGCAGTTCTGGCAGAACGTGCAGTGGTGGAGCACGCCCGGTGCGGACGGCAAGACGCCACGCGAGGCGCAGGCGGAGCGCTTCGCCAAGTGGATGGTCGCCGGATAAGGCGTGGCGGCAATCCCGGGCAGGCGCTTTCCACGCCCCTGGCGCTCGGGGGAAGGCCTGCTCGTCCTGCCCGCATTGCTGTTCTATCTCGCGGTATACCTCTATCCCCTCTCGCGCATCGCCGCCTGGAGCCTGTTCGAGAGGGGCTTCACCCTGAAATTCTACCGGGAGCTGCTCGACGAGCCGATGTATTTCCGCGCGCTCGGCAACACGCTCGAGATCAGCTTCCTCAGCACCGCGCTGTGCCTGCTGCTCGGCTATCCGCTCGCCTATCTGATGGCCACCACCTCGGCGCGGGCGCGCAGCGCGCTGATGGTGCTGGTGCTGATTCCGTTCTGGACCAGCATCCTGGTGCGGACCTTCGCCTGGATGGTCATTCTCGGCAATAACGGGATGGTCAATCGGACGCTGATGGCGCTCGGGCTGACCGGCGCTCCGGTGAAGCTGCTGTTCAACATGCTCGGCGTGCAGATCGGCATGGTGCACGTGCTGCTGCCGTTCATGGTGTTCCCGCTCTTCGCCGTGATGTCGGGGATCGACCCCAACATCCTGCGCGTCGCCCGCAGCCTGGGCGCGGCGCCGCGGCGCGCCTTTCGCCATGTCTTCCTGCCGCTCAGCCTGCCGGGGATCGCGGCGGGGTGCGTGCTGGTGTTCCTGCTGGCGGTCGGCTTCTACGTCACCCCGGCGCTGCTTGGCGGCCCCGGGCAGATCACGCTGGCGACGATGATCGAGATGCAGATCAACACCTTCCTCAACTGGGGCTTTGCCGCCAGCCTCGGGATCGTGCTGCTGCTGGTGGTCGGCGGCATCTTCGCGGCGTTCAGCACGCTGCTCGGTATCGGCCGCCTGACCGGGGAGGCCTGATGCGCGCGGTGCTCTGGGCATTCTGCGGCCTGCTGCTGGTGTTCCTGATCGCGCCGATCCTGGTGGTGATGGTCACCTCGCTGAACGACAGCCAGTACATGGAATTCCCGCCGCGCACGTGGTCATTGCGCTGGTACGCCAATTTCTTCGGCTCGGCGCAGTGGACGGGGCCGGCGCTCCTCAGCGTGCGCGTGGCGCTCGTCGTGTCGGTGTGCGCGACCGTGCTCGGCACGCTGGCGGCGGTCGGCATCGTGCGCGGCCGTTTCCGCGGGCGGCAGGCGCTGGAGATGTTCCTCATCTCGCCGATGATCGTGCCGATCGTGGTGATGGCGCTCGGGCTGTTCTTCCTGTTTTCTGCGGTGCACCTGCTGGACAGCCCGGTGGCGCTGACGCTCGGGCACACGGTGGTGGCGACGCCGCTGGTGATCGTGCTGGTGCGCGCGGGATTGCGCGCCAGCGACCCGGCGCTGGAGCTGGCGGCGCGCAGCCTCGGGGCCAATGCCTGGCGAACGCTGATTTATGTGACGCTGCCGGCGATCCGGCCATCGCTCGCCGCGGCCGCGGTGTTCGCCTTCCTGGTGTCGTTCGACGAGGTGGTGGTGGCGATCTTCGTCGGCGGACCCGCTTCGACGACCTTGCCCAAGCGCATGTGGGAAACGATTCGCTTCGAGATCGACCCGACCCTGACGGCGGTCTCGTCGCTGCTGACCCTGGTCGCGGTCTTCGTGCTGGTGGTGGCGGCTGTGGTGCGGCGTCCGGGAAAGCGAGGCGCTGGCCTTACTGTCTGAGATAGCGCGCCGAAGCCAGGGTGTGCGTGCGCAGGATGTGGAGATAGTCCTCGACGAGCACGTTCTCGTCCGCCCCACCCATGCTCTCCGGCGAGGGCCCATAGGCGTAGGCGGGAACGCCGTGATAGCGCCACAGCCGTGTGTCGGTGCCGCCCAGGGTCACCACCGGTACGGGCAGGCTGCCGCGCAGCTCGTTCGCCGTCGCGCGCAGGAGCTGCATCATCTCGCCGTCGGGATCGGACCAGCTCGGCTGATCCTCGGGCGGCGAGATCTCCTCCCAGGTCGCGTCGGGAAAGTCGGCCATGATCCGCTCGATATGCGAGCGCAGCTCCGTGCGCGTGGTGCCGATGGGCAGGCGGATATCCGCCTCGATGCGGCACTCGCTGGGCAGCACGTTCATCTTCAGGCCGCCGGAGAGCCGCCCGATATTCAGCGTCACCTCGGGGATGATGGCGGCGTGGCCGGCGCCGCAGCCGGCGTCGATCTGCGCGGCGATCTGGGCATCCCTGAACATCGCCATCAGATTGTCCGGCGGGTGCGTCGGGATCTCGGTCACCGCCTCGAGCGCCGTCGCGATGCGCCCGGCGATCTTCGTGGCACTGGCGCTGACATGCGTATAGGCGCCGTGGCCGCCGGCGGCGCGCACGGTGATGGCGATCCAATAGGGCGATTTCTCGCCGAAGCGGACACAGAGCGGGCTCGAGGGTTCGCCCGACAGCAGGCAGTCGCCCAGCATGAGCGCGCGGTGGTGCTCGAACAGGTAGCGTGCGCCCCACGGCCCGAAGGTTTCCTCGTCGGACACCGCGGTGAAGGTCAGCTTGCCGGCGAGCCGGTCGCGCATGGCGTGCAGATGCAGGAAGGCCAGCAGCAGCGAGGCGAGCCCGGCCTTCATGTCGCAGGCGCCGCGCCCATAGATGCGTCCCTCGTCCAAAGCGGCGCCCCAGGGATCGCGTCGCCATTCGTGTGCGGCCACGGGAAACACATCCATGTGGCCGTTCAGCACGAGATGCCGTCCCGGTCGCTCGCCCTGAAAGCTGGCGATCACGTTGGGCATCTGCGGATGCGGCGAGATCACCGTCGCCTCCAACCCTGCCGCGTGCAGCGCGGCGAGGACCAGGTCGGCGACGGCGCGCGTATCGCCGGGCGGGTTGGGCGAGGGCGCCTGCAGCAAATCCTGCAGAAAGCCGACGGCACGATCCCGGTCGGCTTCGAGGCGCCGCAGGAGTTCGCCCGCGAGATCGTCGCTCATCGCCGCTCTCCGAGATAGGCGGCGGCTGCCAGCGCGTGCACCCGCACGACATTGAGAAACTCGGCGATGCCGACGCTCTCGTCGTACGTCCCCATGCGATCGGGCGAGCAGCCGTAGATGTAGGCCGGGATTTTCTCCCGTCGCCAGAACCGGGCATCGGTGGCGGCAAGCGTGATGACGGGAACCGGCCGCAATCCGGTCACCTGCTCGGCGGCGTCCTGGATGAGATGCAGCATTTCCCCTTCCGGGTCGCACCAGGAAGCCGCCGTATCCGCCGGGTCGGACTGCTCGCTCACTGTCGCCTGCGGAAACTCCTGGAGGATCGCATTCACCTTGTCCCGGACGCGGTACTTGGTGACGCCGACGGGCAGGCGGATGTCCGCTTCGATCCGGCATTCCGACGGGATCATGTTGGTCTTCAATCCACCCTCGGCCATGCCGATGTTCAGTGTCACCCGGCCGACGAGGTCGGCGGCGCCGGCGCCGAGCCCGCTCTCCAGCGCGGCCCGCACCGCCGGATCGGCGAGGTTGCGCGCCACCGAGGCCGGCGTCTCCGGCGCGATCTCCGTCAGCTCCTCCAACCGCTGCATCAAGCGGATGCCGAGCTTCGTCGCGCTCTCGGAGAGATGCACGTAGGCGCCGTGCGCGCCGCGCGTCTTGATGGTGAAGACCAGCCAGAGCGGCATCTTCTCGCCGTAACGCACGGTGTGCGCGCTGGAGGGCTCGCCGTTCAGGCAGCAATCGCCGCGCATCTCTTCGCCGTGATGCTCGAACAGATAGAAGGTGCCCCAGCGCCCGCCGGTCTCCTCGTCCGAGACCGCGGTGAGGGTGACGCGGCCGGCCAGCCGATCGCGATGGCGGTACAGCAATCGGTAGGCGGCGCAGGAGGCGATGGTGCCGCATTTCATGTCGGCGCTGCCGCGTCCGTAGAGCCGCCCGTCCTCGATGGCACCGCTCCAGGCGCTGGCGTGCCGCCATCGTGCGTCATCGCCCGGCGGGAACACGTCGATATGTCCGTTCAGCACGAGATGCCGGCCCGGAGCGCCGCAGTCGAAGCTGCCGAGCAGGTTCGGCATGTCCGGCATCGGTGCGACGGTGCGGAACGGCAGGCCGTTCGCTTCGAGGAAGCGCGCGAGATACGCCGCTCCCGCCCGCGTATCACCCGGCGGATTGGCGGTCGGCACCTGCACGAACCCCTGGAACAGGCTCACCAGCTCCGCCTCCGCGGCGGCGATGTCGGTCAGCAGATCATCCCGCAGACTCATGAACCTTCTCCGTCGCAGAGATAGTCGAGGGCGGAGAGCGCCTGGATGGCGACCACGTCGAGCCACTCCGCGATGTCGGT
>JAFAYM010000088.1 GCA_019240395.1 Acidisphaera sp. | reverse complement strand
CCGCGCAGCGCGCCGCCGATGTCCTGCGCCACCATCAGCCGCTGCAGAGGCGTGCCGCTCGGCTCGGTGGTGTCGATCCAGACCGGCGCGCCGAGCGGAATGAACTGCCGGTCCACCGCGATCGAGCGGACCGGCGTCAGCGGCACGCCGAGCGCCCCAGGGGGGCCCTGGTCGGGCGGCGTGTCCGCCAGCTCCCGGAAGAAGACGTAGGACGGGTTCTGGTCCATCGTCGCCGCTGCCTGCGCGGGGTGGGCGGCCAGCCAGGCGCGGATGCTTTGCTCGGAGACCTGTCCCGACGGGATCTCTCCCCGGTCGGCGAGCAGCTTGCCGATCGGCACGTAGGGGCGGCCGTTCTGCCCGGCATAGCCGACCCGCGCCACCCCTCCGCCCGGCAGGTCGACGCGTCCGGCCCCCTGGATCTGCAGGAAGAAGAGATCGACGGGATCGTTGACGTAGAGCAACTCGAGATGCCGGCCGGACAGCGCCCCCTGCTCGATCTGCGCCCGGTCGTAGTAGGGGACGAGATGCCCGTCCTGCACCCGCCCGGCGGTGCGCCGGCCCTTCAGATCGTCGAAGAAATCGCCGAGATCGAGCTGCACCAGGTCGGGCGGCCGCGCCAGCAGCGGAGATTGGTCCGGTGCCGTCTTCTCGCGCGACCCCGCCACTTCCGGCTCGTAGTAGCCGGTGAACAGGCCACGGGCCTGGCCGTTGTTGCTGACGGCATAGGGCTGGAAGCCGGCTTCCCAGAACTGCCGGGCGGCCGCGTCGTCGCCGGGCGGGAGCGCGCGGGCGGCGGCGCACACCGCACTCCACTGGCCGGCTTGGCCACCCAGCCGCGCCGCTTCGCCCTCCCCGCCCAGCGTCTGGTCGGGCGGTGCCAGCGCCAGGCGGGCGCAGCTCCGGGCGAAGGCGGCCGCCGCCTCGGCCGAGTGATCGGCCGGCCAGCCCGGAAGCTCCCGGAACGTCGCCGGGCTGAGAGCCAGCCGGTCGGGCCCGCCGGAAGGCGGCAGCAGCCCGGCGGAGTGCAGGAAAGCGCAGCCGCCGAGGGCCGCGGCGGCGACCAGCCCGGCCGCCCGGGCGAGCTGCATGGGGAGGCGCAGCGGGTTCAGGCGCTGCGGGCGGAGACCAGCCGCCAGGTCGGATCCGCTGCCGCGAGGTCCCGCTCGAACATCCAGAGATCGGTGATCTCGGTCACCGCGTCGGTGCCGGAAACCGGCTGCCCGTCCTTCGTCGTCAGGCTGATTTGGTCGGAGACGAAGCGCACTCCGATGTCGGCGACGCTGCCGCGCAGATCGGCGCTCTCGATCGTCACCTCCCGCACCTGCTGGATGTCGCTGCGCTGACGCTCTCCCGCGGCCTCCCGCGTGGCGATCGCGGCGTCGAAGGCGCGCCAGGTGTCTTCGGACAGCAGGGGGCGCAGGGTGGCGCGATCACCGGCGGCGAAGGCGGTCACGATCATGCGAAAGGCGGCCTCGGCGCCGTCGAGGAAGCGGGCGGGATCGAAACCGCGGTCGACGCTCTGCATCCGCGCGAGGGTGTGGCCGAGCGGGCTTGCCGGATCGGGCAGCTTGCGCGCTGCGCGCTCGGTGACCGGCTCGGCGCGACCGTCGATCACCCTGCCGTCCTGCATGGTGGGGCCGCGCAGGTCCGGCCCCGGTTGCGGGCGCAGCTCCGGCCGCTCGTAGCCGGTCCGCCGGCCCAGGATGCTGCGCAGCCGCAGCACCAGGAAGGCCGCAATCATCCCGAACAGGACGAGATCGATCGGAAACCCGCTGCCCGCACCCCCGCTGCCCGCACCCATGGCTGATCTCCTCGCCCGCCGGAGGCCCTCGTCCCCCGCCGGAGGCTCTCGTCCTCTACGGGCGTCGCAGAGATAGGCGTGTCGCCGACCCCGCACAACAGCCGGTGTCCCGGTTCCCGGGTCACGGCATTGCGCGGCGTCCTGGCCGGGGCTACAGCCGCCGGATGATCCTGCTGCGTCACGGGCAGAGCGAGTTCAACCAGCTATTCACGGCGACGCGGAAGGACCCGGGGATCAAGGACCCCCGCCTGACGCCGCTCGGCCACGAGCAGGCGGAGGCGGCCGCCCGGGCGCTCTGCCGCGAGGCGATCGGACGCATCATCGTCTCGCCCTACACAAGGGCGCTGGAGACGGTGGCGCCGCTCGCCCGCGCGCTCGACGTCCCGGTCCTGGTCAATCCGCTGGTCGGCGAGCGCTATGCCTTCGCCTGCGACATCGGCACGCCGCGGACCGAGCTCGCCCTGGCTTGGCCGGAGCATGACTTTTCCACGCTCGAAGAGGTCTGGTGGCCCGCCGCCGTGGAAGTGACCGACGCGGTCATCGGCCGGGCGGCGCTGTTCCGGGCGGAGATGTCGGCCCTGCCGGACTGGTCGAACACCCTGGTGGTCAGCCACTGGGGCTTCATCCTGGCGCTGACCGGCCGCAGCGTGGCCAATGGCGAGTGGCTCCGCTACGACCCGACGACCCCGCCGCCCACGGAGATCGTCTGGCGTCCCTGAGCCGGGGCCGCCCTGGCCTCGCCTGTGAGCCCGTGCTACCCGCTCGCCCCGATGCGCAAGCCGGTCCGAAAGACGGAGAAAGTGATGTCCGAAGCGACGCCTGCCGCGCCTGTGCCGGGGGCTGCGCCGCCCATCGCGCCCCTCGTGGTGAACGTGCAGTACGTCAAGGACCTCTCCTTCGAGGTGCCCGGCGCGCCGCAGATCTACACCGCGCTCCGCGCCCCCCCGCATGTCAACATCAACCTCGACGTACAGGTGCGGCCGCAGGCCGAGACCCCCGGGATGTATGAAGTCACCCTGGTGGTGCGGGCCGAGGCGAGCGAGCAGCCTCAGGCCGCCGCCAACAGCGAGCCGCCGAGGCGGGTGTTCATCGCCGAGCTCTCCTTTGCCGGCCTGTTCACCCTGACCGGAATCCCCGAGAACGCGATCGAGCCGGTGCTGCTCGTCGAGTGCCCGCGCCTGCTGTTCCCGTACGCCCGCAACATCCTGGCCGACGTCACCAGGGATGGCGGATTCCCGCCGGTGCTGCTGCAGCCGATCGACTTCGTGGCGCTCTGGCAGAGCCGCCGCGGCCAGGCCGGCACCGCCTGACCTCGCCTCCGCGCGGGGAGTGCGCGGTCAGGGAGCGGTCCACAGCGGCTCGCTGAGCCGCGCGAGAAAGGCCGCGTGCGCCGCCAGCTCGGCGGCGTCGGGCATGATCAGCCGAGGCCGGCGCGGACCCGCCTGACGGTAGGCGATGAGCGGGAGCGAAATCCCCCGCGCGTCGGCCAGCGACAGGCCGCGCTGCCGGCCCCCGGTAAGCTCGATATAGACCTCGGCGAGCAGCCGGCAGTCGAGCAGCGCGTTGTGCGTGGTCCGCGCGGAGAGATCGATGCCGAAACGGCGGCACAGCGCATCGAGGCTGTTCGGCAGGCCGGGAAAGCGCGCGCGCGCCAGCGCCAGCGTGTCGACCATGCGCGCGCGATCGAGGGGCGGGCGCGACAGCAGCGCCAGCTCGGCATCGAGGAAGGCAAAATCGAACGGCGCGTTGTGCGCCACCAGCCGGTCCTCGCCGAGGAATTCCAGCAGCTCCGCCGCCACCTCGACGAAGCGCGGCTTGCCGCGGAGATGGGCCGTGGTGAAGCCATGCACCCGCACCGCGTCCTCGTGCACGTCCCGTTGCGGATCGATCAGCGCGTGGAAGTGCCGCCCGGTCGGCAGGTCGTTGACCAGCTCGAGCGCCGCCACCTCCAGGATGCGGTCGCCCGTCGCCGGGTCCAGCCCGGTGGTCTCCGTGTCGAACAGTACCGAGCGGGTCATGGATTAGAAATAGGAAGACAGGCGAGAGCTCTGCCCCGAACGCTGAATGAGGGGACCCGCTTGGGGGCAACGGCCCCCAGACCCCATGCTCAAGAAGATCATTTTAGAGGATGTGCCCTGGTGCGCTCCGCCCAGGATCGCCCGGATTTTGGATTCGGCGAAAATCGGCGCTGGCCGCTGAGGGCGCCCGCGATGAGGCGTCGCAACTGCCTCTGCGCGTGCCGTCGCGAGAGGCCGGTATGCACCACGATGTCGGCGCGCCGGCGCTTCTCCCGGTCCGGCATCTGCCGGGCGAGCACCGCCGCGATCTGCGCCTCGCTCAGCCGCCGGCGCCGCCGCACCCGGCCCACCTGGATGGTGCGCGGCGCCGAGACGACCAGCACGAGATCGACGCGCGACTCCCCGCCGGTCTCCAGCAGCAGCGGAATGTCGAGCACGGCGATGCGTGCCCCGGCCCGCCGGGCGCGCGCCAGAAACGCCTGCTCGGCCTGCCGCACCAGGGGATGGATGATCGCTTCCAGCCGCCGCAGCCCCGCCGGGTCGCCGAGCACGGCGGCGCGCAGCGCCTCGCGATCGACGCGATCCTCGCGGACGGTGCCGGGGAAGGCGGCGGCGATCGGCCGCACCGCCCGGCCGCCGCGCCCCTGCAGCACATGCACCGCGTGGTCGGCATCGAAAACCGGGATGCGCGCGCGCCGGAAGACGGCGGCAGCGGTCGACTTCCCCATGCCGATCCCGCCGGTGAGGCCGATGACCAGCACGCAGCGGGCCCGGGCTCAACTGGCCGACGGGAGGAGGTCGGCCGCAACGAAATTGTAGAGCGCCTCGTCGACCACGGGATCGACGCCGAACCAGGCGCGAAATCCCGGTCGCGCCTGGTGCAGCAGCATCCCGAGGCCATCGAGGGCACGCAGCCCGGCCTGCCGCGCCTGGCGCAGCAGCGGCGTCTCCAGGGGGACATAGACGAGATCGGCGACGACGAGGGTTCCCGGCGCCCGCGACAGGTCGATGGCCAGAGGCGCCTGGCCGATCATGCCCGCAGTCGTGGCGTTCACCAGGATCGCCTGGTCGGCCAGCGCGTCCTCGCGATCCTCCCAGCGGATCGCGGCGAGGCCGAGCTCGGCCGCCAGCTCCCCGGCCCGGGCAGCGTTGCGGCCGGCGATGCTGACCGCGGCGCCCGCATCCTGCAGGGCCGCGGCGACGGCGCGCGTGGCGCCGCCGGACCCGAGCACCAGCGCCGGCCCGGCCGCCGGCTCGATGCCATGCGCGCGCAGATCGGCGATGAAGCCGAAGCCGTCGGTGTTGCTGCCGACGATGCGCCCGTCGCGGAACACCAGGGTATTGACTGCCCCGGCGCGACTGGCCGTCGGCTCGACGGTGTCGCAGAGGGCGAAGGCTGCCTCCTTGTGCGGCAGGGTGACGTTGGCCCCGGCGAAGCCGGCGTCGCGCAGGCCCCGCACCGCCGAAGCGAAGGCTTCAGGGCGCGTCGGCAGGGGGATGTAGGCGCCATCGATGCCGAAACGATCCAGCCAGAAGCCGTGCAGCCGCGGCGAGCGGCTATGCGCGACCGGCCAGCCGAGCACGCCGGCGACCCGGGCTTTTCCGGTAGGGATGGGCATGCGCGCAAGAGACACGCAGGCCGGCAGCAGATCAAGCTGCCTGAATGGGCTTAATGGCAGGACTGGCTCGCTTGAACCATGTACGGTCTTGCCGTACACCGCTCAGGCGATGAGGATTCGGAGTATCCGCCACAAGGGTTTGAAGCGCTTGATTGAAGCCGACGAGAGCCGGGAGATTCGGCCGGACCTGAGAAACCGGATCCGCAATATTCTCGCGGCGCTGATCAGCGCGGAGGACGTTCCTGCCGCGGCGGGCCCGCCCGGCTGGCGCGTTCACCAACTGAAGGGCAGCCGGACGGGGACATGGAGCATTTCGGTTTCGGGCAACTGGCGGATCACCTTCGATCTTGATGACGGGGAGATCAGCAACCTCGATCTTGAGGACTACCACTGATGAGCGATGGACCAGTCAAGATAGGGATGGCGCCGCCGCATCCCGGCATTTTCGTCCGGGAGGAGGTTCTGGATGCGCTCGGCCTGTCGGTTGGGCGGGCGGCAGAAGTTCTGGGTGTACGGCGAGCCACTTTGTCGGACGTCGTGAACGGCAAGGCGGCCCTGTCGGCCGAGATGGCGCTGCGCATAGAGAAGGCGTTCGGGGTGAGGATGGACACGCTGCTGCGCATGCAGGCCTGGTACGACAGCTACGCCATGCGGCAACGGGAAGAAGAGATCAACGTCAGGCGCTTTGTGCCGCCTGCACCCACCTAGAGCGAGATGACTTAATAGACGATGTCATCACGCTCTAGCTGGTTGATTTGAAAGCGTGATTCAGACCTGCGGTGATTCCACCTTCGGTCATCACGCTCTAATGCCCTCTAAGGATCTGGCTCAGGAACAGCTTGAGCCGGTCGGTCTGCGGGTCGTTGAACATGCGCGCCGGCGTGCCGCTCTCGACGATCTCGCCGCGATCCATGAAGACGACGCGGTCGGCGACCTTCTGTGCGAACCCCATCTCATGCGTCACGCACACCATGGTCATGCCGGTCTCCGCCAAGCCGATCATCGTGTCGAGCACCTCCTTGATCATCTCCGGATCGAGGGCGGAGGTGGGCTCGTCGAACAGCATGATCTTCGGCTTCATGCAGAGCGCCCGCGCGATCGCCACCCGCTGCTGCTGGCCGCCGGAGAGCTGGCCCGGATATTTCTTCGCCTGCTCCGGGATTTTCACCCGGCGCAGATAGTCCATCGCCAGCTCCTCGGCCTCCGCCTTCGGCATCTTGCGCACCCAGATCGGCGCCAGAGTGCAGTTCTCCAGGATCGTCAGATGCGGGAACAGGTTGAACGACTGGAACACCATGCCGACCTCGCGCCGGATGGTGTCGAGCGCCCGCAGATCGTCGGTGAGCTCGGTGCCGTCGACGACGATGCGGCCTTCCTGGTGGCTCTCCAGCCGGTTGATGCAGCGGATCGTCGTGGATTTGCCCGAGCCGGAGGGTCCGCAGATCACGATGCGCTCGCCCTGCGCGATGGTCAGCGTGATGTCGCGCAGCACCTGCATGCTGCCGTACCACTTGCTGACCTTTTCCAGCACGATGGCGGGCGCGGCGCCGGCCTTTACCGCGCTCTGTACCTCGGGAATGGCATCGGCGGTCACGCTCATGGTGTGGAGTTCCTCTTTAACCTCGGCACCGGATCGTTCAGCGCACGCGGGAGCGGCTGAACCCGCGCTCCAGGCCGCGGCTGTATTTCGACATGGCGAAACAGAAGCAGAAATAGATCGCGGCAAGCAGGATATAGACCTCGTTGCCGAAGCCCTGCCAGACCGGGTCGTCCACCGCGGCCCGACCGGATTGCAGCAGGTCGTAGATGCCGATGATCAGCACCAGCGAGGTGTCCTTGAAGAAGCCGATGAAGGTGTTGACCAGCGGCGGAATGACGATGCGCAGTGCTTGCGGCAGCACGATCAGCCGCGTCTTGCGGCCATAGGAAAGCCCGAGCGCGTCCGCCGCCTCGTACTGGCCCTTCGGCAGCGCCTGCAGCCCGCCGCGCACCACCTCGGCGAGATAGGCGGCGGCGAACAGGATGATCGCCACCTGCGCGCGCAGCAGATTGTCGAAATTGACCCCCTGCGGCATGAATAGCGGGAACATCACGCTCGACATGAACAGCAGGCTGATCAGTGGCACGCCGCGGATCAGCTCGACATACACCACGCAGAGCAGGCGCACCGCCGGCATGGTGCGCGAGCGGCGGCCGAGCGCGACCATGACCGCCAGCGGAAACGCCAGCGCCAGGCCGAACGTCGCCAGGATAAGGGTGAGCGGCAGGCCGCCCCAGCGGTCGTCGGTGACCACGGTCATGCCGAGCGTGGCGCTGCCGTGCATCAGCAGCATGATGAGCGCCAGGACGGCGATCCAGACGAGGCCGAGCTCACGGCGCCAGAAGCGCCGGTTGGCCGACACCCCGTAGAGGCCGAGAAACAGCGCGATGCAGACCAGCGGCCGCCACTGCTCGTCGTAGGGATAGAAACCGAACAGGATGAAACGGTATTTGTCGCTGATCACCGCCCAGCAGGCGCCGATGCCGATCACCGCCCGGCAGGGGGCAGAGTTGGGCTGCCCCGCGTCGTTGTGCGGCACGCTCCAGACGGCGTGCACCAGCCCCCAGCTGACGAAGCCCCAGGCGAAGCGCAGCGCCAGGTAGCCGATCAGCAGGGTCAGCGCCGTCGACCACCAGGAGCCGAACAGGTTGGTGCGCGCCCAGGCGGCCGGGCCGACCACCGCGGCAGGCGGGCGCTGGCGGGCGGCGAAGGGAACCGCCGCTTCGGCGGCAATATCGGCCATCTCAGCGCTCCACCATCTTAGCGCTCCACCAGGGCGATATGCGCGTTGTACCAGTTCATGAAGGCGCTGATCGACAGGCTGAAGGTCAGATAGACGGCCATGATGATCGCCACGCCCTCGATGGCCTGGCCGGTCTGGTTGAGCGTGGTGCCGGCGATCGAGACGATGTCCTGGTAGCCGATGGCGACGGCGAGCGAGCTGTTCTTGATCAGGTTCAGGTACTGGCTGGTCATCGGCGGCACGATGACGCGCAGCGCCTGCGGCAGCACGATCTGGCGCAGCACGATGCCGTGCGGCAGGCCGAGCGCGAAGGCCGCCTCCCACTGTCCCTGCGCCACCGCCTCGATACCCGACCGCACGATCTCGGCGATGTAGGAGGAGGTGTAGATGACCAGCCCCACGAGCAGGGCGGCGAATTCCGGGCTGAGCGTGATGCCGCCCTGGAAGTTGAAGCCGTGCAGGGCCGGCACATCGAGGCTGAACGGCGCGCCGAGTGCTGCCCAGACCGCCACCGGGAAGACCACGAGAAGCAGCAGCGCCACCGGCCAGGTCGCCGGCCGCACTCCCGTGCGGGCCTGGCGCGCCGCCGCGCGGCGCGACCACAGCCAGGTCAGCACCGCCCCCAGCACGAAGGCGACGACGGCGCCGGTATCCCCGCGCTCCCAGTCCACCCAGGGCAGCTTGATGCCGCGGTTGGAGAGGAATACGCCGGCGATCGGGTGCAGCGCCTGGCGCGTCCCCGGCAGATGCTGCAGGAGGCCGTACCAGAAAAACAGCTGCAGCAGCACCGGGATGTCGCGCAGCACCTCGACATAGAGCGCGGTGAATTTCGCCAGCAGGAAGTTCTTCGACAGCCGCCCGATGCCGATGAGCGTGCCGAGCACGGTCGCCAGCACCACGCCGATCACCGACACGCGCAGCGTGTTCAGGATGCCGATGAGCAGGGCCCGGCCATAGGTGCTGACCGAGGGCGTGTAGGGGATCGGCGATTCACCGATGGGGATCGCCGCGCTTTGGGTGAGGAAGCGAAAGCCGGTGGCGATATGCCGTGCCTGCAGGTTGCGGCTGGTGTTGCCGACCAGGTACCAGACCAGCAGCACCACGCCGCCGATCACGACGACCTGCCAGAAGAGGTTGCGCAGCAGCGGATCCGACCAACTCAGTCGCATCCGGCGGCGCGGGGCGGCGCGGGGAGCGGCGTAGCGGGGGTCGGCTGCGGTTCCGGACATCGGTCTCCAGGGTTCGGCTGCGGTCAGAATGACCTCTGCGCGGGGCGATTACCAGAGGTTAATGAAACGCAGGGGTGGGAGGCGCAGCGGCGCCTCCGCCCCTCCCGGGTTCAGCCGATCGCGTCTCAGCGCATCGGGGGGGCGTATTCCAGCCCGCCCTGGCTCCACAGCTTGTTCAGGCCGCGCGGCACCCCCATCGGCGTAAACGCCCGGTCGAACATCTCGCCGAAATTGCCGACCTGCTTGATGATGTTGTACGCCCATTTGTTGTCGACGCTCATCGACTTGCCGAGGTCGCCTTCCATGCCGAGCAGCTTGCGGATGTCGGGATTGTCGGAGTTGGCGAAGCTGTCGACGTTCTTGCTGGTAACCCCGTCCTCCTCGGCAGTGAGCTGGGCGTAGGTGGTCCAGCGCACCAGGTCGAACCACTTGTCGTCGCCCTTGCGCACCATCGGCGCTAGCGGCTCCTTGCTGATGATGTCGGGCAGCAGCACGTAGTCCTTCGCCTTGTCGCCCTGCTGGTAGCGGATGCCGGCAAGCGCCGAGGCGTCGGTGGAATAGGCGTCGCACCGGCCGGAGAAGAAGGCGCCGAGGATCTCCTGCAGGTTCTGGATTTCGATCGGCGTGAACTTCATGTTGGTGCGGTGGAAGTAGTCGGCGATGGCGAGCTCGGTGCTGGTGCCGGGCTGCACGCAGATCGTCGCGCCGTCCAGCTCCTTGGCCTCTTTCACGCCGGCGGAGGCCTTCACCAGGAAGCCGGTGCCGTCATAGAAGGTGATCGGCCCGAACAGCGCGCCGAGGCTGGATTCGCGGCCGAGTGTCCAGGTGGTCTCGCGGATCAGCACGTCGATCTCGCCCGACTGCAGCGCGGTGAAGCGGTTCTCCGTGTTGAGCGGCACGTATTTCACCTTGTTGGCGTCGCCGAAGACGGCGGCGGCGATGGCGCGGCAGCCGTCGGCGTCGATGCCCTGCTCCACCCCCTTGCTGTCCGGCAGCGAGAAGCCGGCGACCCCGGTGGTGACGCCGCAGGCGAGCTGGCCGCGCTGGCGCACCGCGTCGAGCGTCGGCGAGCCGGAGCCCTGGGCCCGCGCGGCGAGCGGCGTGAAGGCGGCGAGCCCGCCGGCGAGAAGCCAGGCAGCGGCAAGCAGGGGTCGTTTCATCGAGGTCAGCTCCCGTTTAGCGGCGGTGGTGCCCGCCTCCCGCTTGGGTGTATTGCGCACCGCGCATGAGATCAATGGCCGGTGAGCCGCCGGTTGTTTCGCTCCCGCGGCCTGCACATTTTCAGGGCGGTGTTCATCCGGGCCAGGCAGGAGAGCGGAATCGTTTCAGGGACGGAGCTGGCAGCGATCCGGCGGGCGTATGCCCGACAGATGATGATTGCTGCCGGCGTCCTGGATGCGCCGCTCGAGCGAGCCTATGCCGCGGTGCCGCGCGAGGCCTTCCTCGGGGCGCCGCCCTGGCACGCCGTCTCGGCGTTTCGCGGCTCGCGCGAGGTCTGCGCGCAGGACATCGAGCGGGTCTACGAGGACGTGCTCTTCGCCCTGGCGCCGGACCGCGGGGTCAACAACGGCAGCCCCTCGCTGCACGCGGCGATGCTGCACGCCCTCGGCCCGATGCCGGGGGAGCGGGTGCTCCATGTCGGCGCCGGCACCGGCTATTACACCGCAATCCTGGCGGAGCTGGCCGGCCCGTCCGGGCGGGTGCAGGCGATCGAGGTCGATCCGGCGCTGGCGAAGGAGGCCGAGCGCAACCTCGCACCTTGGGCCAACGTCGAGGTGCTGCGCGGTGACGGCGCCTCCTGGCCGCAGGCCTCGGCGGCGCGCATCTACGTGAATTTCGGCTGCGCCCGCCCTGCCGCGGCGTGGATCGAGCGCCTCGCGCCCGGCGGCCGGCTGGTTTTTCCGCTGGGCGTGCCGAGCGCGCCGAGCTGGTCGGGCGGACCGAGGCATACCGAAGTCGGCGCCGTCCTGGTGGTCGAGCGCCCGATCGTGCAACGCGGGGGTGCCGGGCTGGCCGCACGCTGGCTCAGCCATGCCAGCTTCGTGTTCGCGGAAGGGACGCTCGCCGGAGACGCGGCCGATCGGGAAGCCCTCGCCCGGGCCTTCGGCCGGGACGGCATCGAGTTCATCCGCAGCCTGCAGTGGCGGCACCCGGCCGATCCGGCGCGCTGCTGGTTCTGGTCCCCCGGCTGGAGCCTCGGCTTCGACCCGGTCCCGGAATAATGCTGCACTTGGCCAAGCTCTGCGTCGGCGTCCGCGACGTGCGCCACCTCCGCGCTCTGCAGAAAGCCCGGCGGGAGGGCGATCCGCCGCTGCGTCACCGCACCCGCAACTTCCCCCGGCGGGCGGACGAGATCCTCGAGGGCGGCTCGATCTACTGGGTGATCGCCGGTGCGATGGTCGTGCGGCAGCGCGTCGTGGATATCCGCCCGGACGCCCGCGATGACGGCACCGCCTGCGCCGGGCTGGTGCTCGCTCCCAGGCTGGTCCCGGTTGCCGGGCGGCTGGTCAAGCCATTCCAGGGCTGGCGATACCTGCTGCCCGAGGACGCGCCGCCGGATCTGGATTCGCGCTCCGCGGCCCAGGGTGAGGCGGAACTGCCGGTGTCCCTACGCAGGGCGCTGCTCGACCTGGGCCTTCTCTGAGGAACGTCAGAGCATGCCGAGCGCCTGCTTGCGGCGCGGCGGCGAATGCGCCGCGTCGATTTCGGCCAGGTCGGCCGCCGTGAGTTCGATCGCGGCCGCCCCGGCGTTCTCCCGCACATGCGCCGCGTCGGCGGCTTTCGGTATGGAAATCACCCCCGGGCGGCGCAGCGTCCAGGCGATCGCCACCTGCGCCGGCGTCGCGCCATGCCGGCGGGCGACGCCGGTCAGGGCGGCCGAGCGCCGCAGCCGGCCGCCCTGACCGCCGAGCGGCGCATATGCCATCACCGGAATCCCCCGCTGCTCGCACCACGGCAGCAGGTCGAACTCGATGCCGCGGCTCTCCGGGTTGTAGAGCACCTGGTCGGTCGCACAGCCCGCACCTTGCGGCAGCGCTGCCAGTTCCTGCATGTCGCCGGCGTCGAAATTGGAGACGCCCCAGCTGCGGATCTTCCCCGCCGCGCGCAGCGCCTCGAAGGCCTCCACCGTCTCCGCCAGCGGCGTGCCGCCGCGCCAGTGCAGGAGGTAGAGGTCGATCGCCTCGATGCGCAGGCGCCGCAGGCTGCGTTCGCAGGCCGCCACGGTGCCGCTCCGGGAGGCGTTGTGCGGATAGACTTTCGAGACGATGAAGGCCGTCTCGCGGCGCCCCGCCACCGCCTCCGCCACGACCTCCTCGGCCGCCCCCTCGCCATACATCTCGGCGGTGTCGATCAGCGTCATGCCCAGATCCAGGCCCAGGCGCAGCGCATCGGCTTCCTGCGCGGGCGCGAGGCGGCCCTCGCCCATGCGCCACGTGCCCTGCCCCAGGGCGGCGACCTCGACACCGTTGGGGAGACGGGCGCGGGGGATCATTCGGCTGCCTTTTCAGCCTGCCGGAGCAGGCGCAGGAAGTTGCCGGACCAGAGGGCGGCGATCTCCTCACGGCCGTAGCCGCGACGCCAGAGCTCGGCGGTGAGGTTCGGGCTCTCCGACGCATCGCGCCAGCCGGTGAAGCCGCCGCCGCCGTCGAAGTCCGAGGAGATGCCGACATGCGCAATGCCGATCCGCCGCACCGCGTGGTCGACGTGGTCGACGTAGTCGGCGACCGTGACCGTGTCGACCTTGCCCTGCGGACGCAGGAATCCCGGGACCGCGGTGATCTGCACCAGGCCGTCGGCGGCGCCCAGCGCGTCCAGCTGCTCGTCATCGAGATTGCGCGCGTGATCGCACAGCGCCCGCACGCAGGAATGGGTGGCGACGATCGGCACGCGCGAAAGCTCGGCCGCCTGCAGCATGCCCGGCTTGGACAGGTGGGAGACGTCGACCAGCATACCCAGCCGATTGAGCTCGGCGATGGCGGTGCGGCCGAGCGCCGACAGCCCGGAATGCTCCTCCGGCCGGTCGCCGAGATCGGTCCGGGGATTGGCGGAATCCGCCAAGTCGTTATGGCCGTTATGGGTGAGCGTCAGGTAGCGGGCGCCGAGGTCACGGAAGCGTCGGAGCCGCCCGGGATCGTCGCCCATGGCGTGGCCGTTCTCCACCGCCGGCACGATGGCGAGCGCGCCGTCGCGCCGCGCCGTCTCGATCTCGTCGGCGGTGACCGCCAGCCGGGCGGTGATCCCGTCGTGCTGGCGCGCCATGCCGCGGATCGTCTCCAGCATGGCGATGGCGCGCTCGAAGGCCGCTTCATGCCCCTCGGGGTCGCGCTTGCCCTGCGGGATGTAGGCCGCGAAGCACCCGGCCCAGACGCCGCCCCGCCGCATTTTCGGCATGTCGACGCAGCATTTGGTTTCGCCGAACGGATCGGGACCGTCCGGCCAGGGGATGTCGATATGGCTGTCGAGCGTCAGCAGCTCGTGGTGGAGGGCGACGGGGTCGGTCATGAAGCCGGCCATCCTGCACCCGGGCGGGCATGGGGCCAAGCTGGTGCCCGGCGCTGGGACGCACGGTCTGGCGAGTGTGGTTCCGGCCGGTCCTCGCCCTCAAGCCCTCGGCTTCGCCGACCGCTTCGCGGCTGCGGGGCTTGACCGCGAGGCCCGCCCGAAACCAGGTGCCGACATGCCGTTCATGGCGAGGTGAGTCCCAAGCGACTGCTCTGATCCATTTACGGCATGTCAGCCCTCGGTCTTGGGTGTGGGACGCGGTCAAGCCCCGAAGCCCCGCAGGGGTCGCGCGCAGCGCGAGGGCTTGAGGGCGGCCCGCAGCCAGGACCACGCTCGTCAGCGCCGTCAGTCGCCCTGCCTTGCCCCTCCCCCGACCGTCCCGCTATAGAACGCGGGCATGTCCGCGTAGCTCAGCAGGATAGAGCACAGGATTCCTTGTTGCAGAACTGGGCGTCGCGCGCGGAAACGGCGCGGCGGATCCGCTCAAAGTCGGGGAAAGCTACGGCGCACGAGGCGCCTTGCCGATCCCGAGCCAAGCCCGGACGCAAGCCCGGGAAGGTGTAGAGACTGGACGGGCGGCACCTGACGGCTTCGGCCATGGTGAAGGGACAGTCCAGACCGCGAACGCCCACTCAGGGCGGCGGCGAAAGCCGAAGCGGCATGAATCCTGGGGCCGTGGGTTCGAATCCCGCCGCGGACGCCCTCAGCCTGCTTTCCGCGACAGCGCTAGTGGCAGGTCCAGCTCCACGCGGTCATGCACCACCTTGGGGATGATCCGGCCGCGTTCGCCGCGTTCGAGACGGACCAGGCCGCAGCCTTCCATCGTCCGCAGCGTGCGCGACAGGTTCGATTTCGCCTTGCCCGTGACCTGCGCCAGCTCATCGAGCGAGCCGGGAGCCTGTTCGGCAATCACCCGCAGTAGGTCGCGGTTGCCGGCCGACAGCACTTTCGCGAAGGACTCGCTTTCGCGGGAATGACGGTTATCAGTCGGCGGTACCGAAAACGGGTATCACACCACCGGCGAGCTGCCGCCATCGACGTTGATCGCCGTGCCGGTGATGTAGGAGGCGGCGTCCGAGGCCAGGAAGCAGGCGATGTTGGCGAACTCCTCGGCCTGGCCCATCCGGCCGAGCGGCACGTTGGCCGCCATCTTCCCGGTGAACGCCTCAAACGGCACGTCGGGGCCCTGCGCGGCGTGCCGGCGCACCCACTGGTCGCTGACGATCACCCCGACCAGCAGCGCGTTCACCAGGACGTTGTGCGGCGCGCCTTCGCCGGCCAGCACCTTGGTCAGCGCCATGCCGGCGGCCCGTGACACGGCGGTCGGCGCGCCGCCGGCCCGCGGCGCCTTGGCGCCGATATTCAGCACGTTAATCACCCGGCCCCAGCGCCGCTCCTTCATCTGCGGCCAGACCAGCCGGGTCATGCGGATCGCCGCGAACAGCTTCAGATCGAGGTCGGCCTGCCAGACTTCGTCTGTGATGCTCTCGAAGGCGCCGGTCTGCGAGGTGCCGGCGTTGTTCACCAGGATGTCGATCCGGCCGAGCCGGTCCATCGCCGCCGCATAGCCGGCGTGCAGCGCATCGGCCTGCGACACGTCGCAGGCCACCGCCTCGACACGGCCGCGCGCCGTCGCCGCGATCGCCTGCCGGGCGGCCTCCAGTGCCTCGGGCCGGCGCGCCAGGATCGCCACGTCCGCCCCCGAGGCGGCGAAGCGCGTCGCCATGGCCAGGCCA
>JAFAYM010000303.1 GCA_019240395.1 Acidisphaera sp. | reverse complement strand
GGCATCGCGTCGACCGCGATCTCGACGCGCAGGCTTTCACCCTCGCGGTGCGCACGCACACGGTCGGGAAGCAGATCGCGACGGGCGAAGGGACCGAGGACACGGGGCAGCAGGCCCGGCTCGGGATCGGCCATCAGCTCAAAACACACCGCACGGCGCGGCGGATCGTGGGGAAGCGGAAACATCGGGAGCACCTGTCGGCGAGAATTGCGGGACTGAGGCAACGATCCGGCTGCCGAGCCCCGACGCGCGCGCGCCGACCCGGCTAGGCAGCCGGGGAGGTAATTCGCGTGCTCAGACAGTGGTGCATTGCGCTGATATAACGGACCCCGGGAAGGAAGGCGAGAGGCTTTGGGCTTCGCGCCTCACCGATCCGTTGCGCTGCTCGCGTGACGGTTATGCGAAAACCGCTACTGCGGTCCGGTTCCCGTGCGGCGCCCCGCGACAGCGCCGCGGACGTTCTCGCGGTGGAAACGAAAGTCGAAATTGCAGAACTCGCAGGTCATGACGATGTCGCCCCCCACACTCATGTGGTCGAGGTCGTCGGGCGGAAATCCCTCGAGGATGCCGGCGAGGCGCGCGCGCGAGCAGCGGCAGCCATAGGCGAGCGCCCGCGGCCGGCCGGCGGTGATCCCCTCAGCGTGGAACAGACGATACAGCAGCCGATCGGGCGGCAGGCCCTCGTCGAGCAGCTCGGCGTCGCTCAGCGTGGTCGCCAGCATGGTGGCGGTACGCCAGCTCTCATCCTGGGCCGCGCCGTCGAGCGTCGGATCGACGCCGCCCTCGCCCGCCACCTTCTCCAGGATCAGCGCGCCGGCGCGCCAGCCGGCCTCGGTGCGCGCGCAGGCGAGATGCACGAAGCAGCGAAGCTGCTCGCTGGTGCGGAAATAGTGCAGGGCCATCTCGGCCAGGCTGTCGCCGGAGATGGCGACGATGCCCTGGTGGCGATCCGTGTCCGGCCCCTGGTCGACGGTGAAGGCGAGATAGCCGCTGCCGAGCAGCCTGGCGGCGGGCGGGTCGGCATCGTCCTCGAGCAGGGCGCGGAGCCGGTCCGGCTCGGCCCGGGCATAGCCGCGCAGCGCGCCGGCCTCCGTGCAGTCCGCCAGCAGCATGCCGACCGGCCCGTCGCCCTTGGCCTGCAGGCTGAAGGAGCCGCGGAATTTCAGCGCCCCGGCGAGCCCGGCGGCCAGCGCCAGCGCCTGCCCGGCGAGCCGGGTGACTGGCTCGGGGTTGTCGTGCCGGGTGAGCAGCGCATCAGCCAGCGCGCCGAGCCGGACCAGCCGGCCGCGCACCGGCCGGCCGGCGAGGTGAAAGGGCGTGATGCCGCGCGCCACGACGATGTCGGGCACGGAGGGGCGATCGCTGTCGAGGAAGGCGGGAGTTTCGGGCATCGCGGGAAGATAGGGATCGGCCCTCAGCCAGGCGAGGGGTCTATCCCAGGAACCACAATCGGGGTGGAAGTGCGAGCCCGCGGGGCCCATTACCTCAGAAGGTCAGCCCTCGTGCATCATTTACCTTGGTTTGACGAATCGGATGCATGCAGTCAACGATCGCAGGGCTGGCGTAGACTATATCCCGAGAGATTGACCTCGCGATGCCAGGGAGGCCGCGACCTTGCAAATCGTTGGTGGCTGCGTGGAGCCTGCGAGGCGAACCTCGAACTGACAGTGGTCAAGGCGCGAACTTCGTATGATTAAGCTGGCGGAGCCGGATCTGTTCACATCACTCGGGTCTCCTTTCGGGGCCCAGAAATTCAGGACGGTGCTGGCCGACCCGCCGTGGCAGTTCATGAACCGCACAGGCAAGGTCGCGCCGGAGCATCGCCGCCTCAGCCGCTACGAGACGATGACGGCCAAGGAAATCTGTGCCCTACCGGTCGCGGAGGCCGTGCAGGACACGGCGCATTTGTATCTGTGGGTTCCCAACACCCTGCTGCCGGACGGCTTGCGAGTGCTCCAGGCCTGGGGCTTCAGCTATAAGACCAACATCGTCTGGCACAAGCTCAGGAAGGACGGAGGCTCGGACGGGCGGGGCGTCGGCTTCTACTTCCGCAACGTCACGGAAATGCTGCTGTTCGGCGTCCGCGGCAAGAACGCCCGGACGCTGGATCCAGGGCGCACCCAGGTCAATTACATCGGCACGCGCAAGCGCGAACACAGTCGCAAGCCGGACGAGCAGTATCCACTCATCGAGAGATGCAGTCCCGGGCCCTACTTGGAACTGTTCGCGCGGGGATCCCGCCCCGGTTGGACGGTCTGGGGCATGCAGGCAACAGAGACCTATCGGCCCACATGGAAAACCTATTCCCACAATTCCGCGGCAGAACGGCTGCTGACGTCGAACCAGGCGGATTAGCCGCAAAGGCTCCTGCTGCAAGGGGTGGCACCCCTCGGCCACGGCCGGCAGGTCGCTGGAATGCTTGAAGCACTGACCAGAAAAGGCTTCCAGATCGACTTTCTTTCGCACGCCGAGGCCATCCTGAGTGTCGACTTTCCGCAAGCCGTTGCCGAACTGGAAAGTGCTCTCGCCGACACCACTATTCCGATAGAGGAAATAATTGCGGGCGGCGGAGGAGAGAGCAAAGGCACGCAGCGCTTGCGTAGGGCGCTCAACAGCCTGGGCTGGCCCAAGTTTAAGTTCGTGATTGAGAGGCGGGTCAACGACGTGCCGCGCGAGAGCGTTTCGCACGAGATCGACCATGTGAGGACGTTTGCCGGCGGGGCTCGGATTGCTCTGGAGATTGAATGGAACAACAAGGATCCCTTCTACGACCGGGATCTGGAAAACTTCAAGCGGCTTCACGCGGACGGGGCGATTTCAGTAGGCATCATCGTAACCCGGGGCAAGTCCATCCAGGACAAGATGCGGGATATGGTCCGCCGGTTTCTCGATGAGCGACAAATCCAAGCGATCGAGGACCTCCAGACATGGGGCTATGCTCCCACCTCGCGACAGCGGAATGCCATCATCAAGCGCACAACACGGACAAAAAACCCGCTCACCTTCCGCGAAGCATTCACCGAGAATTTTGTATCCGACAAGTTTGGTGAAGCAACGACGCATTGGCGAAAGCTGGAGGATCGCGTACGCCGCGGAGTAGGAAATCCCTGCCCCCTCGTGCTCATCGGCCTGCCAGACACCATCGTGACGTTCCATGAAGGGAAGGCTGCGCTCGCGGAAATAGAGGAGGAGGCTGACGAAAGCCAAGGCGACACGGTCGAATGAAAGCGCGAACGGGCGGTTGCGGCTTGAGTTGCCGTCCCGAGGTATGGGAATGCAAGGCCCTGGCTCTGCTGAATCCCGACTATGGCGCCGTTGGTGAGCGAAGACGTCGCCTATCGCCCGGTGTGCGCGGGGGACGCCGCCACTCTGGCGGTGCTGATCCGCACGGCATTTACCCATCAGGAAGTTGCGGTCGATCCGCCGGCCTCGGCGCTCGGCGTCTCCGAAGCCATCATCGCCGAGGCGATCCGCGGAGGCGGCGGTGCCGTGGCCATGGATGGTCAGCTGCCGGTCGGCACCCTGCTGTGGGCGGAGGCCGAGGGCGGCCTCTATCTTTCGCGGCTCGCGGTGCTGCCGGCGTGGCGCGGACGGGGCATTGCCGGCGCCCTGCTCGCCGCGGCCGAGCGGGCAGCGCTGGTGGCCGGGCTGCCCCGGTTGCACCTCGGCACGCGACTGGCGCTTGCCGGCAACCGCCGCCTGTTCGCCGCGCACGGCTTCGTCGAGGTCGCCCGGCACGCGCATCCCGGCTACCTCGAGCCGACCTGGGTCTCTATGGAGAAACGGCTCGACGGCGAGTGAGCGCCGCGCGGCCGATCAGGCCCAGTGCGAGGTCGTCCTGCGGCGGCTGGAACAGCCCGGCACGGGCGTCGCGGAAGTGTCGCTCGAGCGGCAGCGCGCGGGTCAGGCTAAAGCCGCCGGCCACCCGCAAAGCGGTGTCCGTCACCGTGCAGGCGGTGTTGGTGCAGAGATACTTCGCCGCCGCGATCGCCGGTGCCGTCGCCGCGGCGCCGGCGCGTGCCGCCTGGTGCAGCACGGCGCGCGCCGCCTCGATCTGCACCTGCATCTGGCCGATCCATTGCTGGATGTGCGCCGTCTCGGCGATCGGCTTGCCCAGCGCCGACGGCACGCGCCCGTTGGCATAGTCGCACGCCGCGTCGCAAGCCGCCTGGGCAATGCCGAGATAGACCGCGGCGATCGGCAGGGCGTACGGATTGGCGGCCGGACGCCCGCCACGACCGATCGCCCGCCGCTCGACGATGCGCCCTTCCGGCACGAACACGCCGGCATAGTGCACGTCGAAATTGCCGCAGGTGCGCAGCCCCAAACTGTCGCTCCAGGTGTCCTGCCAGGAAAGACCGGGACTGTCATGGCGCACGATGGCGCTGGCGAGCGTGCCCTGCGGCGCCTCGGCGGTGGGCGGCAGCACGATGGCGGTGACGAACCAGCGCAGCGCCGGCGCGCCGGTGACGAAAATCTTGCGCCCGGTGATCCGCCAGCCCCCCTCCGCCGGTTCGGCTAGCGTGCCCGGGGTGCCGCCGCGGGAGATGCTGCCGAGATCGGCCTCGGTGACGCAGTTGTTGATGCCCCCGCCATGCGTCGCCAAGTCGCGGCAGATCTCGGCATGCACCGGTTCGGGCCACACGCCGGCGGCGCGGCCGATCACGCTGATCAGCATGCCGGTGACCAGAGCGGTCGCCGCGTCGCCGCGCGCCAGGTGCTCCTGCGCCACGGTCAGGGAAAGCAGGTCGGCTCCCTCCCCGCCGTACGCCCGCGGCAGCGGCGCGCGCAGATAGCCGCTCTCGTGCAGCTCGCGCCAGTTGCCGATGGCGAACCGGCCCTCGCGGTCGTCGCTCTCGACACGCGGCGCGAAGCGGGCGGCAAGCGCGTCGGCTCGCGCGATCGCCTCCTGCTGCTGGGCGGAAAACTCGGTCATGCCGCCTGGCGTCCTCCGAGATAGGCGTCGCGGATGCGCGGATCGTGCAGCAGTTCCTTCGCCGTCCCCGCCAGCACGATGCGCCCGGTCTGCAGGACGTAGCCGAAATGCGCGATCTGCAGCGCCAGGCTGGCATTCTGCTCGACCATGAACACGGTGACGCCCTCGCCGTTGATCGTGCGAATCAGCTCCAGCACCCGGTCCACGTAGAGCGGCGACAGGCCCATCGTCGGCTCGTCCATGCAGATCAGCCGCGGCCGGCCCATCAGCGCGCGCGCCATCGCCACCATCTGCTGCTCGCCGCCGGAGAGCGTGCCGGCGCGCTGCGCCAGCCGCTCGCGCAGCCGCGGAAAAAGTCCGAGCACGCGCTCGTAATCCGCCGCCACGGCGCCGGCATCGCGCCGCGCGTAGGCGCCCATCAGCAGGTTTTCCCGCACCGTCATGGCGGCGAACAGCCGCCGTGCCTCCGGCACCGAGCCGATCCCCCGCCGGATGATCTGCGGCGTCGTCAGGCCCGATATGACCATGCCGTCGAAGCGCACCGTGCCGGAGCGCGGCCGGAGCAGCCCGAGGATCACTTTCATTGTGGTGGACTTGCCGCTG
The DNA here is from genome assembly GCA_019240395.1 of Acidisphaera sp. Taxonomy (GTDB): domain Bacteria; phylum Pseudomonadota; class Alphaproteobacteria; order Acetobacterales; family Acetobacteraceae; genus JAFAYA01. The sequence goes on along the minus strand of JAFAYM010000303.1, from coordinate 1,321 downwards.
GCATTGCCGCCGAGCAGGCAGACGATGCGCCCCGCCTCCACCTCGAGCGCAAGGTCGAAATGCGCCTGCACCGCGCCGTAGAACGTGTTGATGCGCTCCAGGCTCAGCAGCGCCGTCACGGCACCGCCTCCGCGACCTCGGCGGCGCCGAGTTCGCGATGACCGAGATAGGCCTCGATCACCGCCGGGTCGCGACGCACCTGCTCGGGATCGCCCTCGGCGATGCAGGCCCCGTCATCCATCACCATGACGCGGTCGGAGAGCCGCATCACCATCTCCAGCTTGTGCTCGATCAGCAGGATGGAAAGCCCGCGCGCCTTCAGGCCGGCGATCACCTCCTGCATCTCCGCGGTCTCGGTCTGGTTCATCCCCGCCGTCGGCTCGTCAAGGAGCAGCAGCCGCGGATGCAGCGCCAGCGCCCGCGCCAGCTCCACGCGCCGCCGGTTGGCGTAGGAGAGGCTGTACGCAGGATCGTCGCGCCGCGGCAGCAGACGGTTGCCGAAGATGCCGAGAATCGCCAGCGCGTCCTCGCGCATCCCGCTCTCTTCCCGGGTCACCGCGGGCGGACGGAGCAGCGCGAGCAGCAGCTCCAGCAGCGGGCCGGCGAGTGCGAGGCGCGGCCGCACCTGACGCAGGCGCGCATGACCGCCGACCAGCACATTGTCCAGCACGCTGAGATTGGCGAACACTCGGCCGTGCTGAAACGTCCGCGCCACGCCGAGCTCGGCGAGGCTCTCTGGTGGCGCCCCGGTGATGTCGCGCCCGGCGAACGCCACCCGTCCGGCATCCGGCCGGTCGAGCCCGCTCACCAGGTTGAACAGCGTCGTCTTGCCCGCCCCGTTGGGGCCGATGATGCTGACCAGCTCGCCGTCGCGCAGGTGCAGATCGATGGCGTTCACCGCGGTCAGGCCGCCGAAACGCCGGGTCAGCCCGCGAACCTCCAGCAGCGCCGCCATCTCACACCGTGCCCAGCAGGCCCTGCGGCCGGAAACGGATGAGTAGCAGCAGCACCACGCCGTAGATCAGCATCCGGTACTCCGCCGCCGCGCGGAACAGCTCGGGCAAGCCGATCAGCGCCACCGAGCCGAGGATCGCCCCGAGCACATTGCCGAGCCCGCCCAGGATGACGATGGTCAGCGCCAGCAGCGATATCGTCGCGTCGAACGTCTCGTGGTTGATGTAGGAGTAGAGATGCGCGGTGACGGCCCCGGAAATCCCCGCGCCGAAGCCGCCGAAGGCAAACGCCATCGCCTTGTAGCGCGCCGGGTTGACGCCATAGGCCCGCGCGGCGATCTCGTCTTCGCGGATCGCCCGCCAGGCGC
>JAFAYM010000292.1 GCA_019240395.1 Acidisphaera sp. | reverse complement strand
GCCGCCACCGCCTCGCCGAGGCCGCCGACCACGCTGTGATTCTCCGCGACGACGACCAGCCGGCCGGTCTTGCCGGCTTCGCGGAGGATCGCCGCCCTGTCGAGCGGCTTGATCGTCGGCACGTGCAGCACGCCGGCGGCGACGCGGTTGGCCCGGAGCATCGCGACAGCCTCGAGAGCGCGCATGGTCATGAAACCGGAGGAGATGATCAGAACGTCCGCCCCATCGCACAGCAGCTTGGCGCGCCCCAGCTCGAACTTGTAGTCGTATTCGTCGAGCAGGAGCGGCACGTTGCCGCGCAGCAGGCGCATGTAGACGGGGCCATGATGCGCGGCGATCGCCGGCACCGCCTGTTCGATCTCCAGCGCGTCGCAGGGATCGACGATGGTGAGGTTCGGCATGGCGCGGAAGATGGCGACGTCGTCGGTTGCCTGGTGGCTCGGGCCGTAGCCGGTGGTCAGGCCGGGCAGGGCGCAGACCACCTTGACGTTCAGATTCTCCTCGGCGATGGCGAGGCAGATGAAATCATAGGCGCGTCGCGCGGCGAACACGGCATAGGTCGTGGCGAACGGCAGAAAGCCCTCGCGCGCCATGCCGGCCGCGGTGCACATCAGCAGCTGCTCGGACATGCCCATCTGGTAGAAGCGCTCGGGATGCGCCTTGGCGAAGATGTGCAGGTCGGTGTATTTGCCGAGATCGGCGGTCAGGCCGACGAGCTCGGGCCGCGTCTCGGCGAGTGCGGCCAGCGCCGAGCCGAACGGTGCCGGCTTGGTGCGCTGGCCCGGCCCGGCGAGCGAGGCGATCATGGCCGAGGTGGTGAGACGCGAGGCGCCGCCCTGGCCGCCTTCGCCCTGCTCCTTCAGCCGGACGGGCCTGGTGTATTTCGAGCGCATCATGCGGTCCTCCCGGCCTCGAGTGCCACGAACGCCTTCTGCCATTCATCGGGCTCGACGCGCAGGAAGTGGTTGCGCTCCCGCTCCTCCAGGAAGGGCACGCCCTTGGCCATTTTCGTGTCGCAGATGATGACGCGCGGCTTCGGCTCGGTCAGCGCGCGCGCCGTATCGAAGGCGGCGACCAGCGCCTCGATGTCGTTGCCGTTGACGCGCTGGGCGTGCCAGCCGAAGGCGGTGAAGCGGTCCGCGAGATTCTCCAGGCCGGTGACCTCGGAGGAGGGGCCGTCCGCCTGCTGATTGTTGACGTCGACGATGCCGATCAGATTATCGAGCTTGTAGTGGCCGGCGCCCGAGGCACCCTCCCAGATCGAACCCTCGCCGCATTCCCCGTCGGAGAACAGGCAGTAGACGAAGGCGTCGGATTTCTTGCGCTTCATCGCCAGGGCGAAGCCGACGGCGAGCGCGACGCCATGGCCGAGCGAGCCGCCGCTGACCTCCATGCCGGGCGTGTAGCTCGCCATGCCCGACATCGGCAGGCGGCTGCCATCCGCGCCGTAGCTGTCGATCTCATCGTCGGGGATGATGCCGGCTTCGATCAGCGCGGCGTAGAGGGCGATGGCGTAGTGGCCGATGGAGAGCAGGAAGCGGTCGCGCCCCTCCCACTCCGGATCATCCGGTCGGTAGCGCATGGCGTGGAAATAGGCGACGGCCAGCACATCGGCGATGCCGAGAGCCTGGGCGATGTAGCCCTGCCCCTGCACCTCGCCCATGCGCAGCGCGTGGCGCCGGATGCGATAGGCGCGTTCGGCCAGGCTGGGCGCATTGGCAAGCGGCGGGGATGCTGACATCCGTGATTTCCCTCCCAGGATTTTTTCGTGTCGCACGTGCGCGCGTGTCAGTGGATCAGCATGCCGCCATTCACGTCGATCACCGCGCCGGTGATGTAGGAGGAGAGGTCGGAGGCGAGGAACAGATAGGCGCCCGCGACATCCTTGGCGTCGCCGAGCCGGCTCAGCGGAATGCCCTTGGTGATCTCGGCGCGCAATTCGTCGGTCAGCTTGCCGCCGGTGATGTCGGTCTGGATCAGGCCGGGAGTGACGCAATTCACCCGGATATTGTCCGGGCCGAGCTCGCGCGCCATCGCCTTGGCGAGGCCGAGCACGCCGGCCTTGGCGGCGGAATAGTGGGGGCCGCCGAAGATGCCGCCGCCGCGCTGCGCTGAGACCGAGGACATGCAGGCGATCGAGCCCTGGCGACGCTCGCGCATATGCGGCACGAAGGCCTGGCTGAGATAGAACACGCCGCGCAGATTGACATCCATCACCCGGTCCCAGTTCTCGGGCGAGATCTCCATGAATTTCAGCGGCTGGGTGATGCCGGCATTGGCGAGCAGGACATCGGCCTTGCCGAAGGCGTCGAGCACCTGCGTTGCGGCGCTCTGGCAGCTCGCGAGATCGGCGACATCGCAGCCAAAGCCGCGGTGCTGCGGGCCGAGCTCGGTCGCGGCGCGTTGCGCGCCGGCTGCATCGATGTCGAGGATGGCGATCCTCGCGCCGTGTTCGGCGAAGAGCTTTGCCGTGGCGAGGCCGATGCCCCGCGGGCTGGCGCCACCGGAAATGACCGCGACCTTGCCGTCGAGCAGCATCGTTTCCCCCGTTTGCTTCGTTGCCGGGGTGTGTGCCTGTGAGGGGAGCGCGGAAACAAGCGAAAAACCTGCATCCCTAGGTGAATCCGGCTCATCGTTCCTTCCGGCGTCGGGAGGAACTTGCACCGGTTGCCGGAGCCGGCTCATGCTCCGACCGCCATGAAGCACCTCCCGCTCTCCGGGCTGCGCGCCTTCGAGGCGGCGGCGCGCACCGGCTCCTTCCGCTTGGCGGCGGCCGATCTGCACCTGACGCCGAGCGCCGTCAGCCACGCCATGCTGGGTCTGGAACGCACGCTGGGCGCGCAGCTCTTCACGCGCCAGGGAAGGGCCGTCCGGCTGACCCCGGATGGCGAGACCCTGATGCAGAGCGTGCGCCGCGGCTTCGATGAATTGCAGCATGGGATCAGCGCCATTTCGACGCGCGGACCGCCGCTGCTGCGTCTGCACAGCGCGCCGAGCTTCGCCGCGCAGTGGCTGGTGCCGCGGCTGCCGCGCTTCCTGGCGGAGTGTCCGGGTCAGGATGTGCGCATCGCCGCGAGCGCCACCTACACCCTGTTCATCCACGACGAATTCGATCTGGAGATCTTCTACGGCGATCCCTGGGGGCCCGGCCACGCGCCGGGCCGGCACGCCAATCTGGCGGTTCTGCCACTCGGGCAGGAGACCGTGACGCCGCTCTGTGCGCCGGCCCTGGCGAAGAAGATCAAGACGCCGCGCGCCCTGCTCTCGCAGACGCTGATCGAGAGCGACAACAAGCAGGTCCGATGGCCGGCCTGGTTCGCGGCGAACGGCCTGCCGCCGCCGGAACCGCGCGGCCCGCGCTTCGATCGCAGTTTCCTGTCGCTGAGCGCAGCGGCGGACGGCTTGGGCGTGGCGCTCGAATCGACACGCCTTGCCGAGCGCGAGCTGGCGAGCGGACGGTTGGTGCGGCCGTTTCGTGGCGGGTGCGAGGACATCACGTACACCGGCCACTGGCTGGTGTTCCCGCGGTCGGACCATTACGGGAGGGCTTTGATCAGCTTTGCGCAATGGCTGTTCCGGGAACTCGGGCTTGGCGACCGGCCGCTCGCGGGTGTCTGATTGGGCACGCCAGTCAATCGGAGCCGCATCGGTGTTGCCGTTTTCCGCCGTGCTCATGATCGCCATCGGGGTCTGCGCAACCGCCGCCATCCCGACCCGAGCCGCGCCGGCCGACACCGGCGGGATCGCGCCGACCGGGCGGCTGCGCGTCGCCATCGCGATCAGCCCCGCGCCCGGCCCGTTCTGGGCCGGCCGCGATCCGGCGGGCCAGCCGAAGGGTGTCACCGTCGATCTCGGCCAAGCCATGGCTGACGCGCTCGGCGTGCCTCTCGCGCTCGTGGTCTACGACAATTCCGGCGCCATCACCGATGCCGGTCCGACCGGCGCGTGGGATATCACCTTCGTGCCGATGGACGCGGCGCGCCGGCAGAAGCTCGATTTCGGTCCGGTCTACAATGTCGGCGAATCGACGTTCCTGGTCCGCCCCGGGGCGGCGATCGCCAGCCTCGAGGACGTCGACAAGCCGGGTGTCCGCGTCGTCGGCATCGCCAACACCACGACCTTGCGGGCGATCGGCGGCTGGCTCAAGAACACCCGAGCCACGGGTCTGCCGACCGTCGAGGCCGTCATCGAGCAGTTGAAGTCGGGCCAGGCCGACGCCTTCGGCATGAGCCGCGACGCGCTGACCGATCTCTCCGCCGAGATCCCGGGTTCGCACGTCCTGCCCGGTCACTTCTTTCAAGCCCGGGTCGCGGTGGCCGTGCCGAAGGGGCACACAGACTCGCTGGCCTTTGCAAAAACCTTCGTCGAGACGGCGAAAGGTTCGGGCCTGCTGCGCCGCATCCTCGACGCCAACGGGCTGCAGAGCCAGCCGGTCGCGCCGCCCGACTCGGGCTGATGGTCCCGCAGGATTGCGCGGCGCTGCGGGTCGGCGCAAGGTCTCGCCAGCGGGTTGACCAGTCCGCGACATCGTCGGAGGCCGAGACGCCGCCATGACCTTCCGCCCGAAATACATCACCTTCGACTGCTACGGCACGCTCACCTGGTTCCGGACGAGCGATATGGCCCGCAGCCTTCTCGCCGATCGCGTCCCGCCGGAAAGGATGGAAGCGTTCTGCCGGGACTGGGGACAGTACCGGTTCGACGAGGTCCTTGGCGCCTGGAAACCCTATCCCGAGGTGATCGACCGCTCGATGCAGCGCGTCTGCCAGCGCTGGGGCATCGAGTACCGCCGTGCCGACAGCGATGCCGTGGTCGCCGCCATCCCGAGCTGGGGTCCGCACCCGGACGTGCCGGCGCCGCTGGCGCGCGTCGCGCGGGAGTTTCCGCTGGTCATCCTGTCCAATGCGTCGGATGACCAGATCCAGAGCAACGTCGACAAGCTCGGCGCGCCGTTTCACCGCGTCTTCACGGCGCAGCAGGCGCAGGCCTACAAGCCGCGCTACCAGGCGTTCGAGTACATGCTCGACCAGCTCGGCGCGAGTCCGGAGGAGATCCTGCATGTCTCATCCAGCATGCGCTACGACCTGATCTCCGCCTGGGGGCTGCGCTTCGGCATGATGGCTTTCGTGGCGCGCGGCCACGATCCGGCGATGCCCTCATACGGGGCGCACGAAATCCCCGACATCGGCGGCCTCCCCGGCCTCGTCGGGCTGTAGGCAAGGCGTTCTTCGCTTCAGCTCCGCAGGTCCTTGAAGCGGTAGTAGAGACCCACCAGCGGCAGGAACCAGGGCCGCCCGAAATGCCCCGGCACGGCCGGCCAGTCGAGCTCCCGGAACGGATTCGCCTCGGGATGCCCGTCCATCACCGCGGCCATCATCTGTCCCATATGCACCGACATCTGCACGCCGTGGCCGCTATAGGCGGCGGCGTAGTGGATGCCGCCGCGCTCGCCGGCGCGCGGGTAGCGGTCAGCGCTCATGTCCACCGAGCCGCCCCAGCAATACTCGATAGGCAGGTCGCTGAGTTGCGGGAAGATCTCGTGCAGGGTGGCCTCGAGGATGCGGCCGCTCTTGCGGTCGGAGCGCGGGTTGGACGCCGCGAACCGGGCGCGGCCGCCGAAAATCAGCCGGTTGTCGGGCGACACCCGGAAATAGTTGCCGATGTGCTTCGTCGTGGTCGCGTTGCGGCGCGTCGGCATGACCCGATCGAGCTGCGCCGCGGTGAGCGGCGCGGTGGCGATGACGAAGCTGCCGACCGGGATCAGGCGGCGGCGGAAGAACCACGGCGCCTGCGGGCTCGCCCCGGTTGCCAGCAGCACCTGCGCCGCCTCGATCTCGCCGCGCGCCGAGCTGATCCGGTGGCGCGTCCCGCCCAGCCGCCTGATCGCCGTCACCCGCGCGTTCTCGAAGATCGCGGCGCCGCGGCGATGCGCCGCCTGGGCCAGCCCGACGCCGAACCGGCCGACATGCAGCTGCGCGCTCTTGCGGTACAGCAGCCCGCCATGGAAGGCGGCCGAGTCGACCTCGTCGCGGATCTTCGAGGCGGGCACCAGCGCGGTATCCGGATCGGCCTCCCGGTGCAGCAGCTCGAAGGAGCGGGCGAGCGTCTCGTAATGCGCCGGCTTGGCCGCCAGCTTGATTTTGCCGCAGCGCCGGAAGTCGCAGGCGATCTGCTCCTCGCCGGCGATCCGTTCGACGGTGTCCACCGCGGCGTCGAAGGCGTGATAGAGGGCGCGGGCCCGCTCCAGCCCGAGTCTGGCCGCCGCACCGCCGAAGTCGTGCGACAGGCCGTTGTTGCAGTGCCCGCCGTTGCGGCCGGAGGCACCGCCGACGACGCGCTCCGCCTCGAGCAGCACGACCTTTGCGCCGCGCTGCGCCAGGGCCATCGCCGCGGACAGGCCGGTGAAGCCGCCGCCGATCACCGCGACATCCGCCCGGCCTTCGAGCGGCCCCGCTGCACCGTTACGGAACGGTTCGACGCTGTCCAGCCAATAGGGTGTCTGCTTCATCGCCCGCCCATCCGCCGCCGCGCCTTCCCCGGGAAGCTGCATCACAAGACCGGGAGACGAGGCATTCGACCCGTGGTAGCCTTGTCCAGGGGCAAACGGGAAGGGGGCTGACGTGACCGACGAGGCGATACTGCGCCGTGACTTCGGTGATCGGCTGCGGCTTGCCGGCGAGCCCACGCGCCGCGATGCGTTGCGTCTGGCGCTCGCCGGCGGGCTCGGCGTGGCGATGCCGGCGCGCCGGGCCTTTGCCGACGCGCCCACGCCGAAGCGCGGCGGCCATATCCGCGTCGCCGGATACGCCTCCTCGACCGCCGATACGCTGGACCCGGCGCATGCCAGCAACTCGACGGACTATTCCCGCCTGTTCATGTTCTATAACGGGCTCACCGTCTTCGACGAGGCGCTCACGCCGCAGCCGAGCCTCGCCACCTCGGTCGAGAGCAAGGACCTCATCACCTGGACGGCGACGTTGCGCCAGGGCGTCACTTTTCATGACGGCTCGCCGCTGACCGCGGCGGACGTCGTGTTCTCTCTGTCGCGGCACAAGGACCCGAAGACGAGTTCCGTGGTCCGGCCGATCGCCTCGGACATGCAGGAGATCAAGGCGACCGGCCCGCGGGAGGTGCAGATCACGCTCGCCGGGCCGAACCCCGAGCTGCCGACCATCCTGGCGATCATGCAGTTCGTCATCGTCAAGGACGGCACCACGGATTTCAGCAAGGGCAACGGTACCGGCCCGTTCCTCTGCAAGGAGTTCTCGCCCGGGGTGCGTTCGGTGGCGGTGCGCAACCCGAACTACTTCCAGTCCGGCCTGCCCTACCTCGACCAGGTTACCTTCTTCGGCATCACCGATGATGCGGCTCGCGTCAACGCGTTGCTCTCGGGCGATATCGACCTCGCCGCGGGCATCGACGCGCACTCCGCCCAGCAGGTGAAGAGCGCCAAGGGCTTTGCTATCTTCGAGACCAATGCCGGCAATTACACCGACCTGATCATGCATGTGGACGCGCCGGAGATCGGCAACCCGGACTTCATCAAGGCGATGAAGTATCTGCAGAACCGCGCCGAGATCAAGCGCAGCGTCTTTCTCGACTACGCCGCGATCGCCAACGATCAGCCGATCAGCCCCGCGAGCCCGTATTTCTGCGCCGACCTGCCGCAGACGCCGTACGATCTCGATCGTGCCAAGTTCCACCTCAAGAAGGCGGACATGGCGGGCAAGACGGTGCAGCTGGTCTGCTCGCCCGCGGCGACCGGGTCGGTGGACATCGCGACCTTGATGCAGAACTCGGCGCAGCAGGCCGGGCTCACCCTCGATCTGCACCGGGTTCCCGCCGACGGCTACTGGTCGAATTACTGGCTGAAGGCGCCGCTCGCTTTCGGCAACGTCAACCCGCGGCCGAGTGCCAACATCCTGCTGACCCTGTTCTTCTCGTCGACGGCGCCGTGGAACGAGAGCCGGTGGAAGGATCCGAATTTCGACAAGCTGCTGAACGACGCGCGCACCGAGGCGGATCTGACGAAGCGAAAGGCAATCTATTGCGAGATGCAGCGCCTGATCCACGACGAGGCCGGGATCGGGATTCCCGTGTTCATCAGCAATCTCGACGCCCATTCGGAACGGCTGAAGGGTTTGCGTCCGATCCCGACCGGGGATCTGATGGGCTTCGATTTCGCCCAGCACGTCTGGCTTGATGGCTGAGGCCGCCGGCCCCGTCCTCCGCGCGCCGGCCGGCAGATCGCTGTCGGCGATGGTCCTGCGCCGTGTCGGGATGAGCCTGCTGCTGCTGCTCGCGGTCTCGGTCGTGGTATTCGCCGGGACGGAATTCCTGCCGGGCGACGTGGCGCAGATGGTGCTCGGCCAGGGAGCGACGCCGGAAGCGCTGGCCGGGCTGCGCGAGGCGCTGCACCTGAACGAACCGGCGGTGCTGCGCTATCTGCACTGGCTCGGCGGGCTGCTCACCGGACAGCCCGGCGTGTCGCTGGTCAACGGCATGCCGGTGGCCGCGCTGATCGGCGACCGGCTGCCCAACTCCCTGCTGCTCGCCGGGCTGACCGCGCTGGTCACCGTTCCCCTCGCCCTGTTCGCCGGCATCACCGCGGCGGTCTGGCGCGGCACGCTCTATGACCGGGGGCTGACGGTCGGCACGATCGCCGCCGTTTCGGTGCCGGAATTCCTGTTCGCCACCGTCGCCGTGCTGGTCTTCGCCGTGCGGCTGCACTGGCTGCCGGCGCTGGCGGACGATGTCGACACCGACTCGCTGCGCTCACTCGCCCGCTCCTTCGCCCTGCCGGTGCTCACCCTCGCCCTGGCGATCTTCGCGCAGATGGCGCGCATGACGCGCGCCGCGCTGGTCAGCACGCTCAACTCCTCCTACATCGAAATGGCGATCCTGAAGGGCGTGCGTCCGGTGCGGCTGGTGCTGCGCCACGCGCTGCCCAATGCGATCGGGCCGATCGTCAATGCGGTGGCGCTGAGCCTCTCCTTCCTGCTCGGCGGCGTGGTGATCGTCGAGACCGTGTTCGACTATCCCGGCCTGGCCAAGCTGATGGTGGACGCGGTCAGCACGCGCGACATGCCGCTGATCCAGGCCTGCGCGATGATCTTCTGCGCTGCCTATCTCCTGCTCGTGCTGCTCGCCGACATCGCCGCCATCCTCTCCAACCCGCGCCTGCGCCACCGATGAGCGCGGCGCTCGAGCTGCAGCCGATCGCCCGCCGGCGCCTGTCGCTGCCGCTGCTCGGGCTACTCTCCGGGATCCTGGTGCTCGCCTGCCTGCTGCTGGCCCTGCTCGGCCCCGTGCTGGCCCCGCATCCGCCGGGGCAGATCGTCAGCCCGACGGTCTTCGCCGCGCCCAGCCGGGTCTTCCCGCTCGGTACCGACTATCTCGGCCGCGACATGCTGAGCCGGCTGCTCGTCGGCGCCCGCTACACCGTCGGCACCGCGCTGCCGGCGGCGCTGCTCGCCTCGCTCCTCGGCACCGGCCTCGGCATGCTGGCGGCGGTGCGCGGCGGCCTGACCGATGCGGTCATCAGCCGCGCCATGGACACGCTGATCTCCTTTCCGAGCCTGATCTTTTCGCTGGTCATCGTCGCCGCCCTCGGCTCCTCGCTGGCCGTGCTGGTCGGCACCGCGGCGGTGATCTACATGCCGGGCTGCTATCGCATCATCCGCGCCGTCGCCGTCGACATCGAGACCAAGGATTTCGTGCGCGCCGCGCGCGCCCGCGGCGAGCGCACGTCCGACATCATGCGCCACGAAATCCTGCCCAACATCGTCACGCCGGTGGTGACCGATTTCGGCCTGCGCTTCATGTTCATCGTGCTGCTGGTCAGCAATCTCTCCTTTCTCGGCCTCGGCCTGCAGCCGCCGCTGTCGGACTGGGGCGGGCTGGTGCGCGAGAACCTGTCGGGGCTGAGCGTCGGCGCGCCCGCGGTGATCCTGCCGGCGGTGGCGATCGCCGTGCTGACCGTGTCCGTCACCCTGCTCGTCGACAATCTGCCGGGCCGGAAGGCCGCGATGCGTGAACGCTGACCCGCCGCCGCACGTCGCGGTATCCGGCCTCACCGTCACCGGCAATGACGGCACGCCGATCGTCGCCGATCTCAGCTTTGCGATTGCGCGCGGCGAGGTGCTGGCGCTGATCGGCGAATCCGGTTCCGGCAAGACCACGGCGGCGCTGGCGCTGATGGGCTACGCGCGGCCGGGCTGCCGCATCGCCAGCGGCGGGGTGCGCGTCGGCGAGACCGAAATGCTTGGGCTGGGGCGGCGCGCCCTGGCGGAGTTCCGCGGGCAGCGCGTCAGCTACGTCGCGCAAAGTGCCGCCGCCGCGTTCAATCCGGCGCAGCGCATCCTGGCACAGGTGATCGAGCCGGCGCTGGTGCATGGGACGATGACGCGCCGGGCGGCGGAGGAAAAGGCGCGCGGCCTGTTTCGTGTGCTTGCGTTGCCGGACCCGGAGGGCATCGGCGACCGTTTCCCCCACCAGGTCTCGGGCGGCCAGCTGCAGCGGCTGATGGCGGCGATGGCGCTGATCAACGGGCCGGCGCTGGTCATCCTGGACGAGCCCAGCACGGCGCTCGACGTCACCACGCAGATCGAGGTTCTCCGGGCGTTCAAGCACGCCGTGCGCGAGCAGGGCACGACGGCGCTCTACGTCTCGCATGATCTGCCGGTGGTGGCGCAGCTCGCCGATCGGGTGGTGGTGCTGCGCGGCGGGCGGATGCAGGAGGAGGCCGGCATCGCCCGCCTGCTCGCCGCGCCCGAGCATCCCTATACGCGCAGCCTGCTCGCCGCCGCCGCACCGGCGCCGCAGAGCCCGCCCGCGGTGGCGGCGGATGCGCCGCCGCTGCTGCAAGTGACCGATCTGACGGCCGGCTATGGCGGCGTCACCGCCGCCGGCGTTCCGCGCGTGCCGGTGTTGCACGACCTCAGCTTCGCCATCGCCAAGGGCTCGGCGCTCGGCGTGATCGGCGAATCCGGCTGCGGCAAGAGCACGCTGGCGCTGGTGGTGGCCGGGCTTCTGCCGCTCGCGCGGGGCGAGATCCGCCTCGACGGCGCGCTCCTGCCGGCGCGCGTGCAGGACCGCACGCCGGCGCAGCTGCGCGCCGTGCAGATCGTCTTCCAGATGGCCGACGTGGCGCTCAACCCGGCGAGCAGCGTCGCCGCCAGCCTGTCACGCCCGCTGCGCTTCTATCACGATCTGCGCGGCGCGGCGGCGCGGCGGCGGGTGGCGGAACTGCTCGACATGGTGCGGCTGTCGCCCGGGCTCGCCGCGCGCTTCCCCGACGAACTCTCCGGGGGGCAGAAGCAGCGCGTCAATCTCGCGCGCGCGCTGGCCGCGGAGCCCGCCCTGCTGCTCTGCGACGAGGTCACCTCCGCGCTCGATACGGTGGTGGGCGCCGCGGTGCTCGACCTGCTGGCCGAGCTGCGACGCGAGCTCGGCATCGCCATCATGTTCATCAGCCACGATCTCTCCACCGTGCGCGCGATTTGCGAGCAGGTGATGATCCTCTACGCCGGCCGGAGGGTCGAGCTCGGCGGCCGTGCGGCGCTGCGCCGCAGGCCGATGCATCCCTACACCGACCTGCTGCTCTCCTCGGTGCCGGAGCTGCGGCCGGGCTGGCTCGAGGGGATCAGCTTCACCCATCTCGCCGAAGCCGCCGGCGGCCTGATGCCGGCCGATGCGCAGCTTCCCTGCCCGTTCTTTCGCCGCTGCGCCGTGCACATCCCCGGCACCTGCGACGTGCTGCTCCCGCCGCACCGCGTCCTCGGCAAGGGATCGGAGATCTTGTGCCAGCGCACCGAGGCCGAGCTGCTGGACATGCAGCAGACCGCGAGCGCGCCGGCGTAGGTCGGCCCTTACCGGCAGCGATAGGGATGGTAGTAGCACCACCGATCGTGCGCCGGCCCGGGACCAGGCTCCTCGACGATACACGCCACCGTGGTCAGCGCGATCCCGAGGAGCAGCAGCAGCGAGGTCAGGCGGCGCATGGCTTCGTTCCTTCACCGGAATGCGGGTATATACCGCAAGCCGACGCCGCTGTCTCGCACCCGATGAACCGACAAGAACTTGTGGGGAGGCCGATGTGACGCCCTTACAGGCCCCGACTCTGCAGGCCACGACGACATCGAAGATCAAGCGGCGGATTCTGCCGTTTCTGGTGATCTGCTACCTCTTCGCATATCTCGATCGCACGAATGTCGGGATCGCCGCGTTGACGATGAACAAGGATCTCGGCCTCACGCCCACCATGTTCGCCTTCGGCGGCGGCATCTTCTTCGTCGGCTATTTCCTGTTCGAGATCCCGAGCAACTGGTTCCTGGAGCGGGTTGGCGCGCGCCTCTGGATCGCCCGCATCATGATCACCTGGGGCATCATCGCCAGCCTCACCGCGGTGATCTGGAGCGGCACGAGCTTCTATTGGATACGTTTCCTGCTCGGCGTGGGGGAAGCCGGGTTCCTGCCGGGAATCGTGCTCTACCTCAGCCGCTGGTTTCCCGCCCAGGAGCGCAGTCTGATCATGAGCACCTTCTTCCTGGGCATTCCGCTCTCCTCGGTCATCGGTGCTCCCTTGTCCGGCGCGCTGCTGAGCCTGAACGGCGTGTTCGGAATTGCGGGGTGGAGGTGGCTGTTCCTGCTGGAAGGGTTGCCGCCGATGCTGCTCGGGGCGTTCTGCCTGTTCATGCTCTGCGATCGGCCGGAGGAGGCGACCTGGCTGAAGCCCGCCGAGCGGGAGTGGATCGTCGGCGTGCTGCGCGCCGAGGATACGGCGCAGCGCCGCCGCACGCCGCAGGCTTTCCTCGCGGCCTTCGGCGACGGCGGAGTGTGGGCTTTCGCGATCGCCTATGTCGGCATCAACATGGGCATCTACGGCATCACCCTCTGGCTGCCGCAGATCATCAAGCCGCTCGGCTTTTCCAATTTCGTCACCAGCCTGCTGACGACGATCCCCTACCTGCTGACGGCGATCGCCATGATTCTCTGGGCGCGCAACTCCGACCGCATGAAGGAGCGCCGGTGGCATGTCACCATCCCCTGCGTCGTCGCCTCCGCCGGGCTGATCGCCAGCGCGCATGCCGGCAATCCGTGGCTGGGCTTCGCGGCGATCACCGTCGCCGCGATCGGCATCATCGGGCTGCTGTCGATCTTCTGGTCGCTGCCGAGCGCCATGCTGTCCGGCTCGGCGGCGGCCTGCGGGATCGCGCTGATCAATTCGGTCGGCAATCTCGGCGGGTTCGCCGGGCCCTATCTCATCGGCTATCTGAGGGAGGCGACCAACAGTTTTCAGGTGGCGCTCTCGGTGCTTGCCATCTTCCCGCTCATTGCCTCGGCCATCCTGTTCACCGTGACGCGCCAGCGGCAGGTTCATGTCGTCGTTTCCGCCGCGACGCCGGCGCTCGCCAAGCCGGATTAGCGGAGGTTTCATCGGGAGTTGCCGATCATGCCTGACCCTGTCGTTGCTTTGATCTCTCCCGGCCAGATGGGCGCCTCGGTCGGCGGCCGCCTGGTGGCGCGCGGCGTGACGGTCATCACGCCGGCCGGCCGCAGTGCGGCAAGCGAGGCGCGCGCGCGATCGGCCGGGCTGCGGATCGTGCCGGAGACGGATCTCGCGAGCGCCGATTTCGTGTTCTCGATCGTGCCGCCTGACCAGGCGCTGCCGACCGCCGGCCGGGTTGCCGGCCTGTGGCGCGGATCGCGGGCGCCGCTCTACGTCGACTGGAACGCCGTCAGCCCGGGCAGATCGATGGACATCGGCAGGATCGTCGCGCAAGCCGGAGGCCGCTATGCCGATGGCGGGATCATCGGGTTGCCCGGGCGCCCGGAGGATCCCGGCCCCCTGCTGATCGCCAGCGGGCCGGAGGCCGCCGGCCTGGCGGCGCTGGCCGATCGCGGCCTCCGCTTCAAGATGCTGGACAAGCCGATCGGCGCCGCTTCCGCGCTCAAGATGAGCTATGCCGGCCTGACCAAGGGCCTGACGGCGCTTGGCGCGACCATGCTGCTCGCGGCAACGCGCGCCGGATGCGACGACGAGCTGCTGGAGGAGCTGGCGGCCAGCCAGCCGAACATGCTCAACAGCTTGCGGCGCAGCATCCCCGACATGTTCGGCAAGGCGGAGCGCTGGGTGCCGGAGATGCATGAGATTGCTGAGTTCGTCGGCCGCGACCGCGGCGAGAGCGGCATCTATGAGAGCTTCGCCGCGCTGTATGCGCATCTCGCCGACGATCTGAAGGGCGAGAAGACCGACATCGGGGCGCTCGCTCGGCTGTTCCCCGCGGCATGAGGAGGTTTTCGCGATGAGTCCTCCCGTCGAAGTCGCCATCGTCACGGCCAACAGCAGCGCGACGGCGCCCGAGAGCTGCCGCAACAACGTGCTGATCTCGGGATCCTATGGCGGGGAGTACAATGCCTTCCACGCCGCCAGGCGGGCGCTGCGCGGCGTCGTGCTGAACGATGCCGGCGTGGGCAAGGACGGTGCCGGCATCTCCGGCCTCGCCTATCTCGACAGGATCGGCCTGCCGGCAGCGACCGCCGACGCGTGGACCTGCCATATCGGCGACGGCGACGACATGCTGGCCCATGGCATCATCAGCTTCGTGAACCGCTCGGCCGCCCGGCTGGGCTGCGCGGTCGGCCAGAGCGTGCGCGACTGTGCCGAAGCGATGCGCCACGGCGAGGTCGTCGACGTGCCGCCGCCCGAGATCGCCGGCGGCAAGCGTTACGTCATGCGCGATGTGCCGGGCGAGCCGCGCGTGATCTGCCTGGACGCCGCGCCGCTGCTGGAGCCGGGCGACGCCGGCGCCATCGTCATCACCGGCTCGCACGCCGCGCTGTTCCGCGGCCGGCCCGACGATGTCGTCAAGCCGGACGTGCGGGCGATCTTCTTCAGCGATGCCGGGGTCGGCCGCGACCAGGCCGGCATCAAGCGGCTGGCGCTGCTGGACGAACGCCGCATCCCCGCGGGAGCCGCCTCGGCC
This sequence comes from Acidisphaera sp., assembly GCA_019240395.1. Taxonomy (GTDB): domain Bacteria; phylum Pseudomonadota; class Alphaproteobacteria; order Acetobacterales; family Acetobacteraceae; genus JAFAYA01. The sequence continues at coordinate 3,006 of JAFAYM010000292.1, read as the reverse complement.
GACAGCGCGCCGATCGGCTACGCCCGGCCGATCTACGAGGACGGCATCCTGTCGCACGTCAACGCGACGGCGGCCGGCCTGGGCGCCCGGCCGGGCATGCGGATCAAGCACTTCGTCGACCGCCTGCTGGAGATCGCCCGGCAGGCTCCGGGCGGCGCCGGCCCGCCCGATGCCTGACCTCGCGAAGGCCCTCTCAATCGGCGATCTGCGCCGTTTGGCCAGGCGGCGGCTGCCGCGCTTCCTGTTCGAGATCATCGAATCCGGCGTCGAGGACGAGCGGAGCCTCGAGCGCAATGAGCTGGCCTTCGCCCGCCACCGGCTGCTGCCGCGCTATCTCGTGGATGTGTCGCGGCGCGATCAGTCGGCGCTGCTGCTGGGGCGGCGCTATGCCGCGCCGTTCGGCATCGCCCCGACCGGCTTCGCCGGGCTGCTGCGCCGCGGCGCGGAGGTCGCCATGGCGCGCGCCGCGGCGGCGAGCGACATCCCCTTCGTCCTGTCCGGCGCCAGCATCGCTGCGATGGAGACGATCGCCGCGGCGGCGCCGCACCACGCCTGGTATCATCTCTATCCCGCGCGCGACGCCTCGGTGACGCAGGAATTGCTGCGGCGGGCCGAGGCCGCCGGCTTCGAGACGCTGGTCCTGACGGTGGACAACCCGGTCTTTCCGAAGCGCGAGCGCGACACCCGCAACGGCTTCAAGCACCCGATGACGCTGTCCCCCTTCATGGTGGCGGACGCGCTGGCCCACCCGGCCTGGCTGCTCGAATATCTCAGGCATGGCGGCATGCCGCGCATGGAGAACTGGGCGCGGTTCCTGCCCGAGGGTGCCAGCAGCGACGACGTCGCCACGTTCTTCCGTTCGCAGAGCCCGTCCGTGCAGACCTGGCGCGACCTCGACAGGCTGCGCGCGGCCTGGCCGGGGAGGCTTATCCTGAAGGGCATCCAGCATCCCGCCGACGCCGCACTGGCGGTGCAGGCCGGGGTGGACGGGATCGTCGTGTCCAATCACGGCGGCAAGTCCTTCGACCCGCTGCCCTCGCCGCTCGAGACATTGCCGGGGGTGGTGAGGGTGGTGGGCGGACGCCTGCCGGTGATGCTGGACAGCGGCATCCGCCGCGGTTCGGACATCGTCATCGCCCGCTGCCTCGGCGCCAGCTTCGCCTTCGTCGGGCGGGCGGCGCTCTACGGTGTGGTCGCCGGCGGCGAAGCGGGGGCGCGGCGGATGATCGACATCCTGCGGCAGGAGGTGGATCTCAGCCTCGCGCTGATCGGCTGTCCCGACATCGCCGCGCTCGGTCCGCATTTCCTGCTGCATCCGCCCGATCCGCATCCCTGGGATTGGAACGCGCCGGACGAAGCAGGCCTGCGGACGGGTGTGACCGGGTCCCTGTTGAAGGCGCAACCGGCATGACCGATCCGAGCCTCCCGATCATCGAGGCACAACCGGTGCTGACCCTGCAGGGGTGTCGATCCGCGCTGGATGCGGCGGAGGCGCAGGCGCGGATCATGCGGACACCGATGTCGATCGCCGTGGTCGACGGCGCCGGCCATCTGCAGCTCTTTGTCCGCATGGACGGCGTGCATCTCGGCACGATCGATGTCGCGATCCGCAAGGCCCGGTGCTCGGTGCACTTCCGCCGCCCGACGCGCGCCTTTGCCGAAGCGCTGGCGGCGGGCGCGGCGGCGCTGGCGACCCTGCCGGAAGTCGTGCCGTTCGCCGGCGGCGTGCCGCTGCTCGCCAATGGGGTGCTGGTCGGCGCCATCGGCGTCAGCGGCGCGTCGCCCGACCGCGACGAGCAGGTCGCCATCGCCGGCGCGGCGGCATTCGCGCAGATCGTCTGACGGATGGAGGACGGCATGGGTGATCTGCCACCCGACACGGCGACGAGCCGCAAGCCGGCGCCACGGATCGGTGTCGACACCGATCGCAATCCCTCGCTGCTGCGCGATCCGGAACGCTTCGAGCGCTCGGTGCTGGCGCCGATCCGCGCCATCGTCGGCGAGAAGGGGATCATCACCGATCGCCTCGCCATGCAGCCGCTGATGGAATCCTGGCGCGACAACTGGGTCGGCCGCGTGCCGCTGGTGGTGCAGCCCGCCACCACCGAGCAGCTGGCGGCAGTGATCGGGGTGTGCGCGGCCACCCGCACGCCGGTGGTGCCGCAGGGGGGCAACACCGGGCTGACCGGCGGCAGCCAGCCGCATGCCAGCGACTCCGAGATCGTGGTTTCCACCAGCCGCCTGAACCGCATCCGCGACATCGATCTCGACAACGACACCATCACCGTCGAGGCGGGCTGCATCCTCGCCGCCATCCAGAGTGCGGCGCGCGACGCCGGTCGGCTGTTCCCGCTGAGCCTCGGGGCGGAGGGCAGTTGCCAGATCGGCGGCAACATCGCGACCAACGCCGGCGGCATCCAGGTGCTGCGCTACGGCACCACCCGCAGCCTGGTGGCCGGGCTCGAAGTGGTGCTGCCGGACGGGCGGGTCTGGAACGGGCTGCGCGGCCTGCGCAAGGACAATGCGGGCTACGACCTCAAGCAGCTGTTCATTGGCGCCGAAGGTACGCTCGGCATCGTCAGCGCGGCGACCCTGCGGCTGTTCCCGCTGCCGCACGCCACGGCGACGGCGTTCCTGGCGACACCCTCGCCGCCCGCCGCAGTGGCGTGGCTGCGCCGGGCCAGGACGATGCTCGGCGACCGCATCACCGCGATCGAGCTGATCGAGCGGCGCTGCCTGGAGATCGCGCGGCAGCACAATCCCGGCGTCCCCGATCCGTTGGCATCGCCCTATCCCTGGTATCTGCTCGTCGAGCTCGCGGATCAGGACACCGAGGCCGACCTGACCCGCCGCCTGGAGGCGGCGTTCGAGGCCGGGCTGGAGCCGGGCGAGGTGGTCGACGGCGTCATCGCCTCCTCCGGCGAGCAGGCGGCGGCGCTGTGGCGCATGCGCGAGGGCATTCCCGAGGGACAGAAGCGCGAAGGCGTCTCCTTCAAGCACGACATT
>JAFAYM010000186.1 GCA_019240395.1 Acidisphaera sp. | reverse complement strand
TGCCGAAGCCGCCGACCTTGATGGCGACGTTCGAACATTTGGCGAGCTCGGGCAGGCTCGAGCGCCACCCGGCAAACACCTCGTCGCGCTGCGATTCGTAGCGGCCGATCGCGAGCCTGCCACCCACATGGTTGAGCACGATGGGCGTGTCCGGGAAGGCGCGGGCCAGCTCGATGAGCTCGGGGATTTGCGGGTGGTAGAGCCAGGCGTCGAAGCTGAGGCCGCGACGGCCCAGTTGGGCGAAGCCGCGGTGGAACGCGTCGGTGGTCATCATGCCTGCGGCAGGCGGCGCGGCGATGCCGGCCCAGAACGTCTCTTCCCGCGCGGTCAGGTGCCGGATTCCCCGGAAGCGTCCGCCCGCCGCCTCGACATGCGCATCGAGGACCGGACCCACGGCGTCCCCCAGGTTGAGGTCGGCAAAGCCGATGATCCCGGCGCAGGCCTTGGTCTTGGCGCCGCGCCGCTCGGCGTCCTCGGCAACCGAGCGGACGAACTCGGTCTCGCCGACTGGCTTCATCGCCTCGGGCCCATCCTGGCGGTAGGCCCAGAAGCATTGCAGGTAAACGGTGGCGACGATGTTGTGGCCCGTGCCGGTGTCGGCGAGCAGCTCGTCGAGGAAATAGGGCTGGCCGTCACGCTCCCACAGGTGATGGTGCGGATCGATGATCGGGAGCGAGGGCTCGATGATCTCCTCCGTCACCTGGCCCAGCCAGGCCGGGTTCGGCACGGGGTGGTGGAAGATCTGGACCTGCGTGGCTGCTGACATGGCGTTCACCCTGCGATCGGCGGCTCGGCGCCCATAATGGTGGTGCGGTGCATGACCCGGCGCTCGCGCGGGTCGAATGGCGTGACCGCGTGCATGGTGCAGCGGTTGTCCCACATCACGACGTCGTCGGTCTCCCAGCGGTGCGAATAGACGAACCGCGGCTGCGACGCGAAGGCGGTCAGCTCGTCGAGCAGCGCCTTGGCCGAGGCCTGGTCCATGCCCTCGGCCGCGTCGTTGTAGACGGGGCTGATGTAGAGCGACTTGCGGCGCGTGACGGGGTGGACGCGAACCATTGGCTGCCACACCGCAGGCACCTTGGCCTTCTCCTCCTCGCTCATCTCCCTGAGCTTGGCCAGGCTATGCAGGTTCCCAAAGTTGTGCCGCGCCTTGCGGCCTTCGATGTGGCGCCGCAGCCGCTCCGGAAGCTGCTCGTAAACGAGATACATGTTGGTGAACTGGGTCTCGCCGCCGGAACGGCTGACCTCGATGCCATGCAGCAGCGCCCCCATGCAGGGCACGGCCAGGTAGGAACTATCCGTGTGCCAGAACTGGGCGAGCGCCACCTGCCTGGCGACGGGGTGGTCGGGCGGCATCAGCACGCCGTCATCGTCGACGTTCGACACCCGGAAGATCTCACGCACGCGCCTGGACTTGATGATCTCTTGGTGAAAGATTTCGGGTTCGCCGAGCCGGCGGGTGAAGGCGACGTGCTGTTCATCCGTGACGTGCTGGTTCGGCAAGACGAGCACCAGGTGCTCCATCCAGAGATCGTGCACTTGGCGCAGCGTATCCTCGGTGCAGTCGCGCATGTCGACGCCCTGCACACGCGCGCCGAGGGCTGGATGGAGCGTCTCGGCGCTCAAGCGGGACCTTTGGGCGGTCGCGGACATCGGCAGGCTCAAAGCTTTTGGCGCGGGAGTCGTAGCAAGGCGCCGCATCCGAGCTGGTCATCGAGCATTTGCGGTTCCCTCCATTCCGCCCCGGTTTGTGGGCTGGGGCTGATGGACGAAAAACATACTGGCGGGTAGCCACCCCTGTCCATGCTTTTTCAAAGCGGCTCCTCGGCGCCGTTGGCCGTGCAGGGAGAGGATCGGGGATCGGCTTGCGCTGGGTTCCCGTCCGTGGACGCCCGCCGTAAGCTCCTGTCGATAAAGGGAGGAACACGATGGCCATCAAACGCCGCTCCGTCCTGATCGGGCTTGCCGCCGGGCTGCCAGCCGCGCGCGCCAGCGGCGGCACCGTGCTCCGATGGGGGACCGTGCTGCCCACCACGCATCCCTCGGTCATCATGATGGACAACGTCGCCAAGCAGGTCGCGCAGGACACGGGCGGCGCTGTCACCATCGAGACGTTCCCCAGCGGCCAGCTCGGCTCCTCGCGCGACGTGATCGAGGCGACCTCGTCCGGCGCGCTGCAGATGGTGGACGAGGGCGCCGCCCAGTTCGGCCAATTCGTGCCGGCCCTCTCGATCCTGGAGGCGCCGTATATCTGGAACGACCCGGCGCATATCCGCCGCGCCCTCAACAGCAGCTTGCTCGATCCGATGAATGCCGAGCTGATCAGCAAGCGCGGCATGCGCGTGATCGGCAGCACGTATTACGGCACCCGTCACGTCACCTCCGGGACCCGCCCGGTCCGCACGGTGGCCGATATGCAGGGGTTCAAGCTGCGCATCCCCGAGGTGGATACGTATCGCGCCATGGCCGAGGCCTGGGGCGCCCGGCCCACGCCGCTCAATATCGGCGAGCTCTATCTGGCGCTCAGCCAAGGCGCCGTGGATGGCGAGGAGAACCCGCTGCCGACCATCCAGAGCAGCAAATTCTACGAGGTGCAGAAGAACCTCGTCCTGACCGCGCACATCATGACGCCGCGGCTGATCGTGGTGAACGAGGACGCCTGGAAGGGACTGACGCCGCAGCAGCAGGCGGCGATCCGCACCGCGGTGGCCCGGTTCGGCGCCGAGCAGGACGCGGAGATCATCCGCCAGGAGAGCGGGCTGGTCGAGACCTTCCGCAAGGCGGGAATGACGATCCAGGACGTGGACCGGGACAGCTTCAAGAAGCCAGTCCTCGCCAGCCTGCCCGCCAAGTTCGAGGGCAAGTGGGGTGCGGGTTTGTGGGAGAAGGTCGCCTCGGCGTGATACGCACGCTGGATCGGGCGCTGCAGGTTTGGGGCTGCATACTCCTCCTGGCCCTGTTCGCGACGGTCCTGGCGGGGGTGGTGACGCGGGCGATGGGGGCGCCGCTGATCTGGACCGACGAGGGAGCGCGCTTCCTCATGGTCTGGCTCGCCTGCTGCGGCTGGATGCTGGCAGGCCGCCGGCGCTCGCACGTGCGCATCCGCTACTTCCAGGGACTGCTGCCGCCCACTCTGCATCGCACGGTGGAAGTGGTCATCCAGCTCGCGTGCGCCCTGCTGGGAGTGGCCGTCGCCGGGTTCGCGACGGGGCTGATCCGGCGCAACATGGGCCTGGAAGCGACGTCGCTGCCGATCGCGATGGGCTGGATGTATGTCCCGCTCATCCCCGCGGGGTTGCTTTTGGCGGCGCAGTCGCTGGCGCAAGCCTTCGAGCGGCGGGGAGTGCCGGCTTCTGCCTCGCCGGTGGCGGAGGTGGGCATCGAATGACTGCCCTGATGGCGGAGATCGGCGCGGCCTGGCTGCTGGCCATCCTCGCCGGGCTGCCGCTGTTCGCGGCGATGGGGCTGGCCGCGTTCGCCTTCGTCTCGATCGCCGGGCTCTCGCCTTCGATCGTGCCGCAGAAGATGGCGCAGGCGATGAACTCGTTCCCGATCGTGGCGGCGCCACTGTTTATCTTCATGGGCAATTTGCTCAGCGCCTGCCGCATCACCGACCGGATCGTCCGCTTCGCCACCGTGATCATGGGCTCGCTGCGCGGCGGCTACGCGCAGGCGAGCATCCTCGCCAGCCTGATCTTTGCCGGCATGGCGGGCTCTGCCGTGGCCGATGCGGCCGGCACCGGCGCGGTCGAGATCCGCGCCATGAAGCGCGCCGGCTATCGGCCGGAGACCGCGGCGGCGATCAACGCCTCGGCCGCTACCATCGGCGCCATCGTGCCGCCGAGCCTGCCGATCGTGATCTACGGCGTCACCTCCGACGTCTCGGTCGGACGCCTGTTCCTGGCCGGGTGCATCCCCGGCTTGCTGATGGCCGGCGCGCTCATGACGATGGTCGCCGTCATCGGCAAGCGGCAGGGCTTTCCGCGGCAGCGCTTCGCCGGCTGGCGGGAGTTGTGGGACGCGTTCCTGGGCGCGTTTTTCGCGCTGATGGCACCGGCAATCCTACTGGGCGGCATGTTCAGCGGCCTGTTCACGCCGACCGAGGCCGCCTCTGTGGCCAGTGCCTACGCGCTGCTGCTCGGGCTGGTGGTGTATCGGAGTTTGCGGCTGGCCGATATCGGCCGGGTCATGGTCGAGACGGTGGAGACGGCGGGGATCGTCGCCGTGCTGGTGATGGCGGCCGGGGCGCTCGGCTGGTGCATGTCGATCTCGCGCGTGCCGCAGACGGTGGCGCCGATGATGGTGGCCTCGATCCACAATCCGGTGCTGTTCCTGCTCGCCTGCAACGCGCTGCTTCTGGCGGTGGGCTGCTTCATGGAGACGCTGGCGGCGCTGCTGATCCTGATCCCGATCTTGCATCCGGTCGCGGCCAGCTTCGGCATTCCGCCGGTGCAGTTCGGGATCATGATGATCTTCAACCTGATCCTGGGCACGATCCACCCGCCTGTTGGAGTCGTGCTGTTCATCACCTCCCGCATCGCCGAGATCTCGTTCGAGACGATGTCCCGCGCCGTGCTTCCCTGGCTGGTCCCGCTCCTGATCGTCCTGGCGGCGATCACCTTCTGGCCACCGCTGACGACATGGCTCCCCGGACTGGTCATGGACTAGCTATCAGAGATCAGGACTCCTCGACCCCATTTCTCGTCACCCCCGGGCTTGACCCGGGGGTCCATGG
>JAFAYM010000099.1 GCA_019240395.1 Acidisphaera sp. | reverse complement strand
CGTGGTCCACGGCGGCGGGCCGCAGATCAACCGCATGCTCGACCGACTTGGCATCAAGAGCGATTTCATCAACGGTCTGCGAGTGACCGACGCCGAGACGATGGAAGTCGTCGAAATGGTGCTGGCCGGCACGATCAACAAGCAGCTCGTTGGCGCGATCAACGGCGCCGGCGGCTGCGCGATCGGGGTATGTGGCAAGGATGGCAACCTGGTCCTCGCCCGGAAGCTGACGCGCAACGGCGATATCGGTTTTGTCGGCGAGCCCGAGCAGGTCAATTCGCAGGTTCTGGACGGTTTCCGCCGCGCCGAAATGATCCCGGTGATCGCCCCGATCGGTGTCGGCGCGAAGGGCGAGACCTACAACATCAACGCCGACACGGTGGCGGGCGCCGTCGCCGGCGCGCTCGGCGCCACCCGCCTGCTCATGCTGACCGACGTGCCGGGCGTGCTGGATGCCGAGCGGCGGCTGATCCCCGAGCTGACCGTCGCCGATGCGGCTGCCGCGATCGCTGCCGGCACGATCACCGGCGGCATGATCCCGAAGGTGGAGAATTGCGTCGAGGCGGTGCGCCAGGGGGTGAAGGCGGCGGTGATCCTCGACGGCCGCCTGCCGCATGTCTGCCTGCTCGAGCTGTTCACCCAGGGCGGCATCGGCACCCTGATCCGCGAGTAGGTGGGGCGGGTTCAGCCGGGCTCGGCGTGCCAGACCCGCCAGTGGCCGCGGCCACGGCGCTTGACCTCGCACATCGCCTGATCGGCCCGCCGCATCAGGGTGTCGATCTCCTCCTCGCCGCCCGGCCAGCGCATGGCGATGCCGATCGACAGGCCGAGCCCGGCGGCATCGCCCGCAGCGAAATGGGCGAGGACGCGCGGGCCTTCGACGCGCAGGCTCTCCGCGCGCTCGGCGGCGGTCAGCTCATCGGCGCCGTCGAGCCAGAGCGCGAACTCGTCCCCGCCGAGCCGCGCCACCAGATCGGCCGGCCGGACGGTAGCGCGCAGCAGCGCGGTGACGATACGCAGTGCCTCGTCCCCGCACTCATGGCCGAGCCGGTCGTTGAGCGCCTTGAAACTGTCGAGGTCGACGAACATCAGCACGCCCGGCAGCCGCGCCCGGTCGAGCCGGTCGATGCGCCGCGTCACCTCGTCGAGAAAGGCGCGACGGTTCGGCAGGCCGGTCAGCGGATCGGTGCGGGCCTGGCGCGCCATCTCCTGCTGGATGTGGTCGTGCTCGAGCACCACGCGGATGATGCTGGCGGCGGAGCGGACCAGGGTGAGATCCTCGTCCTTCCAGGCCGGAGCGCCCGGCTCCCGCCACAGCGCCAGGCCGGCCTGCACGCCGAAGCGGGTCTGGGTGGCGACGGTCAGCAGGGGATGGCCGGCCACCGTCTCGCCTTTCCGGGCCGCCGGCGACCCCGCGCGCAGCATGCGCAGGCAATGCTCCGCGACGGCGTCCGGGGGGTTGCCGATCCGATGCAGCACGCCATCGCCCGTCGATGCGACGCCGATCTCCGTATCGCCCAGGCCCGCAGGCTCGGCCGCCACCACCGCCGCGGCGTGGGTGTCGAGCACGATGGCGCCGGCCGCGCCGAGCACCTGGGCCAGCGCGGTCAGCGCCGCCTGCATCATCCGCGGCGCCAGCACCTCGGCATGGATGTGGCGCAGCACGTGGTCGAGCACCTCGGCGCGGCGCAGCGCCGTCGCCATCGCGCTGTCCCGCCGATCCTGCTCGGTGAGGTCGACCGCGACGCCGCGGCCGCCGACGACCCGGCCGGCGGCGTCGAGCAGCGGGGCGGCCGAGAAGCTCAGGCAGGCGGCGGTGCCGTCCGGCCGCTTCAGCCAGGCCCGCCGGCGCTCGATCCGTGTGGTCGGCGCGAACGGGTCGAAGCGCGACGCGCCCTCGGGGCCGGCGAGCAGCAGCCCGGAGTGCTGGCCGATCAGCGTGTCAGCCGGCCAGCCCAGGGCGGGGTCGGGGGTCACGAAGACGAAGCGGCCCCAGGCGTCGGTCTCGTAGGCCAGGTCGACCGCCATGCCGACGAAGTCGCGCCAGCGCTGACGGCTCTGGGCCTGCGGCTCGTGGGACGGTTCGCGGCCGAGGGCTCGCCCGTTCAGGACCTCCGGGCTGAAAGCATCGATGTGCGATCGATCCGCAGAGGGTGCGGCCTCGCTGGTCTGGGTCATGGCTCGCCCGATCTGTGCGGCGGCAGTCTTGGCGGGGAGCCGTAAACACGCCGTTATCGCCACCCCCGGGGCTCCCAGGAGCGCCGAGGGTCGTCGTTGACGAGGGGCGAGGGCTCTGCGCATGGTCGGCGCGTCGCCTGCCGGAGAATGCACGATGCCCGACCACCCCCTTCGCGCCGCCGTCGAGGCGCTCTGGGCGCGTCGGGATACCCTCTCCGCTGCCACCAGGGGGGCGGACCGCGACACCGTCGAGGCGGCGCTGGCGGCACTCGATGCCGGCGAGCTGCGGGTCGCCGAGCCGACCAATGACGGCTGGAAGGTCAACCAGTGGCTCAAGCAGGCGGTGCTGCTGTCCTTCCGGCTGGAAGACGCGGCGCCGCTGCCCGGGGCCGGCGGGGCGCCGGTGCACGACAAGGTGGCGATGAAATTTGCGGGGTGGGACGCCGCGCGCTTCGCCGCCGCCGGGCTGCGCGCCGTCCCGGGGGCGGTGGTGCGGCGCAGCGCCTACGTGGCGCCCGGCGTCGTGCTGATGCCCTGCTTCGTCAATGTCGGCGCCTATGTCGATCGCGCCACCATGATCGACACTTGGTCCACCGTCGGCAGCTGCGCCCAGGTCGGCCGCAACTGCCACATCAGCGGCGGCGTCGGGCTCGGCGGCGTGCTGGAGCCGCTGCAGGCCGAGCCGGTGATCATCGAGGACGATTGCTTCATCGGCGCCCGCTCGGAAGTGGCCGAGGGGGTCATCGTCGAGCGCGGCAGCGTGCTGAGCATGGGCGTCTTCCTCGGCGCCTCCACCAAGATCATCGACCGGGCGACCGGCGAGGTGTTCGTCGGCCGCGTCCCCGCCTATTCGGTCGTGGTGCCCGGCACCTTGCCCGGCCGCCCGCTGGCCGACGGCTCGCCGGGACCGGCGCTCGCCTGTGCTGTGATCGTCAAGCGCGTCGACGAGCGGACCCGCGCCAAGACCTCGATAAACGAGCTGCTGCGCGATTGATCTCCAGTACCCGGATCAGAGAACGGGAAACCGCATCGTCATCGCGAGGAGCGCAGCGACGTGGCGATCCAGAGCCGCAGCAAGGTGCCAGCCCCCCTGGATCGCCACGCTGCCAAGGGGCAGCTCGCGATGACGGCGCAGTGGCCGTGACTCACGGTCCAGCGATAGTGGGTACGAGCGATCCGGTTCCGCTGGCGCAGGCGCTGATCCGCTGCCCGTCGGTAACGCCGGAGGATGCCGGCGCCCAGGACGTGCTCGCGGATGCGCTGCAACGGCTGGGGTTCGCGGTCAGCCGGCTGCGCTTCGGCGCTGTGGAGAACCTGTTCGCCCGTATCGGCCGCGACGGCCCGAATTTCTGCTTCGCCGGCCATACCGACGTGGTGCCGCCGGGCGCCACGGGCTGGACCGCCGGCCCGTTCGAGGGCGCGGTGCGCGAGGGCGTGCTCTACGGCCGTGGCGCCTGCGACATGAAGGGCGCGATCGCCGCCTTCGTCGCCGCCTGCGCCGGCCATCTCCCGGGGCATGGGCGAGGGCCGGAAAGCGGCAGCATCAGCCTGCTGATCACCGGGGACGAGGAGGGACAAGCGACCGACGGCACGGTGCGCGTGCTGGACTGGATGGCGGCGCATCGGGAAATCCCGGATTTCTGCCTCGTCGGCGAGCCGACCAACCCGACGCGGCTCGGCGAGGTCGTCAAGATCGGCCGGCGCGGCAGCCTGAACGCCGCCATCACGGTCCACGGCAGGCAGGGCCATTCCGCGTATCCCGACCGCGCCGACAATCCGGTGCATCGGCTGGTGCGGGTGCTCTCGGCCCTCATCGCGGCGCCGCTCGACGCCGGCACGGAGTGGTTCGAGCCATCCACCCTGCAGGTCACCGGCATCGACGTCGGCAATACCGCGACCAACGTCATCCCGGCGACGGCGCGCGCCCAGCTCAACATCCGCTTCAACGACGGCCATTCCGGCGCGGCGCTGGCGGCCTGGCTCCGGGCGGTGCTGGGGCAGCACGCCGAGCGGTTCGACCTCGACATCGCCATCTCCGGCGAGGCGTTCCGCACCGAGCCGGGCGGCCATGTCGAGACCCTGTGCCGCGCCATCGAGGCGGCGAGCGGCGTGGCACCCCGCCTCGACACCGGCGGCGGCACCTCGGATGCGCGCTTCATCGCCGGCTTTTGCCCGGTCGCCGAGTTCGGCCTGGTCGGCGCGACGATGCACCACGCCGACGAGCGCGTGCCGGTGACGGAGCTTCGGGAGCTGGCCGGCATCTACCGGCGCGTGCTCGCCGACTTCTTCGCGGCGGCGCGCCGATGAACCCGCGCCCACCGACCCGGCCGGCAGTGCGGGGCGTGCTGCTGGGCATCCTCCGGCTGGCGCGCTTCGACGCCGGCGGCCTGGCGCAGTTCGGCGACACGCGGGCGGCCTTCCTCGGCAGCCTCGCTCCCTGGATCGCCTTTCCGCTGGTCGGCTGCACGCTGATGCTGCTCGACGGCGAAGGGCTGCACGCGCTCGCCGATTTCTTCGCCATCCTCTGCGCCCTGCTCGTGCCGGCGGTGCTCTCGCATGCCCTGGCGGTCGCCTGGGATCGGGAGGCGGACTGGCTGCGCTACGCCACCGCCTTCAACTGGACGCAATGGGCGGTCCCGATCATCGCCGCCGCCCTGCTGCTCGTGCTGCTGGCACTGGTCCGCCTCGGCATGCCGAACGGCGTGGCGGCGCTGCTCGACGTGGTGGGGCTGGTCGGCTACGGGCTGGGGCTGCACTGGTTCGTCGCCCGGCATGGCCTGCGGCTCTCCGTGCTGCGCGCCGGCGTCCTGGCGGTCGGCATAAATCTCGGCACCGCGGCGCTGCTGGTCGGCCTGCCGCGCCTGCTGGCCTGGGCGACCGGCACGCCGTTGCAGGCGCTGTAGGGCATGGCCGCAGGTCGCACCGCAGTCGCCGCCGGGCTGCAGGCCGCCCTGCTGCTGGCGCGCGGCCGGCCGGAGGGGCTGGCCTATGTCGACACCGCGCTGCCGGGTGCGGCGCGCAGCTTCTGGGCGGCGGCGATCTGCCTGCCGATCTTCGCCTTCCTCCGCGTGCTCGACTGGAGCGACGGCGCCATGCCGGCGAACCCCGGCCACGCCTTCGCCCTCGACGCGCTGGGCTACGCCATCGGCTGGGCCGGCTTCGCCCTGGCGAGCCGGCCCCTGGCGGCCCGGCTCGGCCGTGCCGATCGCTGGCCGCATTTCATCGCCGCCTGGAACTGGTGCAACGTCGCGCAATACGTGCTCCTGCTGGCCGCCGCGGTGCCGGAAATCTTTGGCGCGCCGGCGATCGTGCAGCAGGTTGTCGGCCTGGTCGCCCTGGGCTGGGCGCTCTGGCTCGAATGGTATGCGACGAAGCTCACCCTGGACGTCCCGCCGCTCCCGGCGATCGCGCTGGTGGCGCTCGATGTCGCCATCGGCGTGCTCATCGCCGGGGTTACCGGAGCGCTGGGCTGAACGGGTCTTCCCGGTAGCGTACCCCGACCAGGCACAATCCCGGCGCCGGTGCCGTCGGCCCGGCGGCCCGACGATCGCGCGCCGCCAGCGCTGCCGCGACCCGTTCCGGCGGCCAGCGCCCGCTGCCCACCAGCGCCAGGGTGCCGACCATGTTGCGCACCTGATGGTGGAGGAAGCTGCGCGCCTCGGCGGTGATTTCCACCAGGTCACCGTGCCGCGTGACCTGCAGCCGGTCCAGGGTGCGGAGCGGGCTCTTCGCCTGGCAGGCGCTGGCCCGGAAGGAGGAGAAATCATGCCGGCCGAGCAGGCTGTTCGCCGCCACCTGCATGGCGTCGGCATCGAGCGCGTGCGGCAGGTGCCAGACCCGCCCGGCCAGCAGCGCCGGTCGCGCCCGCCGCTGCAGGATGCGGTAGCGATAGCATCGCCCGACCGCGGAGAAGCGGGCGCTCCACTCTGCCGGGGCAGGGGCGGCACGCAGCACCACCACGGGGTGCGGCTTCATGTGGAAATTGAGAGCGTCGCGCACCTGCGCCGCACCGAGCGTCTCCGGCAGTGCGAGCTGGGCCACCTGCGCCTCGGCGTGCACGCCGGCATCGGTCCGCCCGGCGACGATGCTGCCGGGCAGGGCGGTCGGCGAGAGATGGGCGGCCGCCCGCTCCAGCACGTCCTGAACGGCGAGCCCCGCAGCCTGACGCTGCCAGCCGACGAACGGCCCGCCGTCGTATTCCAGAAGCAGCGCCCAGACCCTGAGCGACTCGTATCCGACCGTCGGGTTGCGGAGCAGCGGCTCTCCGCTCAACCGAGCTTCGTCCCCCGCGGTACCGGCCGGCCGCGCAGGAACAGGCTGGCATCGAGTGCCCCGCGGCCGGGCAGCTGCACCCGGGTCAGCTGCAGCGCGCCCTCGCCACAGGCGATCGTCAGCTGCTCGTCCAGCACCGTCCCGGGCGCCTCGCCGGCGCGGGCGACGGCGGCGACCGGACGCGCCGCGAGCACTTTCAGGGTCTCCCCGGCCAGCGTGGTGAACGTCCCCGGCCATGGCGTCAGCGCCCGCACCCGCCGGTCGAGCGCCAGGCTGTCGCCGGACCAGTCGAGCCAGCCGTCCTCGCGCGAGAGCTTCGGGGCGTAGCTTTCCCCGCCCTGCCCCAAGCCGGATGATTGCGGCCGCTCCGGCGGGTCCTCTTCGAGCGCCTGCAGCACCAGCCTGGCGCCGAGCTCGGAGAGCACCTCGTGCAGCCCCGACGCCGTGGTCTCGCCGGTGATCGGCACCGCCTCGCGCAGCAGGATCGGCCCGGTATCCAGCCCCTCGTCCATGCGCATGATCGTGATGCCGGTCTCACGGTCGCCGGCGAGGATCGCCGCCTGGATCGGCGCCGCGCCGCGCCAGCGCGGCAGCAGGCTGGCGTGGATGTTGAGGCAGCCGCGCCGCGGAGCCGCGAGCATGGCCGGCGGCAGGATCAGCCCATAGGCGACGACCACCGCCGCATCCGGCTCGAGCTTGGCAAAGGCCTGCTGCGCCGCCGTGTCGCTGCGCAGCCGGCCTGGCGTGCGCACGCGAAAGCCCAGCCGCTCGGCGGCGACGTGAACCGCGCAGGGCCGCACCGCCTGGCCGCGGCCCGACGGCCGTGGCTTCTGGCAATAGACCGCGGCGATCGTATGCCCGGCGCCGTGCAGCGCCAGCAGCGCCGGCACGGCGAAGCTCGGGCTGCCCATGAAGACGATGCGCACCTGGACTGCCTTCTCTTAACGGTCCGACTCTGCGGGGAAGCGGTGCGGGCCGGCGATCACCCCGCCTCCTTGAGCCGGCGCTCCTTGGCCAGCCGGCGCAGGATCATGTTGCGCTTGAGCGGCGACAGGTGATCGACGAACAGCACGCCGTCGAGGTGATCCACCTCGTGCTGCAGGCAGGCCGCGAACAGCCCCTCCGCCTCGATCTCGTGCCCGGCGCCCTCCGGGTCGACGTAGCGCAATTTCACCCGGGCTGGCCGGGTGACGTCGGCATACTGTCCGGGCAGCGAGAGGCAGCCTTCCTCGCGTGTCGCCGTCTCCTCGCTCACCGCCAGGATCTCCGGGTTGATCAGCACCAGCGGCGCCGGCTTCTCCCCCGGCATCAGGTCGACGACGGCCAGGCGGAGATCGACGCCGACCTGCGGCGCCGCCAAGCCGATGCCCGGCGCCTGGTACATCGTCGCGAACATGCGTGGCACGAGGTCGCGGATCAGCGCCCCGTCGCCGGGCTGCACCCGGCGGGCGCGCGCTTTCAGCAGAGGTTCGGGAACCACCAGGATCGGCAGGGTGGGCAGAATCGGCAGGGCGGGATCGGCATCGGCAGCCATGCCGGCGATGTAGCGGTGCCGCCCGACCGGATCAACGCCGGCGCCATCCCCTTGCAACGCCGCCCTCCGCTCGCCAGATCATTCCTGCCGGGTTGCCGACAGGGGCCGGGCGCACGCTTCGCTCTCAGGAGGAGGCTATCAATGACCACGCGCGTCTTCGCCTCGCCCCTGTTCCTGGGGTTCGACCATCTCGAACAGATGCTCGAGCGCGCTTCCAAGACGTCGTCCGACGGCTATCCCCCCTACAACATCGAACAGACCGGCGCCTCCGGCCTGCGCATCACCCTGGCGGTCGCCGGGTTCACCATGGACGACCTGCAGATCACCCAGGAGGACAACCAGCTGGTGATCCGCGGGCGGCAGTCCGATGACACCGAGGGGCGCGTGTTCCTGCACCGGGGCATCGCGGCGCGGCAGTTCCAGCGGGCCTTCGTGCTCGCCGAAGGCATCGACGTGAAGGGCGCCTGGCTCGACAACGGCCTGCTGCACGTCGAGCTCGCGCGGCCGCAGCCGCAGAGCCGGGTCAAGACGATCCGCATAGGGCAGACGCACGAGAACGTCGCCGACGGGAAGCAGGGAGGCGAGGGGCTCTGAATCCGAAGCCCTCGCGCTGAGCTTTCAGCCGCGGATCACTTCAACATTTCGGGGCTCTTCGATCGGGCCCGAACCTGACGGATCAGGGCGGCGTTGCCGCTGCTGCCGAGGAGACAAAAAATGAACAATACCCGTTCCGTGGCCGAGCCGCCGGCCGAAGTCCGGCAAATCTCGGTCAGCGAACTCGCCCGGCTCGGCGTCTCGCAACTGGCCTACGTCAAGCCCGTCATGGTCGACGGCAACCCGGCCTTCGCCATTCACGCCGCCGACGGCACGCCGATGGCCGTCACCACCGATCAGGAGACCGCACTGGTCGCCATCCACCAGCACGACATGGCCGCCGTGCTGGTGCATTAGTGTGCCGGTTCAGAAGTTCGTCGCATTCCGCGACGGGCTTCTGGACGGTCGGCACGCTGAAAACAAAAACTCTAGCGGCACGAATCTGAAGCTCGTCAGGGATGACGAACTTCAGATTCGAGGCACTAGACCATGTTCGCGCGAGGCGAACCTGCTCTACCCCAAATTGGCGAGCAATTTCATCGGCCTGGAATCGCAAAGCGATCCCAGTTAGGCCGATATTGCTGAGGCGCCAGAGCTACTTCGAGCCGTTGGGGTCGATCCAGCCGATGTGGCCGTCGCTGCGGCGATAGACCACGTTCAGCTCGCCCGTCGAGCTGTTGCGGAACATCATCACGGACTGGTCGGCGAGGTCCATGCGCATCACCGCCTCGCCGACGGAGAGGCGGCTGATCTCGGCCGGCACCTCGGCCACCACCGTGGCATAGGTCAGCGCCTCGATCGAGCCGGAGGCAGGCTCGGCCCCGCCATCCTCCTCCTGCTGGCGCAGGATGTACTGCCGCGCCGCCTCCGGGCGGGAGCGGTTTGCCAGGTCGCGGGCGTGCTCGTTGACCCGCCGCCGGTAGCGGCGCAGGCGCTTGGCGATGTGCTCGGAGGCATCGTCGAAGGCGCCATGGGCGTCCGCCGCCTCGCCCTCGCCGCGCAAGGTCAGGCCGCGGCCGGCATGGAGGTTGATGTCGCAGGTGAAGAAGCTGCGGGCTCGGCTGAAGGTGACGTGTGCCTCCAGCGCATGGTCGAAATACTTGCCGGCGATCGTCTCCAGGTGTTCGGCCACCCGCGACCGCAGGGCGTCGGACAGATCGACCTGCTTGCCCGAGACTGTGATCTGCATCAACGCCACCTCGCCCCGACCTCACCCGCCCCGACCTCACCCTCCGCGGCGAGCCGCCCGCCGGTGCTTCAGGCCGGCATGACCTTCTCCCGCTTGCGCTGCACGGAACTGGGGATGCGCAGCGCCTCGCGGTATTTGGCCACGGTCCGCCGAGCGATGTCCACACCCTCGCCGCGCAGCATCGCCACGATCGCGTCGTCGGACAGAATGTCATCGATGGTCTCTGCATCGATCAACGCACGAATGCGATAGCGCACGGCCTCCGCGCTGTGGGTCTCGCCGTCCGTTCCTGGTATCGCGGTGGTGAAGAAATACTTAAGCTCGAACGTGCCGCGCGGAGTCGAGATATACTTGTTGGCCGTGACGCGACTGACCGTGCTTTCGTGCATCTCCACCGCCTCGGCGATGTCGCGCAGGATCAGCGGCCGCAAATGGGCGACGCCGTGACGAATGAAACCGTCCTGCTGGCGGACGATTTCCGCTGCTACCTTCAGGATGGTTTGGGCCCGTTGCTGCAGCGAGCGCACCAGCCAGTTGGCGCTTGCCAGATGCTCGGCCAGGAACAGCCGGTCTTCACGCCTCGCACGCGGCGCAACCCGCGCATAGAACCGCTCGTTCACCAGCAGGCGCGGCATGGTTTCCGGGTTGAGCTCGATCAGCCAGTCGCCTTCCGGACCTGCGCGCATCAGGATGTCCGGAACAACCAGTTGCACCGGGGTGTCATCGTAAGTTGCCGCCGGCTTCGGATCGAGGCCGCGAATCTCCGCGATCATGTCGGCTAGATCGTCGGCATCCACCTCGCAGGTTGCCGCAAGCCTGCGAAGATCGCGTCGCGCCAGCAGATCGAGATTATCGAGCAATGTCGCCATGGCGGGGTCGAGCCGATTGCGCTCGGCAAGCTGCACCGCGAGGCACTCCTTCAGGTCACGCGCGAACAGCCCGACCGGATCGAAGCGCATCATCTGCGCCCGTACCGCCTCGATACGCGCCAGCGGGATCGCCATCGCATCAGCGATTGCCGCGGGATCGGCTGTCAGGCGCCCGGCCGGGCACAACAGTGCGATAAGATGCGCTCCCACCATGCGATCCACCGGATCATCGAACGACAGTCGCAACTGTTCGCCAAGATGTTCCCGCAGCGACCGGCGCTCGTTGGCGACCTCAACAATGCCGCGATCGTCGACTTCGAAGTTGCTCGCCCCGCCCCGACCGACGATCGCAGATGGCCATGGTGCCCCGTCGGCCACACCACCGGCATCGAATGTCTCGCCCGGGTCGGCATCGAGTGGCGCCACTGCTTCGGCCGGCAAGGTGTCCGACTGAGTCAGCTGCGCGGAATCGATCAATTCGTTTGCACG
>JAFAYM010000058.1 GCA_019240395.1 Acidisphaera sp. | reverse complement strand
TCGCGCAGAAGGGCGACGTGAAGGCCCTGCCGGTGTCGACGGTGCCGCAATCGCAGGCCAACGACGCGCTGATGCGCCTGCGCGAGGGGCGGGTCACCGGGCGGCTGGTGCTGCGCGCCGAAGCCGCCTGATGCGACACGCCGCTCGATCTCGCTGGAGCGGCACGCAGTCTTTCCGTGTGCCCGTGCGCTGCGCGCCGGTCCTGCCGACGTGCTGAGCTCCGCAAACACGGCTCCTCGCCTCTATACAGGGTCGCCAGCTGAGCCCTCGGCTTTTATTGTTTCCGGCGCTGCCGTTAACTGCGCATCCCGCTCCCTGGCTCTGGCGACGGAAGGCCGGGCGCTGATGCGGCCGATATAGCTCCGAATTTCCGGCAGTTCCGGCACGAGCTTGAAGGACGTGGTCCAGGTGAGAGCCGAGCCCCATAGGATATCGGCAGCGGAAAACTTTTCCCCGAGAATGTAAGGCCCGGCCGCGAGCTGTGCCGTCAGCGTTCCAAGCATGGTCTCAAAGTCGCCATAGGGCGACATCGCCCGCGCCCCAGGCTCGCGCTTCAGCGCACGATCGATGACGGCCGGCTCGAAGCAGGCCGCGTAATACACGAGCCATCGAAGATACGGGCCGCGCAAGGGATCGGCGAGCAACGGGGCAAGCTTCGCTTCGGGGAACCGGTCAGCCAGATAGATGAAGATGGCGACCTGTTCGGTGACGAGTGCGTCGCCGTGCCGGATCGCCGGCACTTTTCCCATCGGATTGACGGCGAGATAAGCCGACTGACGCTGCTCGCCCGCGTTCAGGTCGAGAAGTTTCAGCTGATAAGACACGCCCAGCTCCTCAAGCAGTGCAAGAACGGCTGAGGATCGCGTGTTCACCGCATGGAACAGTATCAGCTGCTCATCGGAGGTCATGGCTATTGGATCAGGCTACGTGGATCGACGCTGCCACCCGAGACCTGGATCTCGCTTCTCAGCCGTTGCGCAATCGGCGAACCGGCGCTGGCGATTTCGGCTGCAGCCAATCCGGCGCGCGGCGCATAGCTCTGGTTTATCGGTACCGCGGCGGCGGCGCGCAGCAGCGCTGCCATAAAAGAACGGCCCCAGCTCGCCGGCGAGGCGCGTTCCATGGTGCGCCACATGGATTGCCAGCGGGACTGGCGCTCGGCCAGCGGCATACGGAGCGCGCGGTCGATGGCGTCGGCCATACCGTCAGAATCGTACGGGTTGACCAGCAACGCCGCCTCGAGCTGGCGTGCCGCGCCGGCGAACTGCGAGAGGACCAGCACCCCGGGGTCCTGCGGGTCCTGCGCGGCGACATATTCCTTCGCCACCAGGTTCATGCCGTCCCGCAGCGGCGTCACTAGCCCCACCTTGGCCTCGCGCATGTAGCCGGCGACCACCTCGCGGGCACCCGCCTTGGCAACCAGGCGCAGCGGCGACCAGTCGGGGTCGCCCCACTCGCTGTTGACGCTGCCGGCTTCGCGGTCGAGCGCCAGGCGAAGATCGCGATAGCTGGAGACTTCCTTGCGCGATATCGCGGCGATCTGCAGCAGCGTGATCCGGCGCCGCCAATCCGGGTACTTCTCGAGCAGGCGGCGCAGCCCTGCCAAGCGCTGCAGCAGGCCCTTCGTGGGGTCCAGCCGATCGACCCCCAGGATCAACTTCAGCCCGGACAGGCTCCGTCGAAGCCGCTCGCTTGCGGGGCTGCGCCAGGACTCGAGCGCGGCGGCAGCAAAGCCCCGAGGTTCGATCTCGACGGGGAACACGCCGAGCCGCGCCCGGCGACCCGCAGTGTGTACCCAGCCGTTCGGCAGGTGCACGGCGCCGACCAGTGTCTGGGCAGTGGCAGCGAAGTTCTCCTGGTCGTTCTCGGTCTGAAAGCCGATCAGGTCGGCCGCCAGCAAATCCCTGAGCAGGGAGGCAACCTCGGGCGCTGAGGCGATGACATCGGCGGTGGCAAACGGAATGTGCAGGAAAAAGCCGATCGGGTTGCGCACACCGTGCGAGCGCAACATGGCCGGCAATGCCATGAGATGGTAGTCGTGAATCCAGATCAGGTCGGTGGGCCGCAGCAGCGGCACCAACGAGTCGGCCAGGCGGGCATTGACCTCACGGTAGGATTGAGCGTCCCGGCGATCATAGACCATAAGCTCCGGCATGGTGTGCAGGAGGGGCCAGAGCACGCCGTTGGAGAAGTTGTTGTAGTAGCGGTCGTGCTCGTCCTGGGTCAGGTCGACAGTGGCATAGTCCACCTTGCCGTGCCGCTCAAGCGCGACCGGCGCCTGCGCGGCATCCGCCGCAATGTCGCCGCTCCAGCCGAACCAGAGGCCACCACGGTGCTCCATCAGGCCGTCGAGCGCTACCGCCAGCCCACCCGCCTGGGCCCCCGCAGTCGGCACGGGAACCCGATTGGACACGACGACGAGACGGTTCATCGCAACTCCAGCATCGCCACGGGAAGAGCCGACAGGACCTCGCCAAGCAGCAGGCGACCGGCACTTCCTGTACGACCGGGTCCGCCGAAAACATCATGATACTGGCGCCCGGCGAGGCTACGCGGCACAGCGATCGAAGTTCCCTGCCAGGCATTATAAGCAACCAGGGGGCGAGCTTCAATGCCGGGCAGTCGCCCGGCCAGTCGGGTCACCACGATCACCGCCGCGCGACCCTCGTGAATGCGGGCGAATGCGAAGGCATGTTCGGCGAGGCGGCCCTCCACTTTCAGGGCGTGGTAGGAGCCGGCGGCGAACAGTCCGGGGGCCCGCGCCCTGTACGCCAGGGCGCGGGCGATGATCGCGAGCTTGATGCGCCCGTCCGACCAAGACGCCAGCAGCGCATCCGGCGTTCGGTCCGCGTCCAGCGCCTGCTGCCGCGCGGCATAGTCCACCGGGCGGCGATTGTCCGGATCGACCAGGCTGAAATCCCAGAACTCGGTGCCCTGATACAGATCGGGGACCCCAGGACTGGCGAGGCGCAGCACGGTCTGGCTCAGCCCATTCAGCGCGCCGGCGGGAGCAATACGGCCCACGAATTCGGCTATCTCCACAACCACCCGGGCGGGGCGACCAGGGTCCAGCATTTGGATCAGGAAATCCCGGCAGGCGGCTTCGTAATCGAGATTGGGGGCTGCCCATTCGGAACGGCGCTTGGCCTCGCGCAAGGCCTTTTCCTGCCAGCTCGCCACGCGTTCGACGAACACCTGCAGTCCTGCTGCGTCGTCGGGCGCGAGATCAAGCGGCCAAGCGCCGACCAGCGTCTCGTAGAGCATCACCTCGTCGGCGGCGTCCGGCGCCGGCGAGCCGTCGACTTCACGCCGAAGCGGGGCGTTCAACCGCATCCAGCGGTTGAGTGCGGCCTCCCAGGCCTCAGGCAGCTCGCTGAGGACGGCCAGGCGGGCGCGTGTGTCCTCACCGCGCTTGTGATCATGCGTGGCGGTCGCCAGAAGGGCGCGCGGGTAGCGACGCCGGCGGTCCTGATTGGCGGCGTGGAAGGCGGCCGGCGAGATGCAGAAATGGCCGGGCTCGCTGCCGACCTCGTTGCGGGAGAGCAGCCGCCCGTAGCGGTAGAACGCCGTGTCCTCAACCGCTTTCGCCGCCGTGGGAGCAGAGAGCTGCTGAAAGCGCACCATGGCCCGCAGCCGCTCCTGCCGGCGCGCGCCCGCCGGCACGCTGCGCAGCTCGGTGCCGGAGAGCCATTTGCCGATCAGCTCGAGCAGCGGCAGGTCGGCGCTGCGCACGGTGCGGCGCGCCCCGGCCAGTGCCCAGTCCAGTATCCGCCGGTCCGCCTCGGAGATACCGGCCAGGCCGGAATAGATGCGGTACGACGGGAAATGCACCAGCACTTCCTCCAGGGCACGGCGGATGGCGGTGAGCGTGTAGTCGCGCGTCGCCAAGTCCCGCCGGGCCACCCGATGCAGCGCGCCCGCAGTGGCCCAGAGCTCGGAGGAGAGCGATTCGCGCAGGATCTGCCGCCGAGCCGCGCGTGCCTCCTCGCCGAAATCGCCAGGACGCCCGGTAAGGCCGACCCAGAGATCCGTGAGCGGCTTCTCGCCGGCCGGATCGTGCAGCAGGCCGGCGACATCCGCCATGTAGTCGTATCCGGTGGTGCCGTCGGTCAGCCAGTCCGTCGGCAGGCGCTCATGCGGGGCGAGGATCTTCTCCACCCAGATGATCGCGGGGTCGCTCCCGAGCTCGCGCGGTCGGAAAGCGGCGGCGGTCTCCAGCTTGCGGCGCAGTTTGCGGCAATAGGCGCGCGGTTCCGCAAGGCCGTCGACATGGTCGATGCGCACGCCGTCAATCAGGCCCTCGGCATAGAGCGCCAGGACGAATTCATGGGTGGCATCGAAAACCTCCGGCACCTCGGCGCGCATGCCGGCCAGGCTGTTGACGTCGAAGAAGCGGCGCCAGTTGATTTCGTCTGCGGCCGCCCGCCACCAAGCCAACCGATAGCTCTGCCGCTCCAGCAGCCGGTGCAGCCGGTCACGCCCTGCAGGTCCGTCGGAATTGTAACTGGCGAGCGCCGCCTCGATTACCTGCCGCTGCTCCGGTGCGGCGTCGCGCAAGGCGGCGCGCGCCGCCGCCGCCTGCCGGCGCAGGGCGTCGCGCCCGCCTGCGCTGCTCAGCAGGGCGAAGCTGTGCGCCAGCTCGGCAATCGGCTCGCCGCCGGCGCGCAGCACCTGCGGGTAGTCGCGCGGATTGATCGGAAAGCGGTTGCCAAAATAATCAAGAAAAAGCCGGCCGTCCGCCGGGTCGAAGCGCAGCACCAGATCGCCATTGGCCAAGCATTCGCCATAGGCGCTCCCCAGGAAGGGCGCCAGCATCCGATTGCGCAGCGCCGGGTCGGGCGGCTCCCAGTCGATGTCGAAGAACTCGGCGTACGGGCTGGCCCGCCCCCATTCCAGCACGTCGAGCCACCACGCATTGTCGGCGCCGCCGACCCCCATGTGGTTTGGCACGATGTCGAGGATCAGACCGAGATCCTGGTGCCGCAGGGCGGCCACCAGCCGCCGCAGCGCCGCCTCGCCGCCGAGCTCCGGGTCGATGGCATGGTGATCCACGATGTCATAGCCGTGCGTCGAGCCCGGCCGGGACGTGAGCAGCGGCGAAGCGTACAGATGGCTAATGCCGAGCGCCTTCAGGTAGGGCACCAGCTGCAGCGCGTGATCGAGGGTGAAATCTTTATGGAACTGCAGGCGCGCGGTGGCACGAACGGTCATGCAGAGGTCCTGGAATCCGCCAGCGAGGCCAAGCGCGAAGCCGCTCCGGGAGTTTCGAGCAGGCTTGCCGCCGGCCCGGGCAGCCGACGGCGCCAGTTTGGATGCTCGTGCAGCGTCCCGGGCAAGTTCGGCTGCTCCGAGCTGGCAAGCACATCCTCGATCGGCACCAGCGCCAGCTCGCAAGCAGCTCGACCGACATGCCGTACCGCCGCATCGACGGCCGCGTCCGGCTGCTCGGGTGGTGGCACCTCGCCAGTTGCGGCACCGCTGCCGCGGAACGCCTCCCAGAGGCGGGTGCGGTCGCGGTCGCGGTTCTCGAACTCGAACCACTCCGCGCGTTCGTCGCCCAGCAGGTGGAGCTGCTTGCGCCAAGCCAGGTCGCGTCCGGACCACCAGCCCGCGACGGTCGGTAGATCGTGCGTGCTGGTCATTGCCGCGGCGTGCGGCGACCAGCGTTGCGGCGCCCGGAACCGGTCCTCGTCGCGCTCGAACCACAGCACGCGCATGCCCATAACGCCGGCGCGCCCAAGCCTGTCCTGGAACCCCTCGGGCACCGTGCCGAGATCTTCCCCGAGCACGATGGCGCGGTGGCGAAAGCTCTCGAGTGCGACCAGCCGCAGCATGTCCTCGAGTGGGAAAGTTAGATAGGCACCCTCCAGCGCCGAGGCGCCTTCCGGGAGGACCCAGAGCCGCCCGAGGCCCATCGCGTGGTCAATGCGAACGCCGCCGGCATGGCGCAGCGCTGTGCGCAGCATTGCCAGAAAGGCGCCGAAACCGTTACGCGCCAAGCCGCGGGGCGAGAATGCCGCCAAGCCCCAGGACTGGCCCTGAGTATTCAGCAGATCCGGCGGCGCTCCGATGGTCAGGCCGATCAGCGTCTCGTCCTGTCCGCTCCAGCTCTGCGAGCCGCCGGCGTCGACGCCGACTGCAAGATCGGAAATCAGCCCGATCGGCATACCGGCGGCGCGCGCCGCGCCTTGTGCCGCGGCCAGGCTGCGATCCGCCAGGAATTGCAAAAAAGCGTGGAACGCCACCTCGTGCGCACGCTCGGCGGCAAAGCGTGCGACCTCGGGGCTGCGTGGGTTGCGCAGCGCCTCCGGCCAGCTTCGCCAATTCCAGCGCTCGGCATCGCTGGCGAATTGCGTTGCGTGCAGCGCCTCGAACCGGGCGTGGCTTTCCAGTACCTCGCCCTGCTCGGCGCGGAATGCGGCAAAGGCCTGGTGCTGCCTTCCAGGTGCCTCGGCGCTGAAGCGCTCGAAGACCTCGCGAAAGCGAGCCAGGCGTGCCCGCCCGGCGGCCGGCCAGTCCACCTGATCGAGCGCCTCGAGCCGCCGTTCCGCGTCACCGGGGGCGAGCACCTCGGCGAGCACCCCTCCGGCATCGGCGTGCAGCACGTTAAGCATCACCCGGCTGGAGGGCGCGTAGGGGCTGAAGCGGTCGGGATCGGCCGAGAATTGCGCGTGCACCGGGCTGATGGCGACCGCCGCGGCACCGTGTGCCCCGGCACTCTGCACAAAGTCGCGCAAGGCGGTGAAATCGCCGAGGCCGCCGTCGCCATCGCGCCGGAGTGCATAGAGCTGTACCGCTAGGCCCCAGGGCCGCCCGCCGGGGAGCGCGTCCTGCACGCTGAAGCAGCGCGGTGGCGCCACTGCCAGCACGGTTTCTCGATCACTGATTTCGAGGGAGTGGTAGCCCGGCGCGTCGATTGGCGGGATCGTCACCCGACCGTCGCGTGCCTCGGCCGTGCCCTCGCGTGTGCTGCCATCCTCCAGCTTCACCCGGAAGCGGCCCGCCGGCGCGGTAAGCGTGATCGGCACATTGGTTTCAGCGGTGACCAACGGCTGCAGTTCGGCACCGAGGCGGCGCAGACGGGCCAAGCTGTCGCGGACGTCGCCATTGCTGGAGGCGGGCAGGTCGAGGGCGGCGAGGACCGAGCGCAGCGTTGCCGGCGCGACGTCGTGAGTCTTGCCAAAGGCATCGCGCCAGCGCGGCGCCAGACCGGCGGCTTCGGCCAGCGACAGCAGCTCGGGATCCCCCGGCGACGTGCCGCTCATGGCGGCGACTCCTGCAGGAAGGCGACGGTCGCGCGAGCCGGCAGGCGGCCGTGTCGTGCGGCCTTGCCGGCGCCATCCTCGCTTTCGAACAGCAGCGATCCGGGGCATTCCTCGCCTTTGACAGCCTCGGGGCCAAAATTGGCGGCAACGGTCAGCAGTGCGCCGTCGCCCATGGTCCAGCGCGCGTGCACGGCGGTGCGGCTGAGCGCCTGGGCGCCGGCGCTGCGGGCGCCCGGAATGCGTGGAACGACAGCCCGAAAGCGCACCGCCAGCAGAGCGCGGTAGAGGGTCAGCGCCGCCGCGCCCTCCGGAGTGCGGGGCTGATCGAATTCCGGAACCGATGCCGCGAATGTCTGCGCCGCATTGGGATCGGGAATGCGCTCGCGCTTCGCGGGATCGGAGAACGCGGCGAACTTTTTGAACTCGGCACGGCGGCCGCGGCGCACCAGTTCCGCGAGCTCCGGGTTGTGATCGGTGAAGAACAGGAAGGGGCGGCGGCTGGCGAACTCCTCGCCCATGAACAGCATCGGAATGAAGGGTACCAGGAGCAGCAGCGACGTCGCCGCGCGCAGCGCCTGCGGATCGGCGAGCGTGGTCAGCCGCTCCCCGAGCGCACGATTGCCGATCTGGTCGTGGTTCTGCAGGCAGATCACGAAGGCCGTGGTCGGCAGATCAACGCTCCGCGTGCCGCGCGGCTTGCCGGAATGCGGCGAGACCTCCCCCTGATAGGCAAAACCCTCGGCCAGCGCGCGGGCCAGCAGTCGCGCCGCGTCCTGAAAATCCTCGTAGTAACCCTCGCTTTCGCCAGTCAGCAGCACGTGTAGGCAGTGGTGCACGTCATCGGTCCATTGCGCGTCGAATTTTCCCCGGGCGAGATGGCTAGCGACGTTGCCCTCGTGCTCCAGCACGAGGTGAACATGGCGTCCGGGAGCGACGCTGCAGCGGATACTCGCTGCCATGGCGTCCAGAAATTCCGGCGGCGAGATGGCGTGCACGGCGTCGAAGCGCAGTCCGTCGAAGCGATACTCGTTGAGCCACATCAGGGCGTTCTCGATGAAGAAGCTGCCTACGTCGGGGCGGTTGAAGTCGATCGCCGCTCCCCAGGGCGTATGCTTGCCCTCATCGAAGAACGCTTTCGCGTAGACGTGGAGATAGGCTCCGTCAGGACCGAAATGGTTGTAGACGACGTCGAGAAGGATCATCAGCCCGAGGCCGTGCGCCGCATCGACAAGGGACTTGAGCTCCTCGGGTGTGCCGTAGGCGGCGTCCGGCGCATATGGCAGAACCCCGTCATAACCCCAGTTGTGCTTGCCGGGGAAATCGGCGATCGGCATCAGCTCGATCGCGGTGACACCCAGCGCCGCCAATTCGGGAAGCCGCCGCTCGATGCCGGCGAAGCCGCCGAAGGCGCCTGGGTGCAGCTCGTAAACGACCGCCTCATGCCACGGTCGCCCGCGCCACTCCGGGTGCTGCCAGCGATACGCGTTCGGATCGACGACAATGCTGGCATCATGCACATCGCCTGCTTGGCGGCGCGACGCAGGATCGGGGACCGCCAGCCCATCAGGCAGCCGGAAGCGGTAGCGGGAGCCGGCCTTGGCGCGGGCGGTTGCGAGGAACCAGCCGCCTGCCTCAGATTTCATGGATTGCGGCTCCTGGCCTTCGATCTCGAGGGCGACGCTGTCGACGCTCGGCGCCCAGAGGCGGAACCGCACCGTGCCGTCCTCTCCTAGCGCGTTCTCTTGCAGCTGGGGGCCATAGGCCAGGCTCGCGGGAGAATGTCCGCTCATCGGTGGTTCCTCAAAACGGATGGTCGCTCAAACCGGGCGCAGATAGAGCGTCGCCAGCGGTGGTACGGTCAGCAGCAGGGAAGCCGGCTGACCGTGGCTCTCCACCGCCTCGGCGGTGCAGTGGCCGGCATTGCCCATGTTCGAGCCGCCATAGACCGCGGCATCGCTGTTCAGGATCTCCTGCCATAGGCCGGCCCGCGGCACGCCCACCCGATACCCGAGGCGCGGCACCGGGGTGAAGTTGCAGATCACGAGCACCGGATCGTCGACCTCGGCGCCGAAGCGCAGGAAGGAGAAGACGCTCTGCGCGCGATCGTTCAGCACCACCCAGCGGAAGCCCTCGGGGTGGCAATCGCGCCGGTGCAGGGCAGGGTTGCTGCAATACGCCTGGTTGACATCGCGCACCAATCGTTGCACGCCGCTGTGCATGGGATGATCGAGCAGGTGCCAATCCAGGCCGAGATCGTGGTCCCACTCGTGCCACTGTCCGAACTCGCCGCCCATGAACAGCAGCTTCTTGCCAGGATGTCCCCACATGAATCCATAATAGGCGCGCAGGTTGGCGCATTTCTGCCAGTCATCACCGGGCATGCGACCGAGCAGCGAGCGCTTCAGATGCACCACCTCGTCATGCGACAGCGGCAGCACAAAACGCTCGGAGAAGGCATAGACGAGGCCGAAGGTGATTTCGTCGTGATGCCAGCTGCGATTGACCGGATCCTCCTGCATGTAGTGCAGGGTGTCGTGCATCCAGCCCTTGTTCCATTTGTAGTGAAAGCCGAGCCCGCCCTCCTCCGCCGAGCGTGTTACGCCGGGCCAAGCCGTGCTCTCCTCGGCGATCAGCACCGTCCCCGGGCATCGCTCGTTAACGATGCGGCTCAGCTCCTGGAGAAACGAAATGCTCTCCAAATTTTCGCGCCCGCCATAACGGTTCGGCACCCACTCCCCGGCGGGACGGCTGTAGTCGCGGTAGAGCATCGAGGCGACGGCGTCCACGCGCAGCCCGTCGACATGATACTGCTCAAGCCAGTGGAGCGCGCTGGCGATCAGGAAGCCGCGCACCTCGTTACGCCCGAGATTGAAGATGTAAGTGTTCCAGTCGCGGTGGAAGCCCTCGCGCGGATCGGCGTGTTCATAGAGCGCGGTGCCGTCGAAGCGGGCGAGCCCATGCGCGTCGGTCGGGAAGTGCGCCGGCACCCAGTCCAGGATCACGCCCACGCCTGCCTCGTGGAAGCGGTCCACCAGCCGGGCGAAATCGGCCGGTGGCCCGAGCCGGGCGCTCGGCGCGAATTGGCCGAGCGGCTGGTAGCCCCAGGAACCGCCGAACGGATGCTCCATGATCGGCAGCAGCTCGACATGGGTGAAACCCATGCGCTGCACGTAGGGAACCAAACGCTCGGTGAGATGCGACCAGCCCTCTTCACCCCCGGTGATCGCGGGCATCCACGACGCCGCGTGCACCTCGTAAATCGAAATCGGTGCGTCCGGCGCTTGCCGACCGGCGCGTTGCGCCCGCCACGCCTCGTCGGTCCAGCGCGGCAGCGTGTCCTCGACGACGACAGAGGCCGTGCCCGGTGGCCGCTCGTCGTACCAGGCCACCGGGTCGGCCTTCAGCGGCAGGGTCTCACCCCAAGCGGCAATGATTTCGTATTTGTAGAGTGTCCCGGGCAGCACGCGGGGGATGAACAGCTCCCATACTCCAGCCTCGATGCGCCGGCGCATGGGATGACGGCGCCCGTCCCAACGATTGAAGTCGCCCACTACCGAGACGCGTTGCGCATTCGGAGCCCAGACCGCGAAGCGCACGCCGCGCACACCCTGGACGGTCATGAGATGCGAGCCGAGGCAGCGGCCGAGCTCCCGGTGCCGCCCTTCGGCGATGAGATGCAGATCGAGCGGACCGAGCAGCGGTGGGAAGGCATAGGGGTCCTCGGTCTGCCGTTCGGTGCGCCCGACCTCGATGCGCAGCACATAGGGCACCCGCGTCGGCATGACCCCGGCAAACAGCCCGTCGGTATGCACGCGCGCCAGCTTCGCCAGGACTGTCTCGCCCTTTGCGTCGAGCACCTCGACGCCCTCAGCATCGGGTTGAAAGGTGCGGATGGCGCAGCCGTTCGGCGTGTCGTGCGGACCGAGCAGAGCAAACGGGTCGCCGTGCCGGCCGTGCACTAGGGCGTCGACGGCGGCGGGGTCGAGATGCAAGCTGCTCACGCCGGCACGCTTTCGGCCCGCAACTCGGCATTCGGGGCCAGTAGGCGAGCCGCCATTTCGTGCAGGCCGCGCAGCGGAATCGCCAGCCAGGTCGGCCGGTTCGCCGCCTCATAGCGGATTTCGTAGGCCGCCTTTTCCATCAGGAACAGGTCGAGCAGCGGCGCCTCGGCGAGCTCCGGGACCCAGCGCCGCTCGGCCTGGCCGAGCACGTTGCGATAGGCCTCTAGAAAGGCCGCATTGGCAATCTTGCGGAAGCGCTCGAGCAGCAGGGCGCGACGCTCCGCCGCCGGCGCCGAGGCGGCGACCCGGCCAGGGGCGGCAGCAGAAGCCGCATAGTCGAAGGAACGCAGCAGGCCGGCGACGTCGCGCAGCGCGCAGCCTTTGCTCCGCCGCTGCACCATTGGTCGCGCCGGCTCGCCCTCGAAGTCGATGATGAAGGCGTCCGCTTGCACCACCAGCACCTGGCCGAGGTGGAAATCGCCGTGCAGGCGGGTGCGCAGCGCGTGCCGTCCCCGGCGGGCAAGATCGTGCGCCAGCCGCTTCAGCTCCGGCCCTTGCTTCAGCAGCGTGTGCGCGAGATCGGCGGTGTCCTGGTCCGGCCACTCCCGCTCCTGGCGCAGCAGAGCGAAGGCCATGTCGAGCTGCTCGATCGCCGCCTCCGCCCAGCCCTCGAGCGTCGCCGCGTCGGCCTCCTCGGGCGCGAAATCCGGCTCGTCGCTGGGCTCGGACAGGACGGCGTGCAGCTCGGCCAGGCGGCGGCCGATCGCCTGCGCGAACACGACGTAGGGGGCGAAGGCATCCGAGCGCTCCTCGTCGTCATGGCCGGTTACAGCCAGCTCCTCGACGGTGCGGGCCAGGAAGTCGAGCGTCCAGCCCCAACCGTCACCCTGGTTGCGCACGAACCCCTGCGCCAGCGCGAGTGTGTGGGGCGTGCCGTCCGGCGCCAGGCGCAGCACCTCACCGAACAGCGGGGCGGTGTTGGCGAAGCCGCGCTCGGTGAGGAAGCGCGTCATCTCGCCTTCGGGGTGGATGCCGGCGGCGACGCGTCGGACGATCTTCAGCACCAGCGCATCGCCGAGCACCAGCGAGCTGTTGGACTGCTCAGCGGAGAGCCGACGGATCGCCGCGTCCTCCGGCAGCTCCAGTCTGTCCATCAGGGACGTCGGGTGGAAGACGATCTCGCCCTTGGTTTGGGAAGATGGGTCAAGCTTGATGCGTGTCTGGCGGCGCAGCCCGCCCAGCAGCCCACGGGTCAGCCCGTCGAGCGCGAACGCGTCGGTGAGGTAGCCGACGCGCCGTCCCTGGCGCAGGCGCGCCAGCGCCAGCTGCTGGCCGAGCGTGCTGCTCATCTCGTCTTCCCAGAGGATGCCGATCGGCAGCACATAGCTCTCCCGGCGGTCGCCGAGCTGCGCTTCGATCTCGGTGAGCAGCACCGGCGGCTGGCCGCTTTCCGGCAGCGGCGCAGCGTAGCTGATGCTTACCCGGTCGAGCCGTTCGCTTTTGGAGGCGAACCAGCGGCGTTTCGGCAGGTAGGCCGGCAGCGCCTCGCGCTCCAGCAGCGCGCGGCCGTTGGTGCCCAGCACCTCGGTGATGTCGTGGCGCACCACCACCGTCGCGAATTCCGGCAGCGGCTCCGGTGCCGGCGCGTGCCACGATGGCAGCTGCGCCTCCGCGGCCAGCAGGAACCAGAAGAAGCCGTAAGGCGGCAGGGTCAGCAGATAGGTGAGCTGGCCGACCGGCGGAAAGATCGAGCCGCCTACCATGTCAACCGGCACCCGCCCGGCGAAGCCGGACAGATCGAGCTCCACCGCCTGCGCTGAGCGCGACAGGTTGGAGACGCAGAGCACGGTTTCCTCAGCGCGATTTTCGCCGCCCGGCATTTCGCGCAAAAACGCCAGCACCTTGCGGTTGCCGGGGTAGAGGAATCGCAGGCCGCCGCGACCGAAAGCGCAGAACTGTTTGCGCACGGCGAGCATCCGCCGCGTCCAGTTGAGCAGGGAGTGCGGATCGTTGGACTGCGCCTCCACATTCACCGCCTGGAAGCCGTAGAGCGGGTCCATGATCGGCGGCAGCACGAGGCTCGCCGGATCAGCGCGCGAGAAGCCGGCATTACGATCCGACGACCACTGCATGGGCGTGCGCACGCCGTCGCGATCGCCGAGGTGGATATTGTCGCCCATGCCGATCTCGTCGCCGTAATAGATCACCGGCGTGCCGGGCATCGAGAGCAGCAGCCCGTTCATCAGCTCGATCCGCCGCCGGTCGCGTTCCAGCAGCGGTGCGAGGCGCCGGCGAATGCCGAGATTGAGCCGCGCGCGGCGGTCGGCCGCATAGGCGTTCCAGAGATAGTCGCGCTCGCTGTCGGTGACCATTTCGAGCGTCAGCTCGTCATGGTTGCGTAGGAACACCGCCCATTGGCAATTCGGCGGGATCTCCGGCGTCTGGCGCATGATGTCGGTGATCGGGAAGCGGTCCTCCCGGGCGATCGCCATATACATCCGCGGCATCAGCGG
This sequence comes from Acidisphaera sp., assembly GCA_019240395.1. Classification (GTDB taxonomy): domain Bacteria; phylum Pseudomonadota; class Alphaproteobacteria; order Acetobacterales; family Acetobacteraceae; genus JAFAYA01. The sequence continues at coordinate 35,168 of JAFAYM010000058.1, read as the reverse complement.
GAAGTGGAAGCACATGTGGCATTCGTCGCCCTCGCCGAAATATTGCTGGGCGTCTTCCGGCCACTGGTTGGCCTCCGCGAGCAGCATGCGCCCCGGCGCATGCGCCTCCAGCTCGGCGCGGATGCGCTTCAGTATGATGTGGGTTTCCGCCAGGTTCTCGTTGTTGGTGCCCTCGCGCTCGACGAGATAGGGCACCGCGTCCAGCCGCAGCCCGTCCACGCCGAGATCGAGCCAGAAGCGCATCACCGAGAGCACTTCCTGCAGCACGCGCGGATTGTCGAAATTCAGGTCGGGCTGGTGCGAATAGAAGCGGTGCCAGAAATACGCGCCGGCCACCGCGTCCCAGGTCCAGTTGGATTTTTCGGTATCCAGGAAGATGATCCTGGTGCCGGCATATTTCCGGTCGTCATCCGACCAGACATAGAAGTTGCGCGCCGCTGAGCCGGGCTTCGCCTCGCGCGCCCGCTGAAACCAGGGATGCTGGTCGGAGGTGTGGTTGACCACCAGCTCGGTAATGACGCGCAGACCCCGCTCATGGGCGGCGGCGATGAAGCGCCGCACATCGGCCAGCGTGCCGTATTCGGGATGCACGCCGCGATAATCGGAGATGTCGTATCCATCGTCGCGCCGCGGCGAGGGATAGAATGGCAGCAGCCAAATGGTGTTGACCCCGAGTTCCGCGATGTAGTCGAGTTTTTGCAGCAGCCCCTTGAAGTCGCCGACCCCGTCGTTGTCGGCATCGAAGAACGATTTCAGATGCAGCTGATAGATAACGGCGTCCTTGTACCACAGCGGATCCGCGATCGGCCGCAGTCGGTCGGTTTTTTTCATGTTAGCTCTCGTCAAGCGGGTGCCTCATGCGGCGGGGCGGACCCGCCAGATCGCGTAGGGCGAAACGAAGGGATCGAGGCGCAGGCGCTGGCGCTTGCCGTGCCAGACGAACCGCGTTCCGCCGACCAGGTCGTCGGCTTGCAGCGCTCCGTCATCGGGCAGGCGCCAGCGCCAGAGCGGCAGCTCGATCTCCGTCTCCTGGATCGCGCGCGGGTCGAGGCCGACGGCAACGAGAACGACGTTGCCCCGGTCGGGCGTCGACTTCTCGTAGAACAGGATGTGGTCATTGCCTGAAGGCAGAAAGGTGACCCCGAGATGCGTCTGCAATGCCGGGTTGGTACGCCGTATCCAGTTCAGTGAAGTTATTTCCGCGACGATATTGCCGGGACGATCCCAGTCCCAGGCGCGGAGCTGATATTTCTCGGAGTCGATGTATTCCTCCCGGCCAGGCAGCGGACGACCTTCGCACAGCTCGAAGCCGTTGTAGAGGCCCCACAGTCCCGAAAGTGTCGTCGCCAACGCCGCGCGGATGAGAAATCCCGGACGACCGGAGGTCTGCAGGAACACCGGGTTGATGTCCGGCGTGTTGACGAAGAAATTCGGTCGGAAGAACTCGCGTGGCGCCGTGTTGGCCAGCTCCTCGAGATACTCGGTCAGCTCTTGCTTGGTGTTGCGCCAAGTGAAATAGGTGTAACTCTCGGAGAAGCCTACTTTCGCCAGCCGGTACATCATCTTCGGCTTCGTAAACGCCTCGGCGAAGAAGATCGTGTCGGGGTACCGCGCCTTAACCTCGGCGATCATCCAGTGCCAGAACGGCAGTGGCTTGGTGTGCGGGTTGTCGACCCGGAAAATGCGCACGCCCTCGCCGGCCCAGAACAGCACGACTTCACAGAGTGCCTGCCACAAGCCCGGAATGGCGCCCGGGGCATAGAAATCGACGTTTACGATGTCCTCGTACTTCTTCGGCGGATTCTCGGCGTAGCGAAGCGAGCCGTCGGGTCGCCAGTCGAACCATTCCTTGTGCTGGCGAAGCCAGGGATGGTCCGGCGAGCACTGGATTGCGAAGTCGAGCGCCAGCTCCAACCCGTGTCGCGACGCCGTCTGGCGTAGCCGGCGAAAATCCTCGATCGTGCCGAGCTCGGGATGGAGCGCGTCGTGCCCGCCTTCTGCGTTGCCGATCGCGTACGGGCTGCCCGGGTCGTCCGGCGCGGGGGTCAGCGAATTGTTGCGGCCCTTTCGGTTGGTCCGCCCGATCGGATGGATCGGGGGGAAGTAGAGCACGTCGAAGCCCATGTCGCGGATCCGTGGCAGATGGCGGATCACATCCTCGAAAGTGCCGTGGCGATGCGGATCGTCGCTCATCGAGCGCGGAAAAATCTCATACCAACTGGCAAAGCGCGCCGCGGTGCGCTCGGCTTCCAGCGGGAAAGGAGGTTCGACGCGCAGAGCAAAGGGGCGCGGGTCGGCCTCGGCCAGCAGAGCGGCGGTTTCGGGGGCCAGCAGCGTCGTGCGGCGCGCCTCTTCGCTTTCCTCCGAAAGCGCCTCCAGCAGCGTGTCCAACCCTGGCTTGAGCTTCGGCGCGGCATGCCGGGCGATGTCGGCGATCAGCTCGCGCCCCTCGACCAGCTCCAGCTTGATGTTCACTCCGGCGGCATGTTTCTTTGAGAGTTCATCGCGAAAGCTGGCGAACGCGTCGCGCCATGCCTCAATGGTGAATTCATGCATTCCGAGCCGCAGCAGCGGAAAGCTTGCCGTCCAGCGATCATTGCCGAGCGGCAGCATGCGTACTTCATGCCACTCCCCCGCTTTGCCGTCCGAGGCTTCGCAATCCGCCTCGGCGGTGCGCCACATCAGTACGACGCCGAGCTGATCGTGACCTTCGCAGATCACGTCGGTGGAAACCTCGACCAGCTCGCCCACGCAGCGCCGGGCTGGGAATTGACCGCCATCGACGCTCGGCGACACCGCCTCGATCGCCAAGCGCGGCGCTTTCGCCGCCTCGCGAGCCGAGGCGGCGAGATCGTCGCGTGGCCGCAGGATCGGCGGCGCTGCGGTGGCGCGCACCGTCAGCACGTCGCCTGGCTCGACCGCCAGCTCCGCCCCGGGGGCGATTGGCACGAAGCTGCCCCCCGCATTGGCCAGCAACGAGGCGGTCGGCACCTCCACCCGCTGCTCCAGCCCGGCATTGGCTAGGACCAGGACGGCGCGCTCGGCGGCGCGCGCGTCGGCGCCGTCCGGGCGCAGCACGGCAATGATCGGACCACCGGCCCCGGTCAGCAGCCGCGGTTCGGCCGATCCGGCGAGTGCCGGCTCCTCAGCGCGCGCCCGATTGACGGCGCTGATGGTCTCGGCGAGGTCGAAGGGCGCTTCGGCCACAAGGGTGGCGAAATCCTCCGCCGTGTCGCGCCTCGGGTCCATCGGCCGTGTCGCAGCGTACTCGCAGCCCATCGGCATCATCCATCCGGATTCGATTCCGGCGGCGAAGCCCAGTCCGCGCCGGTAGGCGGCACGCAGCCGTGCGCGGTCATGGCAAGTGGCGGCGATGCGCCGACCGAACGGCGCCTCGGGGCAGGCGAGGATCGGCGCGACCGCGCGCAGCCGCGACGCCTCCTGCCACAGCCAGTCGCTGGAAAAATCCCACCATGGAAGCGAGGAGAAGACGTAGTCGAGCCCGCAACCCGCAAAGCCGGAAAAATCGCTCTGGGGGACACCCGGCATCCACCCGAGGAACAGGCACTCCGTGGCATTGCGCCGCACCTTTCCGATGAGCGTGCGCACCAGGCGTGGCGGAATGCCCTGCAGCGGGACAAAGCGGAAACCGCCGATCCCGGCTTCCGACCAGGCGTTGAGCCGGCGGCTCCACCATTCCGCCAGAGCCTCGGTCTGATCGGGGTCGGCCAGCCCCGCCTGCGCCGCCTCATCGTCGCCGGTGTAACGACGTGGGTCGAGCCGGTCGGAGGCATCTGGCGCGCCAAATAGCTCGGGGTTCTGCCGCGCCAGCTTCGAGCCGGCGGCCACCCGGTCGAGCACTACGTCGAGCAGGGGCACGAGGCCGCATCCCCGGGCTTCGTCAGCGACCTGGCTCAAGGCGGCGAGCGCCTCACTCGGCCCGGCCAGTGCGGGATGCAGCCGGTCGTGGTCGGCCGCCAGGAAGATCGTGCTGGGCGCCTCGCGCCACGATACGGCGTCGCGCTGGTTCTGCAGCGCGGCCCCGCCGCAAAGGAAGGGCGGTGCAATTAGCAAATGGTCGAAGCCGAGCCGGGCAACGCGGTCGAGATGCGCCGGCCAGCCGCCGATCGGGCCGGCCAGAAGTGGATGTAGGTAGTAGACGCGTGGTGATCGCTGGGCGGGGCCGACGGCCGCTGAGTGCATCGCCTCCGGTCCATGGCGCGCGACGCCCCTGTCCACCTGTCCTCCCGTCGTGGCCATCATCTCCGTCTCGCATCTGTGGCCTGAGCCGCCCTGGTTGAGCGCCTCCCGCACCGCCGGGTTCCCGGCCCGCCGGTCTGCTACCGGGAAGTCAGCCCATTGGGGAACTCAGTCCAGGCGGACCCCGCCGGTGACCGCTTGGTAGGTGGCGATGGCGAGCGCCATCGGCTCGAACGGCTTTGTGATGACGAAGGCCGGCTCCAACGCCTCGCCGGTCAGCAGCCTTTCGGGATAAGCGGTGACGAAGATCACCGGGGCCCGGTGGTGCAGCATGATGCGCGCGACCGCACTGCTGCCGTCGCCACCCCGGCCGAGATTGATGTCTGCCAGGATCAGCCCGGGCCGGGTCCGTCTCGCGATTGCCACGGCATCCTCCTCGTTGCCCGCAACTCCGACAACGCGATGACCGCAACCCCGGACCAACTCCTCGATGTCCATGGCGATGATCAGCTCGTCCTCAATGATGAGCACGTCGGTGGCCGCGGCCGTGCGCAGCCGCTCGCGCGCGTCGCCGAGCTGAGCCGCCGCCGCCTCCCTCTCAAGGCCAACGATCGGCCCGGCATCCGCCACCGGAACCTCCTCGAGTGCCGTCAGCAGCAGCATCTGCCGCTGCTTGTGGCTTAGGCTGCCGCTCGGCACCGGCCGGGAGGTTGCCAGTGCGTCGAAGCCTCGGGTCACCCGTTCATAGAGCGCCCGGCGGGGATCAACCGCCGGCACGTCCCCCAGCATCTCGCGCAGTCCCTCGGCTACCAGGGCGTCGCCGCCCGGCTGACTGCCGGTCAGCGCCCGAGCGTAGCGACGGGCATAGGGCAGGGCGCGCAAAATATCTTCGCGGCTCAAGAGATCACCCGCCTAGTTATGGCCTCGGTCCAGCCGGTGCATTACCCGACGCATACGAACTGTTCATCGCGCGGTGATCATCGAGCCGGTGCCCGCTGGTCGGCATTGTTCAGGCAAGACGCATTCTCGCGCAAGGCAGGGCGGGCATGCAAAACCTCCTCTCTCGGGCCCGAGCAGGCCTCAGCTACATGCTCTAGACTGCGCGAGACGGCATGAACAGGGAAGCCCCCGATCTCCCCCAAGGATCCGCGCCAGCTGATGGCGGCCCTGCTTCCCGATCTTCGGGGCTTCGCCAGATTCCTGTTGCGCGACCGGGCGGAAGCCGACGATCTCGTGCAGGAGGCACTGGTGCGCGCGCTGGGCGCGCTGGCGCAGTTCCAGCCCGGCAGCAACCTGCGCGCCTGGATGTTCACAATTCTGCGGAACACCTACTACGAGCAGGGCCGGCGGCTTCGCACGGAGCGCCGGGCCCTTGAGACCACGCTGCCCCGCGAGGACGCCCATGCTCCCGCCCAGTACAGCCGGGCGGAGCTGGACGATCTGCATCGTTTGATCTGGAGCCTGCCGCCACTGCTGCGAGAGGCCCTGGTGCTGGTCGGGGCCCAGGGGCTCGGCTACGAGGAAGCGGCGGCGATCTGCAACGTCCCGGTGGGCACTATGAAGGCGCGGGTATCCCGGGCTCGTGCGCAGCTGGTGCGGGTGATGGAGCCGCAAGTCGAGCCGGAAGCCGACCTTGCCGATGAACTCTCGAACTCGTGAGGTTAGCTACGCAACCCCGGGGCAAGCCCGTTCATTGGTCGTTTAGAACTGGGGGAGCCTGCAACCGATGACCACGACGACCGCCCGCTTCCACGACCAAATTATCGCCATATTACCGAAATTGCGGGTCCAAGCGTTGGCCCTCACCCGCAACCGCGCCGGTGCCGAGGATCTTGTGCAGGACGCCGTCTGTAATGCACTCTCCGCCCAGGAGAGCTTCATACCCGGCACCAATTTCGCCGCTTGGATGCACCGCATTCTCCGCAATCGGTTCATCTCCAACCTCCGCAAGCGCCGCGATACCACCGACATCGACGACGTGCCATCCTCAGCTTTCGCCACGGATGCGCCGCACGAAGACCGGCTGGCGCTAAAGGAGCTGGCGAAGGCGATGAACCGGCTGCCCTCCGACCAGCGGGAGGCCCTGGTCATGGTCGTGGTGCATGGCATGAGCTACGAGGCGCTCGCCGAGTCTACCGGCTGCGCCGTTGGCACCGCCAAGAGCCGAGTGTTCCGCGCCCGGCGCCAGCTTGAGGCCTGGCTGTTCGGCGAGAAACCCGACCGCTTCGTACAGCGCACGCATGGCGCTGGTGCTGGGCTGCGGGCGGAGGCGGTGCTCCGAGGTGTGATGGCGACAACAGCCCGCACGGCCGCAAATCGGATGTAGTCCCTCACCTAAGTTCAAGCGGTCACGGCGGCGCAAGGGGTGTCGTCGCTTTCCGCGGGTGTTTGCGGCCGGAGTTGGGACGCGCGGCGATGAAGCAGCGAAAGGAAGGACCTAGTTTTCCCGATTCGCCGCAGAAAGTGCTCCTGCGGAAAACGCCCAAGCCCGATGCAGCGTTCGACGTTTGGCTGCAACGGGGTCTGCACAAGATGTTCGACGATGTCGCTAGCGAGCCGATCCCCGAGGAGCTACTCCGGTTGATCGAGGATGACCGCAAGAAACTGGAAGGCTCTGGTAAGCAGCCAACGGAGGACACCGGCACCGGGGAATGATACATTTGGGCCCTGCCCGCCGACGCTCCGCCTCCTCGGTGCGGGCACGGTTGGTCGCCCTGATGCTTTTCGCCGCTGTCCCGGTGGTAGCGATGGCGGTCCTGATCTCCTGGCAGAACTACCGCATCGCCGCGGCCGGGGCGGTCGAGAACGTCACTCTGATCCGCCAGTCCGTGCAGGCCCGCCATGATGCCGCGCTAGAGGCTGTGGTCCAGATGCTCGGCGCGCTTTCCAAGGTGCCCAGCCTCCGCTCGCCGGCCTCCTGCGAAAATGTGCTCGGCGAGGTGCTGTCGTTGAATGCCGCCTATTATACCGGTTTGTTCGTAGTGGATGCGGATGGCCAGGTGCGTTGCAGCGCCTCAACCGTTAGCGGCGGTCCGGCGCGCGGTGCAGACCTTTCCGGCGCCTCCTGGTTTGCAGAGGTTGCGCGGAGCCGCGACTTCGTCGTGCGGGCGGGGAGCGCCGGCTCCGGCACGCTCCTGCAGGCAGCCTATCCTCTGCTCGACGGCAACCGCCTGTCCGGGGCCATGGTGGCCGGCTTGCGCCCGAACTGGCTCATTGCCGAGCCCCGACGGGGCGGCCCTTCGGGGGACCTTTGGCTGCTCGACCGCGAAGTCGCCCGGCCGGTCGATCTCTCCGGGGCGCCGGCGGGTGCGCTGCCGCCCTCTCCGATCCTGCGCCGGCTGCTCGCCCAGGGAGGGGTCCTGGAAACCGTTTCCCGGGACGGCCAGCCCTTTTCCTATGCAATCGCCGATCTCGGCCACGGGCTGCATCTGCTGGTAGGCTACGGTTCGGCCCGCGAGCGCGCCCGCGCACGCGGGCTGCTGCTGCGGCGCATCGCCGAGCTCGGCGTGTTGCTGCTATCTGGCCTCGCGGCGATTGCTTTCGGCGCCAATCTGGCTGTGGTCGAGCCGATCAAGCGTCTGAACCACGCCGTCGGGCGGTGGCGGGGCGGCGGCCGCTTCGATCCCGGCGATCTCGCCGGCGTCCCCCAAGAGGTCCGCGAACTGTCGCTCTCCTTCGCACAAGCGACCGAAGCTCTGACCGAGCGCGAGATGCAGCTGCGCGGATCGCTCGCCGAGCAGGACCTCCTAATGCAGGAAATCCATCACCGCGTGAAGAACAACCTGCAGATCATCGCGTCGCTGCTGAACCTGCAGGCCGCCCGTATTCGCCAACCGGAAGCCCGCGCCGAGTTCCAGTCGGCCCGCGATCGCATTCGGGCGCTCGGCACCCTGCATCGCCATCTGTATGCGCACGGGGAATTGCACACTCTAAACATGCGCAGCTTCATGAAGGAACTCTGTGATCAACTGTTCCAGGCGCTCGGTGAAACGCCGGGTGCCCGCATCCGCCTCGATATCGAGGCTCCGGAGCTGCAGCTTTCCAGCGACCAAGCGGTGCCACTGGCCCTTATCGTCACAGAGACAGTGAGCAATGCGGTCAAATACGCCTTCCCTGCGGGACGGGGCGGCGCCATATCGGTTCGCCTGACCGTCGAAGGCGAGGAGGCTCGGCTGGTGATCCGCGACGATGGGGTCGGCATTCCGTCGGGCCGCTCGGAGATGGAACCCGGCGCGCGCGACGGCATCGGGATCCAGCTGGTCCGTGGTTTCGCCCGCCAGCTTGGCGCCTCCTTGACGGTGACCGAGGGGGCCGGTACGCGCTATGAAATCGAGATGAAGCTGCGGCCACAGCGACCCTCTGGGGAGGTCTCCCCGGCCGCGCCGGTGCCCTCCAGGGCCGACGCCTGAGCGGCAAAGGCCCGTGCCAACGGTCGGGACAGGAGGACAGAAGGAGCAGGATGGATCAGGCCCAAGCCGACAGGTGCGCCTTGGCTGAGCAGCTGACCGCGTGGCGCCGGCATCTGCACGCACACCCCGAGCTGTCTAACCAGGAGCACGAGACCGCCGCTTTCGTCCGCGCCCGCCTCGAAGAACTGGGTGTGCCCTGCACCCCCGGCGTCGGAGGCACCGGCTTGGTCGCCACCCTTTCGCGCGGCCAGAGCAATCGCAGCGTCGGGCTGCGGGCCGACATGGACGCGTTGCCGATTGCCGAGACCAGTGGCCTGCCGTACGCCTCCAGCCGCTCGGGCGTGATGCACGCCTGCGGGCATGACGGCCACACTGCCTCGCTGCTCGGCGCCGCGGCCCTGCTGGCCGGCGACCCGTCCTGGTCCGGCACTGTGCAGTTCGTCTTCCAGCCGGCCGAGGAGGGCGGGGGCGGCGCCCGAAACATGCTCTCTGACGGTTTGCTCGAGCGCTTCCCGATGGAGCGCATCTTCGCCTATCACAACTGGCCCGGCCTGCCCGCCGGCACGGTCGCGGTGCACGACGCCGCGGTGATGGCCGCCGCCGCACGGCTGGAAATCACCCTCAATGGCCACGCCGGCCACGCCGCCCTGCCGCAGCTGACCCGCGACCCGATGCTGGCCGCCGCGCACCTGCTGGTGGCGCTGCAATCCGTGGTATCGCGCAACGTCGATCCGCTGGACAGCGCGGTGGTCTCTGTTTGCATGATCGAAGGCGGCGTCGCGGCCAACCAGATTCCCGAACGCGCCGTCCTGCGTGGCACTTTCCGTAGCCACCGGCCCGCCGTGCGCGACACCGTCGAGACGGGCATCCGCCGGATTGCTGCCGGCATCGCCGCAAGCTTCGGCATGAGCGCGGACGTGATAATCCGCCACGGCGCCGCCGCCACCGTCAACAGCAAGCCGGAAGCCGACCTCGCCGCTGCCGCTGCGGCAGCTGCCGGCTTGCCGGTGCGGCGCGACCTGCCGCCCAGCATGGCTGGCGAGGATTTCGGCTGGTACTTGCATGAAAGGCCGGGCGCGTTCATCTGGATCGGCAACGGGCCGGTCACGCCAGGCCGCGAGCTGCATAACCCCAGCTACGATTTCAACGACGAGATCCTGCCGTGTGCTGCCGCTTTCATGGCGGGTGCGGCCAAGCTGGCGCTGGCGAGCGGATAAGCCAGCACGCAAGTTCGAAGCTTTGCCTCGAACCCCACCACGGACAGCTGCCTCCCGGACCTCGTTCAAAGCTGCGCCGCAATGTTGTCTATCAACCGTACCGATCCGAGCTGGGCGGCGGCAATCAGGCGGCCGGGTGGTTCCGCAATCGGGGCCAGACTTTCCGGATCCACCAGAGCGAAGTAATCCACCTGAAATCCGGCCGCTTGCAGCGCCCAGCGTGAGCGCTCCAGCGCCCGCGGTCCCGTACCGGCGGCGACCGCCTCGCGCATCGCCGCATAGAGGCGCGGCGCCGCGGCCCGCTCTGGCGGGGTCAGAAAACGGTTGCGCGACGCCAGCGCCAAGCCATCCGGCTCGCGCACGATAGGCACCCCGACCACCCGGACCGGGAATGATAGGTCGGCAACCATTCGCCGCACCACCTGCAGCTGCTGCCAGTCCTTTTCGCCGAAGAACGCCAGCTCCGGACGGACCTGGCCGAACAACTTGGCCACGACCGTCGCGACCCCGCGGAAATGGCCGGGCCGGTGAGCCCCTTCCCAACGCTGGGCTAGGCCGGCAACATCCACGATCGTCGCCGCGTCCGCCGGATACATCGCATCCATGTCCGGGAGCCACGCCAGTCGGCAGCCCGCCCGCTCCAGGAACGCCAGATCACCCGCCTCATCGCGGGGGTATCGGGCAATATCCTCCGGGGAGCCGAACTGCAGCGGATTGACGAACACCGAGGCGACCACCGCCGCGCTGCTGGCCGCCGCCGCCAGCAACGCCCCGTGCCCGGCGTGCAGCGCTCCCAAAGTTGGTACTAGGGCCAGTGGCGCCGACTCGCGCAGTTCCGAGCAGAGCGCGCGCAATTCCCGAATGGTGCGGGCAATCTTCACGGACCCTAGGTTTGCCGACTGCGGAGCCACCGGCAAGAAGCGACACTTTCAAAAATTGAGAGTTTCAACTCCTGGTTGAAACAGGGGAAAATTCCGGCGGGTTCGATCAATGACCCGAGTCACTCTTGCCGGGTTGCTGGTCCGTTTCTTCCCCCACAAATGATTGGGTGAGAATCCAGTAATGTTCTCGCAATGTTGCCCGAGTGCCCCAATGTCATTCCGCCGATCGCATTCAGTTATGAGATTTTCCGCAACCGGGCACCGTCGAGCTAAACGGCTTTCCCGGTGAACAACCTTCTAACCCTGCTTCTGTCCACGTGCCGTCGCCTGCGCTATCTGCAGTGGATATGAACGAGGCGAAGCAGGCGACCAAGACTTGGCTGCGCCGGCAGACGGCGCTTGCCCGCCGTTCCGCGGCCCCGGTCGCCTTCATGGGCCTGCTCGGCATCACCCTTGCCATCGGTCAGACCGCCTGCGCGGCTGCGGCCCTGGAATCGGCGCTGGTCCGCCGTGCCGCTCGGTTGGACGTGCTGCTGACCTTCTCAGCGCTCGCCTGCCTACGGGCGGGGCTGGCTATCTTAGCCGATCGCGCCGCGGTCACTGCCGGCTCGGCATCCCGTCGGCGTTTGCGAGACGAGGTGATGAGAGCGCTGCTCGCTGCCGGTCCGTCGCTGCTGCACCGGCGCCATTCCGCCGAGCTTGCATCGATTTGCATCGATCGTGTGGAAGCGCTGGACGGTTTCTTCGCGCGCTGGGTTCCCGCCTCCCTGCTCGCGGTATCGGGCCCCGCTTTGATAGCCGTAGCAGTACTGGTTGCGGACCCCCTGGCGTCCCTCGCGCTAGTTGCCAGCGGCCTGCTGGTGCCCATGGCAATGGCCTTGGCTGGCGTCGGTGCCGGCCTCGCTTCGAGGCGACAGTTCGCCGCGTTGACCCGCCTGCAAGCACGCTTCCTCGACCGGGTGCGCGGCATTTCCACAATCGTGCTCGCCGGCCGTGCCGAGGACGAAGCCCGCGCGCTGGCCGCCGCCAGCGCCGAGCTGCGCGTGCGCACAATGCGCGTGCTGCGCATCGCTTTCCTCTCCTCGACCGCCCTCGACTGCGCTATGGCGGTTGCCCTGGTTGGCCTCGCGCTGCATTACGGCCACGCGCTGCTCGACGGACGCATGACGCGACCCGGGCGGGCGCTGTTCGTGCTGTTGCTCGTGCCGGAGTTCTTCGCGCCTCTGCGCAGCTTTGCCGCTGCCTACCAGGATCGGCTGCACGCCGAGGGTGCGGCCGAGGCGCTGGTCGGTCTCCCGGCTGGGGCGATTGCCGAGGCCCTCCCGGCTCTGCCGGTCCGCACGGTCGAGGCGCGCGGCGTAACGGTCGGCTTCGAGAACGTCCGCCTAACTTGGGATGCTGCGCGCGGCCCCGCGCTGGACGGCCTGAGCTTCCGAGCCCCGGCCGGTGAGACCCTGGTTATCGCCGGACCATCTGGTGCCGGCAAATCGACCGTCCTGGAAATTCTGCTCGGCTTCGTTCGCCCGGACGAGGGGCGTGTCACGCTGAACGGCGCCGACATCGTGACCATCGTGCCGCAGGCCCTTATGCGCATGACTGCCTGGATCGGCCAGCGTCCGGTGCTGTTCGCGGGCACTCTTCGGGAGAACATCCGCTTCGCTTGCCCCGAAGCGACGGATGAAGACATCGAGCAGGCCACCCGCGCCGCTCGCCTCGACGGCTTCGCCGCCGCCCTGCCGAACGGACTGGACACCATGGTGGGCGAGGGCGGGTACGGCCTTTCCGGGGGCCAAGCGCAGCGGGTGGCGATCGCCCGCGCCTTCCTCAAGAACGCACCCCTGCTGCTGCTCGATGAGCCGACCGCGCATCTTGACCCGGCAACCGAGGCCGAAGTGCTGGACAGCCTGCGCCGGCTCGCCCTCGGCCGGACGGTGATCCTCGCCAGCCACTCCGCGGCAGCGCACGATTTTGGCGGTCGCCGGATCGACCTGCGGGCCGGCCGCCTGGCCGCCGCGGACCGGGCGGCATGAAACCTCTTCTCCGCATTCTCTTCCTATGGCGGCAGCGGGCCTTCTCTCTCGCGCTTGGAGTTATCGTGTCCCTGGCCGCGGTCGGCTGCGGCGTGGCGCTGCTGACGCAATCCGGTGCACTCATCGCCGGCGCCCTGCTCTCCGGGACGATGGCAGCGTCATGGCTGCTTCGGCTGCTCGGTGTCGGGCGTGTGGTGCTGCGCTATTTCGAACGGCTGGCTACCCACGCGGCGACGTTTCGGGCATTGGCGGATCTGCGGGTCTGGTTCTTTCGGGGGCTGGCCGGCCGCGCCGCCGGCGGCCTCGGCTTCCGGCGGGCCGGCGACATGCTGTCGCGGCTGGTCAACGACGTCGAGGCGCTGGACGGGCTCTATCTGCGCATGATGGTGCCGCTGGCGGCGGCTCTGCTGCTACTCACGACGTTAGTCGTGCTGATCGGCTGGCGGGATCCCGCGCTGGCTGTCCTAGAGGGCGTCCTGTTCGCCGCGTCGTCGCTGCTGCTGCCAGGGATAGCCTTTCGCGCGGCCACTGGCGACGGCGCCCGGCTGACGGCCGCGGCCGCGAAGTTGCGGGTGGCGGCGCTGGATGCGCTGACCGGTTTGCGGGAGGTCCGAGCGTTCGGCGCCGAAGGCCGCATGCTGGCCACGGTACAGGCGCGTCAGGCTGCGCTTCTCGCGGCCCAGCACGAGGTGGCACGGCGGTCCGCCTGGGCCAGCGCCGGTTCCTTTCTGTGCGCCCAGGCGGCGATCCTGGCCGTACTGATCGCCGCTTCGGCCGAGCCGTCCCGGGGGGTGATCGCGCTCTTTCTCACCATTGCAGCGTTCGAGGCAGTAGCAGGCCTGCCCCGCGCCGGCGTTCTCGCCTCTCATGCGGCTGCGGCGGCGCGCCGCGTGCTCGAGGCTGCCGCCGGCGCCCACCCCGAAGCCGATCCGCCCCGTCCGGTGCCGCTGCCGCAAGCGACCGGCTTGCGCTTCGAGGCGGTCCGCTTCACCTGGCAGCCGGACCGGCCGGCGGTGTTCGACGGCCTGACGCTCGAAGTGCCGCAGGGGGCGCGCGTCGCCATTCTCGGACCGTCCGGCGCAGGCAAGTCCACCCTGGCGGCACTTGCGCTGAAGGTCGCATTGCCGCAATCCGGCCGGGTGCTGCTGGGTGGCGCCGATCTGGCGACGCTCGCTGCCGCCGATGTGCGGTCGCGGATCGCCTGGCTGAGCCAGGCGACGCACCTGTTCGACGACACCATCCGCGCCAATCTGCGGCTTGCCCGGCCGGACGCCGACGACGCCGCGCTGTGGGCGGCGTTGCAGGCCGCGCAACTCGCCGAGTTCGTCGGCACCCTGCCGGACGGCCTCGATACCTGGGTTGGTGAGGCGGGCGCGCGATTTTCGGGAGGCCAGGGACGCCGGCTGGCGCTGGCCCGCACGCTGCTCTCCCCGGCGCCGGTCCTGATCCTAGACGAGCCTTGCGCCGGCCTGGACGCTCTGACCGAGCGGGCGTTCTTCGCCACCCTGAACGACGCCGCCGAGGGCCGCACGATCCTGCTAATCGCCCATCGGCTAACCGGCGTGGAGCGGCTCGACCGTATCTGGCGGCTCTCCGGCGGGCGGGCGGTCGCGGCGGCGGCGTAAGCCCTCATGGTTGACCTGCCGAGTGGCTCGGGGCACCTATCGGGCGACCCACCGGAGGGAGACTCGGCGATGCGCCGTTCGGCCGTGCTGCTCATGCTCCTCGCGGTGTTCGCCTGTGCCCCGCCGCCGGTCGGCACCGGACAGAAATTCCCGGTCTTCTTCACCAATCTATCCTCGGCTCTCGACGACAACGCAGTGGCCGCAGTGTCTGCCGCTGCTACCTGGGCCAGGCGGTATCCGAACCAGCCGGTCTCGGTGATCGGCTACGCCGATCCTCGCGCCGGCGGGCAGACCACCCAGGAGCTGTCGCAACGGCGTGCCCAGGCAGTGAAGCAGCAACTGGTCAGCGACGGCGTCGCCTCCGACCGCATTGCTATTAGTGCCGGCGACGCCTCCATCCTGCCACTCGCGGCAATGGGGAGCCGGCGTGTCGATATCAGCATCGGCAACTCCTGACCCTCCCGAGGAGGCCAACGCCCCACGCGCCATCCTGCGGCGGGTCTTTGGTTTCCCGGAATTTCGTGGCCTGCAGGAAGCCGCCGTGCGTCATGTGGTGGCCGGCGGTGACGCGCTGGTGCTAATGCCGACCGGCGGCGGGAAGAGCCTCTGCTATCAGATTCCCGCCCTCTGCCGGCCCGGGGTGGCGGTTGTGATATCGCCGCTGATCGCCCTGATGGACGACCAGGTTGCGGCGCTGCGCCAGTTCGGCATCGCCGCGGGCGCGCTGCATTCCGGGCTCGACCCGGCGCAGGCTCGCGAAACCGCACGGGCGCTCAGCGAGGGCCTGCTCGACCTGCTCTACGTCTCGCCCGAGCGCCTGCTCGGCGGGAACATGATGGACCGGCTGTCGCATCAGGAAGTGGCGCTGCTGGCCATCGACGAGGCGCATTGCGTGTCGCAATGGGGCCACGAGTTCCGTCCGGAATACCGCGCCCTTGCCTGCCTGCCGCAGCGCTTTCCGAGCGTGCCGCGCCTGGCGCTGACCGCGACCGCTGATCCGCGCACGCGCGCCGACATCCTGAGCTCACTTGGGATGGAGAGCGCACAGGTGTTCGCCGCGAGTTTCCACAGAGCCAATCTGCGCATCGGAGCGGTACCGAAGGTCAGCGAAACCGCGCAGCTGCTGGATTTTCTCAGGCTGCATCGGGGCCAGGCCGGCATTATCTATTGCGGCAGCCGCGCCAGGACCGAGCGCATCGCGGTGAAGCTGCGCGAGCAAGGCAGGGACGCCATTGCCTTCCACGCTGGCCTGGAAGCCGCCGACAAGCGGGCCGCGCTGACCCGGTTTCGCGCGGGCGAGGCGATGGTGATGGCCGCGACGATTGCCTTTGGCATGGGCATCGACCGGCCGGACGTGCGCTTTGTCGTGCATCTCGACATGCCCGAGAGTCCGGAGAGCTACTACCAGCAGATCGGCCGCGCCGGCCGGGACGGCGACGCCGCCGACACGCTGCTGCTCTACGGAGCCGAGGATATCAGCCGCGCCCGGTACTGGCTCGCCCAGTCCACCGCACCCGAACAGCAGCGGCGGGTCATGCGCGAGCGGCTCGAGGCGATGATCGCGTTCACGGAGACAGTCGCCTGCCGCACGCAGGCATTGCTCGCCTGCTTCGGCGAGACGCTCTCCGAACCGTGCGGCCACTGCGACAATTGCGCGGACGCGCCGCGAAGCTTCGACGGCACGATCGAGGCACAGCGGGTACTCTCAGCTGTTTATCGCACAGGCCAGATGTTCGGCGCCCTGCATATCGCCGCGGTGCTGCGCGGCCGGCAGACCGAGCTGGTCAAGCGGTACCGGCACGACCGGCTCGCCCTGTTCGGAAGCGGCGCCGATCGGTCTCGCGGTTTCTGGCGCGGCGTCATCCGCCAGCTCGTCGCCCGCGGCGCGCTGGCGACCGGCAGCGGCGATTATGCCGGTCTAAGGCTGGTGCCCGAGAAGGCACGGCCGATCCTGCGCGGCGAGGTCGCCGTGCTGCTGCGTGAGGAAGACGTGATTCGCGATCGCACGGCGGAGCGCCGGGAGCGGCCCCCAGCGGCGCCGGCGCCGGCCACCATCGGCGGCAAGCTCGGTCCCTTCGAGGCGCTGCGCCAATGGCGGACTGCCGTGGCGAGGACGCAAGGGGTGCCTCCCTATGTCATCTTCCATGACAGCGTGTTGCGTGACATCGCCGCGATACGGCCGGCCAATCGCGAGGAGCTTAGCCAGATCAGGGGCGTCGGCGCCTCCAAGCTGGAGCGCTATGCGAGCCAAGTGCTAGCGCTGCTCGCCGCTGCTTGAAGCCGCGGGAGGAGATCGCCTTGCGCAGACGACGAAAACTCGGCATGCCGGCCTGGCCGTGGTTCAGCCTGGCCAGTCAGGGCGCACAGCTCGCCGCAGACGCGCAGCAAGTCATTCTCCTGCGCCTTTCCAAGCTCGCCATTGGCGGGCGGAAGGGGCGACGCGAGGCAAGCCGCATGGTGAGCGAGAAAGTGACGGCGCTGGGCGCCGCGCAGCGGCTGATGCTCGGCGCAGCAACGCGCGGCCGGGCCGGTAACGGCGCCAAGAGCGTGATCTCGTTGTACCGCAAGCGCGTCGCCGCCAACAAGCGGCGTTTAAGCAAACGCTAAGCTTCTCAACTCGAGTGTCAGGGTGCACTGAGCGTTCCTGAACCTCTCCCGAACTCCGCGAGCGGGCGTTTAAACGTCGGCGTCGAGAAAACAATCCTTTCACCCGCTCCCGGCGGCGATCCCCCCAGTTCCGCAGCCTCTATAACGCGCATCACTCCGCAGCCACCAGCATGCCAGGTGTATCGGGCTCGCGCGCAAAAGTGAGCCGCCGGTCATGAAGCTGGCCGACGCTCGGTCGATGTGCAATCGAGACTAGGGTCGTAGCAGGAAGCCATGCCTTGAGCAGCCGGTATAGCTCGGCTTCCGCTTCCGGATCCAGGTTGGCGGTCGCTTCATCCAGGAACAGCCAGTCCGGGCGCAGCACCAGCGCCCGGGCAATGGCGAGCCGCTGCTGCTCGCCCCCGGAGAGCCGCAAGGTCCAGTTGTCCTCCTCGTCCAGCCGCTCCGCCAAGCGCCCCAGGCCGACCGCTTCCAAGGCGGCGCACACCGCCTGGTCGTCGGCCATCGGCGCCGCCGGGTAGCAGACCGCACGGCGCAGGCTGCCGAGCGGAATGTACGGGCGCTGAGGCAGGAACAGCACGGTGCCCCCCGGCCGCTCCACGACGCCCGAGCCGAACGGCCAGATGCCGGCGATGGCGCGAAACAGCGTCGATTTGCCGGAGCCGGAGCGGCCGGTAATTGCGACCGACTGCCCCGCCGGAAAACTCAGATCCTGGTGCGACATCAGCTCCCGACCGCCAGGTATCGCAAGCGTGACATCGCGCAGTGCGATCGCGTCGGCCTTGCCCGGGGTGAGATGCACACCCTCGCCGGACGCCGCGCGCGCCGCGGCGACGGTGCGATCGAAAGTCGCCAGTCGCTCGACGGTGGCGCTCCAGGTCGCCAGCGACGCATAGGCCCCGACGAACCAGGACATCGCTCCCTGCACCTGCCCGAAGGCGTCGGCCAGCTGGGTCAGGCCGCCGAGGGTCAGATTGCCCGCGAAGAAGCGCGGCGAGGCGACGGCAAGCGGGAAGATGTTGGCCACCTGGGTGTAGCCGAACACCAGGCTGTTCAGCAGCTTCGTGCGCCGCATGATCTGCCACCAGTTCTGCACCACGTCACCGAACCGCCCGACCGCCCCAGCCCGCTCTTCGTCCTCGCCGCCGTAGAGCGCAATACCCTCGACGTTCTCCCGAAGCCGCACCAGAGCGAAACGGAAATTCGCCTCATAACGCTGCTGCAGGAAATTCAGCCGGATCAGCGGCCGGCCGATCAGATGCGTCAGTACCGTGCCGACCAGCGAATAGCCCAGCGCCGCCCACAGCATGTAGCCGGGGATGGTGATGCCGAGCAGGGTAATCGGCCCGGAGAGCGTCCACAGAATGCCGAGGAAGCTGAACAGCGTGACCACATTGGAGAGCAGGTCGAGTGAGAGCACCAGAGTGTCGGCAGCGAAGCTGCTGATATCGTCCGAGATTCGCTGATCAGGATTGTCCGTGCCAACGCCGTGGCTGTCGGCCCCGGAAACGCCGCCGGTAAGACTGATGCGGTAGTAGGCGCGGTCGGCCAGCCACTCCGTGAGGAAGTGGCTGGTCAGCCAGCGCCGCCAGCGGATTTGCAGCCATTGCCGGAGATAGCGGCTGTACACCGCAATAAGGATGTAGACGACGACGATGGAGACGAACCCCGGCATGAAGCCGCCGCCGGAAACGCGCCGCCAGGTGAACAGCAGTTCCAGGAAGGCGCGCCAGTCCTTCTCCTGCAGAGCGTTGTAGAAATCACGATTCCAGAAGTTCAGCACCAGATTGAACCCGTTAAGCGACAGGTTCAGGGCGATGATGGAGCCGAGCAGCCCGAAGGCGGACCATCTCTCGCTCGAGCGGAAATACGGCCAGGTCAGCCGCCAGGCATCCCTGAGGATTGAGCCAAAGCCGCGCATCTGCCTTCAACTCCCGGGTTCTTGGGCCAGCGCGGCATCCAGCGCCGCCAGCCAAGCCCGCAACCGCCGCCGGTTCACTCCGAAATCGTAGTATCCGTAGAGGCTGGTACTGAACAGGGTAAGCGTGCTCGCTTGCCGGCCTCTCGGCGTGACCTGCGCAGCGACCAAGTCGGGAAAGTTCAGCACCGCGCTCCGCACCACCCAATGCGCCTGCATCCGGTCGTGGTAGGCGATCTGCTCATAGGTGCGTGGTTGCGCCGCCGCTGCGGCGCGAATGGCGCGATAGAGGCGGGAGGCGGGAACCGGATAGACCGGGGCTACGAAATCCGGCGTCGAGGTGGTGCCGGCCGGGGCCGCAAGTGCGGTGTGCGGTGCCGCCGAGCGAGTGAACTGTGCGAAATCTGTCGGTGGCGGTACCCGCAGGCCTTCCGCGCCCTCGCTGCCGCAACCGGCCAGCACTAGCCCGAGCAGGGCCGGGAACAGCCTCATGGCAGCATGGCGATCAAGGGCGCGGGCCGGTTCTCATGCTCCGACGCTGCCCGGCAGCGCTGCGCAGGGCAAGTTACCCATGTTCAAGATGTGGGCTCAGGTCGCCAGCCTCTGGAGCAAGCGGCCGCGCAGCCGCTCCGAGGGGAGCGGGTGGCTGAACAGGTAACCCTGGGCGTGGTCGCAGCCGATCGCCGAAAGGAACTCCTGCTGCGCCTCCGTCTCGATGCCCTCGGCGACGACCGTCAGCCCGAGAGCGTGCCCGGCCTCAATCACCGCACGCACAATGGCCGCATCCTCGCGATCCTCCGGCAACTCGCGGATCAGCGATCGGTCCAGCTTCATGGCGGTGAGCGGCAGCCGCTTCAGTGTGGCGAGGCTCGCATAGCCAATGCCGAAATCGTCGAGCGCCACCCCGACCCCAAGGTCCCGAACGATGGAGAGCGTCAGCAGCATCTCCAGTGTGGCTTCGACCAGGATCGCCTCCGCCAACTCGATCTCCAGGCGTTCCGCCGCCAGGCCGGTGCTCTCCAGCGCTCCGGCCACTTGGTCGAGCAGCGCCCCGTCGACGAGCTGGCGGGCTGAGACGTTGACAGAGACCGAGGTCGCCTCGGGCCAGGACATGGCTTCGGCACAAGCGCTGTCGAGCGCCCAGGCCCCGATGCTGGTGATCAGGCCGGTGCGCTCGGCCACCGGAACGAAGGTCGCAGGGGAGACCATGCCGCGCTTGCGGTGCGGCCAGCGGAGTAGCGCCTCCGCGCCGACATTCCGGCCAGTGGTCAGCGACACGACTGGCTGGTAGTGCAGCACGAGCTGGTTCTGCCCGAGGGAATGGCGGAGGTCCTGCTCGAGCCGGCGCCGGTCGGCGGCTTCAGCGCGGGCGTCCGGGGTGAGGCGGAACCGGCTGCCTGCATTTCCCCTCACGAGCACCGCCTGCCCGCCTTCGGACTCAGTGGGCGCGAACACAGGGTCGCCGGGCACGACGAGCATCGCGAGTGGACTCACATGGTTCGCGTCCAGAATTGCGGGAATTGCATGACAATCCCGTAAACATCCGTCGCGCTGCACGGGACACGCCTGGATGCTCACCCTCCGATGAGGGCACGCTCCAGCACCCGCACGGAATGCATCGCGTCGCGGCCGGCAAGATCGCGGATCTGATGGCGGCAGGACGTGCCGTCTGCGACGATCAGGTCCGCTGCGGTGGCCTCGCGCACGGCCGGCAGCAGCCCGGCCTCAGCCATAGACCGCGAGACGTCTTGGGTTTCCGGTCGATAGCCGAAGGCCCCCGCCATGCCGCAGCAGGAAGCGACGATCGGTCGTACGGTGAGTCCGGGCACCTGCTTCAAGGTAGCCAGGGCGGCGGGAAACGCGCCATGCGCCTTCTGATGACAGTGCCCGTGGACATGCGCCGTGCCGCGCAATGCGGCCCAACGCAGGGCCGGCTCGCGAGCGAGAAACTCGCTTAGTAGCAGCGCCCGTTCGGCAAGGGCTCGCGCCTCGGGCCCAGGCAGCAGCGACAAGAACTCATCGCGCAAGGTCAGGACGCAGGAGGGCTCGAGCCCGACGACCGGGAGATTACCGGCAAGGGCGGCCAGCGTGCGGCGCGCCTCGGCGCGGGCGCGGTCGACTAGGCCGGCGGCGAGATAGGTGCGGCCACAGCATAGCGGCCGGCCGTCGGACCGCGGCAGCACCGGCCGGTAGCCGGCGCCGCCGAGCACGCGCAGAGCTGCCCGGAGATTCTCCGGCTCGAAGGCGCGATTGAAGGTGTCGGCAAACAGCAGAACGTCGCCCCGGGCTCCCGGTGCCGCGCCATCCGCCTCGCGGTCGCGAAAGGCATCGCGCCGCCACGCCGGCAGGGGCCGCGATGCCGAAAACCCCGCCCGCTCGGAGAGCCGGCGCAGCGCCGCTGAGCGGTTGCGCAAATTCAGCAGCGGCGCTGCGACTGCAGCCCGTGGCGCGTAGCACGGCAGCTCGGCTATCAGCCGGTCGCGCAGGGAGAGGCCATGTCGGGCCACCCGCGCCGCCAGCACCTCGATCTTCATCTTCGCCATGTCGACGCCGGTCGGGCATTCGCGCTTGCAGCCCTTGCAGGAGACGCAGAGCTTCATCGCCTCCGCGAGCGCATCGGATGCCATCGCGTCCGGCCCGAGCTGGCCGCTCAGCGCGAGGCGCAGCGTGTTGGCGCGGCCGCGCGTCAGATGCACCTCATCGCGCGTCACCCGATAGCTCGGGCACATCACCCCGGCGTCGAACTTCCTGCAGGTGCCATTGTTGTTGCACATCTCGACCGCGCCGAGCATGCGGCCGGGATGGTCGGACCAGTCGAGCACCGGGACGAAGCCGGGATCGGCGGCGTAGCCCGGCGGGTAGCGGAACAGGCGGCGATCATCCATCTGCGGGGCGCGGACGATGCGACCAGGATTGAGCATGCCCTTCGGATCGAAGGCATCCTTCACCACCTCGAAGGCGCGCACGATGCGGCCGCCGAACATCGTCTCGTGGAATTCGCTGCGCACGATGCCGTCGCCGTGCTCGCCGCTATGCGAGCCCTTGTACTCGCGTACCAGGGCGAAGCATTCCTCCGCCACTGCGCGCATCGCCGCGACATCGGCGGGATCCTTCATGTTCAGCACGGGGCGCACGTGCAGGCAACCGACCGAGGCATGCGCGTACCACGTGCCCTTGGTGCCGTGCTTCTCGAACACCGCGTTCAGCCGCTCGGTGTAGTCGGCGAGGTCGTCCAGATCGACGGCGGTGTCCTCGATGAAGGACACCGGCTTGCCGTCGCCCTTCATCGACATCATGATGTTCAGTCCGGCCTCGCGCACCTCCGCGATCGCCGCCATGAAGCTGGCGTCGGTCGCGCGCACCACGGCGCCGGGATAGCCGAGATCGGCCATCATCGCCTCGAGCTCGGTGAGCTTCGCCTGCAAGGGCGCATCGGCCTCGCCATGGAACTCCACCAGCAGCAGGCTGTCCGGCTCGCCGATCAGCATCTTGTCGATGGTTGCGCGGTAGATCGGGATGGAGCGGCCGAGATCGATCATCGTGCGATCGACCAGCTCCACCGCCTCCGGATCGAGCGTGACCAGGTGGCGGGTCGCCGCCATCGCCGCCCGGAAGGTCGGGAACTGGCAGATGCCGAGCACTCTGCGCGGCTTGATCGGCGCGAGCGTGAGCTCGATCGCCGCGGAAAACGCCAGCGTGCCCTCCGAGCCGACCAGCAGGCGCGCTAGGTTCTCCTGGCCGGCGCGGCGCGCCTCTGGCGTGAGGACATCGATGTTGTAGCCACCCACCCGCCGCAGCTGGCGCGGAAAGCGCTGGGCGATCTCCTCGGCCTCGGCGGCACCGAGGGCACGAAGGCGCTGGATCAACTCGGCGATCCCGGAAGGCATCTCGCCGCCGATATTGTCGGGCACCTGGCCGAAGCGGTGACGCGTGCCGTCGGCCAGGATGGCGTCGATCGCGGTGACGTTGTCGGCCATCAGGCCGTAGCGGATGGATTTGCTGCCGCATGAATTGTTGCCGGCCATGCCGCCGATCGTGCAGCGCGAATGCGTCGACGGATCGACCGGAAAGAACAGGCCGTGCGGCTGCAGCGCCGCGTTGAGGTGGCCCAATACCAGACCGGGTTCGACCAGCGCCGTCCTGCTGTCGGGATCGACATGCAGGATGCGGCGGAGATGCTTGCTGCAGTCGATGACGAGCGCGGCATTCACGGTCTGACCGCACTGGCTGGTCCCGCCGCCACGCGCTAGAACGGGAACTCCCTGCTCGCGCGCGATTGCCAGGGTGGCGCAGACGTCCTCGTCCGTGCATGGTACCACCACCCCTACGGGTTGGACCTGGTAAATCGAGGCGTCAGTGGCGTAGCGGCCTCGGCTCGCCGCATCGAACAGTACCTCCCCGGCGATCTCGGCGCGCAGGCGTGCGGCTAGGGGCTCCATAGGATCTTTTTAGGCGGGCTAAAGAAAAAGGCGAGGGGCTTTCCACTTCGGCCGATGGAAGCCGTCAGCTCCAAGCCTCACCAAGAAGGGGTCTGGGATCCCCAGACCTCAGCGGATCGAGGGCAGAGCCCTCGCCTAACTTGCCCTCGCATGCCACTCTCCCGCCCACCAGGAGGCACCCGATATGGAAAAATACCACGCCGGCCGGCACTTCCTGCAGATTCCCGGTCCCACTAACGTCCCCGACCGGGTGCTGCGCGCCATCGACAACCCGACCATGGATCATCGCGGGCCCGAATTCGGCCAGCTCGGCATGGAAATCCTGGCGAACGTCCGAAGCATCTTCAAGACGAAGGGCCCGGTGGTGATCTACCCGGCCTCTGGCACCGGCGCTTGGGAAGCCGCGCTTACTAACACGCTCTCCCCCGGAGATACCGTGCTGATGTGCCGCACCGGGTGGTTCGCCACGCTGTGGCATGAAATGGCCGAGCGGCTGCAACTCAAGCCGATCTTCATCGAGACCGACTGGCGCCGCGGGGCCGACGTCGAGGGAATCGCCGCCGCCCTGGCCGAGGACGGTCAGCACCGCATCAAGGCAGTCTGCGTGGTGCACAACGAGACCTCCACCGGCTGCACCAGCCGCATCGACGAGGTGCGCCAAGCCATGAACGCGGCCAAGCACCCGGCGCTGCTGCTGGTCGACACCATTTCTTCGCTGGCCAGTATCGATTACCGGCACGACGAGTGGGCGGTGGACGTCACCGTCGCCGGCTCGCAGAAAGGCCTGATGCTGCCGCCCGGATTGAGTTTCAACGCCATCAGTCAGAAGGCGCTCGAGGCGGCCAAAAGCGCTCGCCTGCCGCGCAGCTACTGGGACTGGAAGCCGATGCTGGCCTCGAACCAGACCGGCTACTTCCCTTATACGCCCGGGACCAACCTTCTCTATGGGTTGCATGAAGCGGTGAAGATGCTGCACGAGGAAGGGTTGGACAATGTTTTTGCCCGTCACGACCGTTTTGCCGAAGCCACGCGCCGGGCAGTGCGCGCCTGGGGCCTGGAAATCCAGTGCCTCGACCCCCGGCACTACTCCTCTAGCCTGACCGGCGTCCGGCTGCCGGAGGGACACAGCGCCGACGCCCTGCGTGCCGCGATCCTCGAGCGCTACAACATGAGCCTCGGTAGCGGGCTTGGAATCCTTAAGGACCGGGTGTTCCGCATCGGCCACCTCGGGGACCTCAACGACCTGCAGCTGGTCGGCACACTCGGGGGGGTGGAAATGGGCCTGCGCGCCGCGGGCGTGCCGCACCAGCCCGGCGGGGCACAGGCAGCGATCGACTACCTATCGGGGAATGCCTGAGCCATGATCGAGGTCTGGAGCTGGCCGACGCCGAACGGCCACAAGGTGCACATTGCGCTGGAGGAACTGGAGCTGCCGTACACGGTGATCCCAGTGGACATCGGTGCCGGCGACCAGTTCAAGCCCGAGTTCCTGGCGATCACCCCAAACCACCGTATTCCCGCCATCGTCGATCCCGACGGTCCGGGCGGCAAGCCGCTCCGCCTGTTCGAGTCCGGTGCCATCCTGATCTACCTCTCCGAAAAAACCGGCGGGCAGCTGATGCCGGCCGGGCAAACCGCTCGCTACGCCTGCCTGCAATGGCTGATGTTCCAGATGGGCGGCATCGGCCCGATGTTCGGCCAATGGAACCACTTCGCCAGCTATGCGCCGGAGAAGCTGCCCTATGCCATCGAGCGCTACTCGAACGAGGTCAGGCGCCTGCACCGGGTGCTGGAAAAGCGGCTCGCAGAGAACGAATACCTAGCGGGCGAGGAATACTCGATCGCCGACATCGCGACATTCCCCTGGGTTCGCAATCCGGACCGGCGCGGCATCGCCTTACATGAGTTTCCCGGGATCCAGCGATGGCACGACGCGATCGCCGGCCGCCCGGCGGTGCAGCGCGGGCTGGCGGTGCTGGCGGACCGCCAGCGTCGGGGTCCGCTCTCCGACGAGCAGCGTGACATCATGTTCGGCAAAACGCAGTTCTCGCCGCGCTAGCCTTTATGCCGCGACATGGATTCGCGATGCTGGATCGCGGGTCGCCGGGCGACAGCATCGGCAGGACGACGGGCCCCAGGTCACCCGGACATATCGGTCGTCCAGCTGTCCGTTGATGACGTCCCGGCTCTGGTTAAGCAATCGGACTTGCAGGTCGTCGTCGCGGATATAGGAGATAGCGGCCCAGCTCGTTCGCAGGCTGTGGGGCAGCTCGCTGGCGCTCGGCCGGGCGTGGGCAGCGGGGCCTGCTTTCGATGGCCCAGCCTATTCTACTTGATCTTGGCTTCACGGAAAGAGACGTGCTTGCGGGCCACCGGGTCGTATTTCTTCAGCTCAAGCTTGCCGGTCTGCGCTCGGGCGTTCTTCTTGGTGACGTAGAAATATCCCGTATCGGCCGAGGAGACGAGCTTGATCTGAACGGTGTTGGTCTTGGCCATCGCTGGGTTCCTTGTCTGAGCGGCAAAATGCGCATCATCGACCGGAAGGTCAACCGGCCTACTCCCGCCCGGCGGAACGACGGAGCGGCGGCGGGGGAGCGAGGGCGGTAGCGTAGCTTGCCGGGGCGTCGATTAGCACGTGAGCGGCCTGCAGGTCCCGATCGCTGCCGACCGCCGCCGGGCAGGCGTTGCGGAGGTCGAGCATCTGCGCCACTGGCATCGGCGCACGGGCAGCCGCGTGCAGGGCTAGAGCCCTTT
The DNA here is from genome assembly GCA_019240395.1 of Acidisphaera sp. Classification (GTDB taxonomy): domain Bacteria; phylum Pseudomonadota; class Alphaproteobacteria; order Acetobacterales; family Acetobacteraceae; genus JAFAYA01. Next base: position 9,088 of record JAFAYM010000058.1, on the reverse strand, counting down.
GCATCGGCTGTCGCCCCTGCTCGAGGCTCGCCAGCTGACGGGCTAGCGCATCCTGCCCCAGGCTGGTGCAGACCTGCGGCAGCACGCCGAGCCCCTGGATAGGCCAGCCGAGCGGCGCCAGCACCCGGCTCCAGGTGACGAAGAGTTCCCCGCCGTCTGGCAGCGGTGCGATGGTCTGCACTAGGCCCTTGCCCAGCGTGGTGCTGCCGACCACCACGGCGCGGCCATTGTCGCTCAGCGCGGCGGCGACGATTTCGGCGGCACTCGCCGAGCGCCCGTCCACCAGCACCACCACTGGCAGTCCTCCGGAGAAGTCGGTGCCGTTCGCCTCCCACGCATGATCGGCCTCCGGATCGCGCCCCGCCGTGGTCGCCACCGGGCCCGTGCCGAGCACGGTGCCGGTGACCGCCACCGCTTGGCGCAGCAGGCCACCGCGATTGGCGCGAAGATCGAACACGATGCCGCGCGGGTGCTGCGGCCCGGCGACCGCCTCAGTCAGCTCGTGCGCGACCCGCCGGTCGGTGCTGCGGGAAAAACCGGTGATGCGCAAGACCAGCATGTCCGCGTCGTGCTCGGCAAACACCGTCTCGGGCGGGACCAGCGCGCGCCGCATCTCGATCCGCCGCACTCGGCCGTCTCGGCTGCGCAGTGTGATCGTAACCGGAGTTTCCTCAGGCCCGGCAAGCAGCGCCGCAGCGTTGGCCGAGTCGCGGCCGGGTACCGGTCTGCCATTTATTGCGAGCAGGCGCTCGCCGGGTCGGATGCCGGCGGAGGCCGCTGGCCCCTCCGCAATCACCGACTGCACCAGGATGGCGGGGCCGCGCGTCGCCAGGCTGATACCGATGCCGCCCTCCCCGGAGCGGCGGTCGTGATCGGCGGCGGCGTCCTCAGGCGGCTCGTAGCGAGAATAGGGGTCGAGATGGTTGAACAGCTCGTCGAAGAAGCTGCGGACCACGCCGTGGGTGCCGGCCCGCTGCACCGGGCCCGAGCCGTCCCACGCCGCGGCAGCGAGCGCGGCTGCGGCGGCTCCCCACGCCTGCGCATCTTCGGCCGGCGGCGCTGCCGCGTTCGCCACGGGGCGGTCTCCCCGCAGGAGGATCACGCCGCCCCCGCGCATCTCGGGGACGAGCTGCGGGTCGATGGCAGTAAGGCCGCGCAGTCCCCAAAGCGTCAGTTGCGGGATTGGGATCGGTTCGAGCGTGCGCGGAGCCATGAAGGCGAGCGCAGTGGCGAAAACGTCGGCAGCTAGGGCCTGGGAAAAGCCGGTCTCGGGAGTGGCGATCGGCTCGGCCTGCGCCCCGGTGACGAGGAGCAGGACCAGGAGGATCGCGACCCGGGTCAGGGGAGGCGGGACCGCCGGCCCCCGGCAGGACGCTGCCCGGATGAGCGCATCGACGGTTTGCGTGTTTTTGCTCCGGCAGCGGCGGGATTGCCATGCATGATGTGGAACGTCAGCCCGCCGGTGATCGAGGTCGCCTCCGCCAGTCGCACCTCGACCGGCTGCGCGAGGCGAAAAGTCAGTCGCGTACGCCGGCCGGAGAGCGTCTGGGCTCTCTCGTCATGCTTCCAGAAATCGTCTGGCAGACTCGAGATCGGAACTATTCCGCTCGCACCGTTCTCAAGCACAGTGACGAAAAGCGCGAAGCGCGTCACCCCGGAAATGCGTGCGGCAAACACGGCGCCGATTTTGTCCGCCATGTGTGCAGCGAGGTAACGGTCGATGGCTTCCCGCTCGGCCGTCGCGGCGCGACGCTCGGTTGCCGTGATGTGCTCGGCGATATCGGGAAAACGCGCGGCTTCGTCGGCGGCGAGCCCGCCTTCGCCGAGCGCCAGGCCGCGCACCAGCGCGCGGTGCACCAGCAGATCGGCGTAGCGGCGTATCGGGCTAGTGAAATGGGCGTAGCGCGGCAGAGCGAGGCCGAAATGGCCAATATTTTCGGGGCTGTACTCCGCCTGGCTCTGGCTGCGCAGCATCACTTCGTTGACCAGCAGGGCCGACGGGCTGCCGGCGACCTGCCGGAGCACGCGGTCGAGATCGCGCGGATGCACGCGGTCACCCGGCGGCAATGACAGGCCGAGGCCGTGCAGGAAGTCACGCAGGGAGGCGAGTTTTTCGTCGGAGGGCGGGGCATGTACCCGGTAGATTGTCGGGAAATGCCGGCGCTCGAGCTCTTCCGCCGCGGCGACATTGGCGAGCACCATGAACTCTTCGATCAGCCGATGACTGTCGAGCCGCGGGCGAGGCGCCACCTGCAGCACCCGTCCCTGGTCATCGAGGATGACGCGGCGCTCCGGCAAGTCGAGATCAAGCGTGCCGCGAGCCTCGCGCGCCCGGAGCAGCGAGCGAAAGGCGGCGTACAGCGCGAGGAGCAGCCCGGGCGGCAGGCCCGCGGCACCCCCCTTGTTGTCACCCGCGCTGTTGTCACCTCCAGTCTCGTCGCCCGCCTCAAAGGCGGTCTGCATCTGCTCGTAGGTGAGCCGGGCGGCGCTCCGCATCAGCCCGCGGCCGAAGCGATGGGCGGTCTTGTGGCCTGCGGCGTCGATGCGCAGCTCGGCGAACAGGCAGCCGCGCTCCTCGTCCGGGCGCAGGCTGCACCAGCCATTTGACAGTGCCTCCGGCAGCATCGGCACGACGCGGTCGGGGAAGTAGACGCTGTTGCCGCGCGTCCGCGCGTCGCGGTCCAGCGCCGAGCCCGGCCGCACGTAATGGGCGACATCGGCGATGGCGACGATCAGGCGGAAGCCGCCATCCCCGGCCGGCTCGGCATAGACGGCATCATCGAAGTCGCGCGCGTCCTCGCCGTCGATGGTGACCAGCGGCACCGAGCGCAGGTCCTCGCGCATGCCGAGCGGCACCCCCTTGGCGGCCTCTGCCTCCCGCAGGGCGTCGGCGGAAAATTCCTGGGGAATGGCGTGGGTGAGGATGCAGATCAGGCTGACCGAGCGGGCATCGCCCATCTTGCCGAGGCGCTGGATCACCCGCGCCGGCTTGGCGCCCAAGCCGCCATGCGGCAGCGGCTGGGCGAGCACGATCTCGTCGGCCTGGGCGCCGCAATCCTCGCCCAGGGGCACCAGCCACTCCGCGTGCGAGCGGCGATTGGTGGGCACGATGCGTCCGGCGGCGGGTCGGAAGCGATCGGGCATGGCGGGGCGGAACACGCCGAGCACGCGCCCCGGCGCATCGGTGATCCGCTTGAGGGTGCGTCCCTCGTAGCGGCCGGGACCGATCGGGCGTAGCCGCGCCAGCACCCGCTCGCCGGGGGCGAGGGCCGGGCGGCCTTTCGGCTCGGGCGCCATCACGATTTGCGGCGGCGGACCCTCGCCGGACCAGCTCACCGGCTTGGCGGTCGCATCGCCCTGTCGGTCGGTGCCGGTTACCTCCACGATCATGGAGTTGGGGGAGCGTCCAGGTGCAGCAAAGCGGCGATGGCTGGGGGGGGCGACCTCGCCCTGGGCCGCGATCTCGTTCAACACGGAACGCAATTCCGTCTTCTCGGCCGAGCCAAGGCCGAAGGCGCGGGCGATCTCCCGCTTGCCGACCTGTCCCGGCGAGTCCTGGATGAAGCGGCGCAGCTCTTCGCGGCTCGGCGTCGTCTTGCTTCTGTAGGAGCGGCGCCGGGCCATTCAGCCCGCGGCTTTGCGCCGTGGCGGCTTCATGTCCAAGACCGGCTTGGCACTGAGCTTAGCGATCACACGCTTCTTGGCTTTGGCGCGTTTCTTCGGCTTGGCACGGGGCTTGGGCTTTGCCGGCAATTTGGGTTCCAACGTTGCCTTCGCCGGTTCGGCTGCCCCGGTGGCCGCCCTGCGGCGACGCTCGCCTGCTGGCAGCGTGGCCGCCGGCTTCTCCGCCTTGCGGCCCCGGCCGCCCTTCGGCTTGAGCAGCTTGCCCTTCTCGGAGAGCAGCGCCACGGCCTGTTCGGCGGTGATGTCGTCCATGGCCACGTCGCGGGGCAGATTGGCGACGAGCTGACCGTGCTGCACGTACGGGCCGAACCGTCCCTTCCTGACGGTGATCGGCTGCTGGTCCTTCGGGTGCGGCCCGAGGGCGCGCACGCTCGCCAGCTTGCGCGCCAGCACATCGACGGCGCGATTCAGCCCGACCGCCAGCACATCGTCATCGCGGTCCAGCGAGCCGAAGACGCTGCCCATGCGGACATAGGGGCCGAACCGGCCGAGCCCCGCTTCGATCGGCTCCTTCGTCTCGGGATGCATGCCAACCAGGCGCGGCAGGGAGAGTAGGCCGAGCGCCTGCTCCAGGGTGATCGCCTCGCCGGTGAGGCCGCGCGGCAGGGAGGTGCGCCGCGGCCGCTGCTTCTGCTTGGGATCGGCCGGCGGCTCGCCCTGCTGGACATAGAGGCCGTAGGGACCGCGGCGGACGGTGATCTCCTCGCCGGTCTCGGGATGATGGCCGAGGGCGCGCACGCCCTCACGCAGGGTCTCGCCGCTGTCCTCGCCGTTTTCGATCGCCAACCGGCGGGTGTACTGGCAGGCGGGATAGTTCGAGCAGCCGATGAAGCTGCCGTAGCGGCCAAGCTTGAGGCCGAGCCGGCCATTGGCGCATGCCGGGCAGGCGCGCGGGTCGCTGCCGTCGGCTTTCGGCGGAAAGAAATGCGGCCCGAGATCCTGGTCCAGCGCCTCGATGACGTCGGAAATCTTCAGGTCCTTGGTCTGGTCGACGGCGCGGGAGAATTCCTGCCAGAAGGCGCGCATGACCTCGCGCCAGTCGATCCGGCCATCGGAGATGTCGTCGAGCTGCTCCTCGAGCGAGGCGGTGAAGCCGGTATCGACGTAGCGGGTGAAGAAGCTGGAGAGGAAGGCGGTGACCAGCCGGCCGCGATCCTCGGGAAGGAAGCGGCGACGGTCGAGGCGGACGTAGTTGCGGTCCTGCAGCACCGAGAGGATCGAGGCATAGGTGGAGGGCCGGCCGATGCCGAGCTCTTCCATCTTCTTCACCAGCGAGGCCTCGGAGTAGCGCGGCGGCGGCTGGGTGAAATGCTGGATGGCGGCGACGTCGCCGCGGTCCAGCGGGTCGCGCTCGGCCATCGGCGGCAGCATGCGGCCCTCTTCCTCGGCCTCGCTGTCGTCCTGGTCCTCGCGATAGAGCTTCAGGAAGCCGTCGAAGGCGACGATCGAGCCGGTGGCGCGCAGCCGTACTCCGCCGGACGCCACCTCGACGGTGACCTGATCGAGCTCGGCCGACTGCATCTGCGAGGCGACGGCGCGTTTCCAGACGAGGTCGTAGAGGCGGCGCTGCTCGGGATTGAGATGGCGGGCCACACTCTCTGGCGTGCGGCTGACATCGGTCGGGCGGATTGCCTCGTGCGCCTCCTGGGCATTTTTGGCTTTCGTCGCATATTCGCGGGGAGCCGCCGGGAGGTAGTCGGGCCCGTAGGCCTCGTGGACGTGGTCGCGGATGCCGGCGATTGCCTCACGCGCCATCTGCAGGCCGTCGGTGCGCATGTAGGTGATCAAGCCGACCATATCGCCGTCGATCTCCGCTCCCTCATAGAGCTGCTGGGCCAGGCGCATGGTCTGCTGGGCGCCGAAACCGAGCTTGCGCGAGCTCTCCTGCTGCAGGGTCGAGGTGGTGAAGGGCGGCGGCGGGTTGCGCTTGACCCGCTTGCGCTCGACCGAGGTGACGCTGAACTGCCCACCTTCCACGGCGGCCTTGGCACGCAGCGCCGCCGCCTCTTCGTTCAGGTCGAACTGGTCGAGCCGGCGGCCGTCGAGATAGCTGAGGCGGGCGGTGAACGGCGCCCCGGCCGGGGTGGTGAACTGCGCCTCGACGGTCCAGTACTCGCGGGCGCGGAACGCCTCGATCTCGGCTTCGCGTTCGCAGATCAGCCGCAGGGCGACCGACTGCACCCGTCCGGCGCTGCGGCTGCCCGGCAGCTTGCGCCACAGTACGGGCGACAGGGTGAAGCCCACGAGGTAATCGAGGGCGCGGCGCGCCAGATAGGCCTCGATCAGCGGCTGGTCGAGGTCCCGGGGGTGCTCGATAGCGTGCCGGACAGCGCTGCGGGTGATCTCGTTGAAGGTGATGCGGCGCACCTTGACGCCCTTCAGCGCTCGCTTCTCCTCCAGCATCGCCCGCACGTGCCAGGAGATCGCCTCGCCCTCGCGATCGGGGTCGGTGGCGAGATAGAGGGTGCCGGCACCCTTGAGCGCCTTGGCGATGGCGGCGACCTGCTTGCTGCCCCGGTCATCCGCCGCCCAGTCCATGGCGAAATCCTGCTCCGGCCGGACGCTGCCGTCTTTCGGCGGCAGGTCGCGGACATGGCCGAAGCTGGCAAGCACCGTAAAGTTGCCGCCCAGGTATTTGTTTATGGTCTTGGCCTTGGCCGGTGATTCGACGACGACGACGTCGGTCATGAGGTCCTAACGCGAGACGGGATTGCTATTCGGCAATGAGAGCGACGCGGTTGCCGGGTAGCGTCTCCACCCGCCCGGCAAGCTCCAGCTCCAGCAATGCCGCGAGGACGGCGGCCGCGGACATCTGGCAGCGGCGCACCAGATCGTCAACCGATGTCGGGGACGGACCGAGCAAGGCAGTAACCTGGCGGCGCAGGGTTGCGCGGTCCGCATCAGAGAGTTCCGGCCCCTCCAAGGGGGCGGGTGGCTCGGCAACGACCGGAGGCGGGCGACCCCTCGCGAATAGGGGGGAGCGCTGGATGCCCTCACGCGACGGGTGATCGGGCAGATTGTCAAGCACGTCGGCGGCGCTTTCAGTGAGGTAGGCTCCCTGGCGGATCAGGTCATTGGAGCCGCGGCAACGCGGATCAAGGGGCGACCCGGGCACGGCGAAGATCTCCCGGCCGGCCTCTTGGGCGAGCCGGGCGGTAATCAGGCTGCCCGAACGCGGTGCCGCCTCGACGATCACTACTCCGAGCGAGAGTCCGGCGATGATGCGGTTGCGGCGTGGGAAGTGGCGCGCCTGCGGGGCGGTGCCGAGCGGCGCCTCGGCGACTACGGCGCCGATTTCAGTGATCTGGCGTTGCAGTAACGCGTGCTCTGGGGGGTACGGTACATCGAGGCCGCCGGCGACCGCGGCGACAGTCCGGCCGCCGCGCAGCGCGCCCTGATGCGCTGCCGCATCGACGCCGCGGGCGAGGCCGGAGACGATCAGGAGCCCGGCGGTGGCGAGCGCGTCCGCGAGTTCTTCGGCGATCCGCTGGCCGTTCGCCGAAGCGTTGCGGCCACCGACCAGCGCCACAGCGCGGGCGTTCAGGGCGGTCACATCGCCGAGCACGGCGAGTGCCGGGGGTGCGTCCTCCAGCAGGGCGAGGAGGGGCGGGTAATCCGGCGCACCAAGGAACAGCATGCGGCCGCCGAGCCGGGCCAGCTGTTCCAGTTCACGGTTTGCAGCGGCGCGTGAAGGAATGCTTGGCGATGCCGCCCGCCCGCCGGCACGGGCCAGTTCAGGCAAAGCAGATATTGCGGCATTCGGGTTGCCGTAGCGGCGCAGCAGGCGGCGGTAGGTGACCGGACCCACTCCCTCGGCACGCGCCAAACGCAGCCGGTCGACCGCCTCCGCCCCGCTCACCCGCCGGCTCCGATGCGCGGTTCGGTGCCGGCCAGCAGGCGGCCGATGTTGCCGGCGTGGCGAACGAAGACCAGAAGTGCGATGGCCACCAGCACCGCCTCGATCCAGCCCGGCCGCAGCAGCGGCCCGAGCACCGTCGCGGCGAGCAGAGCGGACAGCGCGGCGAGGGAGGAAATCCGTGCGATCTTGGCCACGACCAGCCAGACCGCCAGGGCGGCCAGACCGATCCGCCAGTCCATGGCGAGGATCACACCGAGGCCGGTCGCCACGCCCTTGCCGCCGCGCCCCTTCAGCCAGATCGGGAAACAATGGCCGAGCACGGCGGCGAGCCCGGCGAGCGCCGCCCAGTCCGGACCCAGGACGGGGCGCAGCAGCAGCACGGCGGCGATGCCCTTCGCCGCATCGAGCAGCAGGGTGGCAGCGGCCAAGCCGCCGCGGCCGGTGCGGAGGACGTTGGTGGCGCCGATATTACCCGAGCCGACACGGCGGATGTCCCCCAGCCCGGCGGCACGCGTCAGCAGCAGCCCGAAGGGGACGGATCCCAGGGCGTAGCCGATGAAACAGGCAATCGCGCCGACGATGAGCATTTTTTCCGTCAGGCTCACCCGAACACCCGCCGGCCGGCCTTCCAGGTGCCGAGCACGCGACCTTCCAGTGCCCGCCCGTCGAACGGCGTGTTGCGGGCCTTGCCGGGCAGCTTTCCCGCCTCGACCTGCCAGATCCGCTCGGGGTGGAACAGGCAAAGATCGGCCGGGTCGCCTTTGCCGAGCCGGGCGACGACGCCGAGCAGCCGGGCCGGGCGCGAGGTGAGTTTTTCGATCGCCGCACCCAGGCTCAGCACGCCGCCATGCACCTGGGCGAGCGTGACGCCGAGCAGCGTGGCGAGGCCGGCGCCGCCGGGTGTCGCCTGGGCGAAGGGCAGGCGCTTGTCGTCGGCGTCGCGCGGCTGGTGGTCCGAGGCGATGGCGTCGATCGTGCCGTCGGCCAGGGCGGCGCACACGGCCCGTCGGTCGGTCTCCGGGCGCAACGGCGGGGAAAGCTTGGCGTAGGTGCGGAAGTCGCCGATCGCCGTCTCGTTCAGATCGAAATAGGGCGGGGCGGTGTCGCAGGTCGCCGCGATGCCGGCGGTGCGGGCGCGGCGGATCAGCTCGAGCGCCTCGGCGGTGGAGACATGGGCGAAGTGGACGGCGCCCCCGGTGAGCTGGGCGAGCCGGATGTCGCGCGCGACAAGGATCGCCTCGGCGGCAGCGGGAATGCCGGGCAGACCGAGCCTTGTGGCGAGTTCGCCTTCGGTCGCGCTGCCTCCAGCGGCCAGCACGGGATCTTCCGGGTGCTGGACGATGCGGGCGCCGAAACCGCGGGCATAGGAGAGGGCGAGGCGCATTATGCGCGGCGAGCCGATCGCCCTCGTGCCGTCGGTGAAGGCGATGGCACCGGCCTCGTGCAGCAGGGCGAGCTCGGCGAGCTCCTCGCCGCGGCAGCCGCGGGTCACCGCGCCATAGGGCAGGATGGTCAGGCTGCCGGTCTCCTCGCCGCGCGTGCGCA
>JAFAYM010000266.1 GCA_019240395.1 Acidisphaera sp. | reverse complement strand
GATTGCAGGCGCAGGCGCTCGGCCTCGCCGAAGCAGCCGGCCTGCAGCCGGAGCTGCGCGTCCTGCGCCCGCGGGCGCCCTGGCGCTACCTGCCGGCCCGCCTCTGGCCGGCGCCGCTGCGCGCCGTCGACGCCGTGACGCCCGCGTCCGGTGTGCTGCTCGGCTGCGGCGGGGTCGCCGCGGCGGTTGGCAGCGCGCTCCGCCGCCCGGACCTGCCGGTCGTCCACGTCCAGCACCCACGCATGGACCCCGCCCGCTTCGACCTGGTCGTGGTGACCCGGCACGACGACCTGACCGGACCCAACGTGCTGGTCACCCGCACCGCCCTGCACCGCGTGACGCCGCCGCGCCTCGCCGCCGCCCGCGCGCTCTGGGCGCCCCGCCTCGCCCACCTGCCCCGCCCGCTCGTCGCCGTCCTCGTCGGCGGCACCAACGGCCGCTTCCGCCTCGACATCTCCACTGGCACGGCATTGGCTGACCGGCTCACCGGCATGATGCAGGCCGACCGCGTCGGGCTTGCCCTCACCCCGTCGCGCCGCACCGATCCCGCAGTCCGGCACCTGCTCGCCGAGCGACTCGGCCGGCTCGGCGCCTGGGTATGGGACGGCAGCGGGGAGAATCCCTATTTCGGGCTGCTGGCCCTAGCGGACGCCATCGTCGTCACCATCGACAGCGTCTCCATGATCTCCGAGGCGGTGGCCACACGCGCGCCGGTCATGCTAGCCCGGCTGCCCGGACACTCCCGCCGCATCGCCGCGTTCCTGCACCTGCTGCAAGACAGCGGGCGGGTGCGCGACTTCACCGGACGCTACGAGGACTGGGTTGTCGAACCGCTCGATGACACCGCACAAGCGGCCACAGAAATGCGGCGGCGGCTTGGGTTTTAAGAAAAAAGGCCAGGGCTCTGCCCTGGACCCGCTGGGGGCAGCGGCCCCCAGACCCCATGACTCAAGGAAGTGACATGCTGGATATCCGGACGTTCGATCAGCGCCAGGGCGGCAACGTGCTCTACAAGGCGCTGGCGCATCCGCTGGCGGTGGAGGCGGTCACCGCACTCTACGCGCGGCTCGCCCCGCCGGTCGCCGTCTTCGACCCGGACGGCATCGCCGCGGCACTCTTTGCCCTCAACCCCGGGCATCCCGCCCTCGAGGGCGTCTATGTCCAGGATGTCCGGGAGATCGGCAGCCCCCGCGTCGGCATGGCCGCAAGACCGCTGACCGCGCTGCGCGAGGCGGCGGCCGGCAGCGTGCTGGTCGCTTCCTTCGATCCCCGCATCGCCGCGCGCATCGCCCCGATGCTGCCGCCGGGCGCCGAAATGGCCACCCTCGACGCGGCACGCCTGCCCGATCGGCTGCTCACCCTGCCGCGCCGCTACCTCGACAGGCTGAACTTCGCGACCAACCACGCCTTCTTCCGCGACGCCGAGGGGCTTTCCACGCGCCTGGTCACCGCCAACTACTGGGCCGGGTACGGCGCCGGGCCGGTCCGGCTTTGGCTGCGCCTGTTCGATGCCGACGGCACCCCGCTCGCCACCTGGGAACAGCCGGTGCCGGAAGGCGCCGGCGGAATCGCCATCGACAGCCGGGAGGTGCGCCGGCGCTTCAACCTGCCGCCCTTCACCGGCCAGCTCTTCCTCCACGCGGTCGGCGCCGCCGGCCACGACGTCGTCAAATACGCGCTCGACACTTTTGCGACCGGCGGCAACGGCGCCAGCCTCTCCTGCACCCACGACGCCAACGCCTGGCCGGCAGACCGCTACGCCGGGGTGCCGGCACCCCGGCCGGACGAGCGGGTCATCCTCTGGGTGCAGAACAGCCACGCCGCGCCGATCCCCGCCGGCGCCATCGCGCTGGACCGCATCGGCGCCGAGCACCCCGTCAGCCTGCCGCAGGAAATCGGCCCATACGCCTCGGTCGCGCTGGACGTCGCCAGCCTGCTCCCTGGACTGCACTGGCCCGCGCAGATCGAGCTGCGCGCCGGCCGCCACGTCGTGCGGCCACGCTACGAAGTCGTCCACGACGGGCGCACCCGCATCGCCCACCCCAATGTCGAGCGCGCCGACCTGGCGCCCGATCCGGCCATCCCGGCGCTTTCCAACCTGCTGGGCCGCGGCTTCCTGCTGCCCTTCCCGGTGTTGCCGCGTCGCCGCTTCACCACGATCGTGCAGCCGACGCCGATGGCGACGACGCAGGCCACGCTGCCGCTGCGCCTGGACGTCTTCGACGCCGACGGCACGCCGGCGGCCGAGCGTTTCCTCGGCTGCCTGCCGCGCGACCACGAGCTGGCGCTCGATCTCGACGATCTTCTGGAACCGGGAAAACTGGCGGAGGGCGGCCACGCCGAGCTGGTCTACGATTTCCGCGACGGCGGCGAGGCCGACGGCTGGATGCACGCCCTCATCCGCGCCGAGGATCGCCACTCCGGCCATCGCTCGGAGACCAGCTTCGGCGCGCATATCTACAACACGCCGATGACCTACAAGGACGAGCCGCAATCCTATTCCGGCCCGCCCCCCGGCCTGTCCACGCGGCTGTTCCTCAAGCTCGGCGATGCGACCCGGCGCAGCTTCGCGCATCTCATCTATGCGGCCTCGGCGCCCTGGCACCCGCGCTCCGCCACCACCCTGCTGCTGCACGACAGCGCCGGCGCGGTGATCGCCGAACGGCCGCTGGAGATCGCCTGCTCCGGCTCGGCGATGGTCTGGCCGCACCTGGTGTTCGGCGAGGCCCTGCTGGCGCAGGCCGGCGCCGAGGGCTACGTGCTGATCCGCGACACCACCTGCCGCCTGTTCGGCTATCACGGGCTGATGGAGGAGGCGGGCGGCTTCTCCCTCGACCATATGTTCGGGTTCTAGAGCGATGAGCACAGCCGGCCGGCGCGGCGCCGCGCTGCGCGTGCAGTCCAAGGCCGAAAGCGCCGAGGCCTTGGATGCCGCGATCGGGCTGGCGGAAATGGACATCCCCGAGCCCGGTCCCGACCAGGCCGTCATCGAGGTGCGCGCCGCCGGGGTCAATCCTTCCGACGTCAAGGCGGTGATGGGCGCCATGCCGCACGCGGTCTGGCCGCGCACGCCGGGCCGCGACTATGCCGGCGTCGTCGTCGCCGGCCCCGAACCCCTGCTTGGCCGCGACGTCTGGGGCTCCGGCGGCGAGCTCGGCATCAGGCGCGACGGCACGCACGCGCGCTACCTCGTGCTGCCGGCCGCGCATGTCAGGGAGAAACCCGGCCGGATCACCCTGACGGAGGCTGGCGCGGTCGGCGTGCCGTTCATCACCGCCGCCGAAGGCCTGCGCGAGGCAGGCGGCGTGCAGCCCGGCGATGTCGCGCTGGTGCTCGGCGCCAACGGCAAGGTCGGGCAGGCGGCGATCCAGATCGCTACCGCCGCAGGGGCGCGTGTCTTCGGCGTGGAGCGTACGGCGAAGCCCTATCGCGGCCACGCCAGCGCGCCGCTGACGATGCTGGCGGGCGATCGCGACTGGGCCGCCGAGTTGCGCGACACGACCGGCGGGCACGGCGCCGACGTTGTCTTCAACACCGTCGGCAGCCCCTATTTCGAGGCAGCGAACCGGGCGATGGCGGTGCGCGGCCGGCAGATCTTCATCTCCACCATCGAGCGCTCGGTTCCCTTCGACATCTTCGCCTTCTACCGCGGGCGGCACCGCTTCATCGGCCTGGACACGCTGGCGCTCGACAGCGGCGATTGCGCGGGGATCCTCGACACGCTGCGCCCGGGCTTCGAGAGCGGCGCGCTGCGACCCTTCCCGGTGTCCGACCCCAACGCCTACCCGCTCGACCGCGCCGCCGACGCCTACCGCGCGGTGCTGGCCGGCGCGCCCGAGCGTGTCGTGCTGGTGACCTGAGCCCGGTTTACCGCTTGCCGAAGAGCTGCCAGGTGGTGCCGGTCCACCGCACGAGCTGCATTTGCCGGATCGGGCGGTAGTTCGTCGCACTGATGTTCAGCTTGCTGCCCGGCAGCAGGATCCGCACCTCGGAATACCCGAGCAACCCGCAGCTCATCGCCGCAGGTGCATCCAGAAGACGCCCGACTGGGCCATCTTCGGAACGCGAGAGGCGTCCGGCTCGCCCTCCGCCGCCACCTCAAACGCTTGGCGCAGCAGCGCGGCGATGTCCTGGCCGTCGTTTACCCAGACGAACCGGCCTGGTGAAGCATCTGCGTCCCGCAAGGCGGGGACGGCGCGGTGCAGCATGTTCACGACGAAGCACTGGCCGCCCGCTGCCAGACCGCGCCTGATCCGTTCGATGTCGGCGGCGGGCGTCAGGCAATGCTGCAGCACCCATATCGCGATCGCCGCATGCACGCGCAGGCCGGCCGCGACCATCGTGTCGAACTGCGCCGGCGAACAGGCGACGAAACGCTCCGACCCGACATAATCCTCGGCCAGCCGGCGCATGCGTGGACTGGTATCGACGCCGATGACGCTGCATCCCGCGGTCTCGATGATCGCCCTCGCCATCCGCCCGATGCCGCAGCCGTAGTCCAGCAGCAGCATCTCCGGGCGAAGCTCGAAGGCTTGGCCGAGAAGCTCCAGGATGTAGGGCGTCTCCACCGCCCATCGCGTATCGGTATCCGCGCCGGGCCCTTCGTCCGTCAGGATGATCTCTTTCGCGCGCCTGAGATCCGCCGCGTCGTAGATCTCGGGATAGTATCGTGCCGTCATCGTCGCTCTAACCCCGTGAAAGCCGGCGGTCAGTCGGCCTCTCGTTCGGCCTCGAAGGTGCCGTTCGGCTGGTGGAAGATCACCGCCTCCGCCGCGCCTTGTGTCGCCGATCGGAACTCGACGCGATAGCCCGACAACTGCGCAATCGTGAAGACGCGGTCCCGATACGGGACCAGGCGATAGGTCGGCTGGCCGGCCGGCGACAGGGTGAGCTGCCCCTCGGCATCCAATCGCACCTCGTGGCGCTGCGGGCCGTTGCGATAGACGCCGGTGCAGCGGGCGCGGAACGCCGGGTCGAGCGCCTCGCCGGCGGCGGCGCGGCGGAAGACGATGTCCGCGACCATCGGCTCGAAGGGCACCGACAGCCGGTCGATGCTGCCCTCGCGGTCGTACTGGAAGGTGAAGGCCAGCAGATCGAGACCGAATTCCGCCGGGTTCTCCGGCACCTCGAAGACGTCGTAATGGCGGTGCTGCAAGACGCCGGACAGGCCGCGCCAACGCCAGGCGAGGCCGTCATTCTCGTGCGTGATGCACATGCGCCCATAGGCCGGGTGCTCGTAGTCCCCGGCATACTCCTCGAGCGCGTGGCTGGGCGAGGTGCCGGGCCGGCGCGCCGCCACACGGGCCTGCCGGTCGGTGTCGCGGTGCTCCAGGAACTGCCGCCGACGGGCGCGGAAACGGTCCAGCCAGTCGACCGGATCGCGGCCGCAGAGTTGGTCGAACACGGCGTAGGCCAGGATTTCGGGCACGGGGTTGGGGTCGCGGTTGGTCAGCACGGCGACGCCGGTGCGCCGCTCCGGCATCAGGCAAAGCAGTGAGCTCCAGCCGATCCAGCCGCCCGAATGCGCCACCACACGCTCGCCGCGATAGCCATGGCTGCCCAGCCCGAGGCCGTAATGGATGTCCCCGAGCTCGGCGAATTCCGAGCGCATGACGTGCATGCGCGGCACCTGCATTTCGCGGACCACCTCCCGCGAGAGGATGGATTTGCCGCCGGGGCTGCCTTCTTCGAGCAGGAAGTGGAGCCAGTTCGCCAGGCCGGCGATCGAGGCGTTCAGCCCGCCGGCCGGCGTGTCGCGGATCGGCCAGAGGCGGGCGCGCAGCCGCTCGTCGCCGTCCATCCGATGCGGCCGCGCGCTGTCCGGCGCATTCTCCAGCGCCTCGATGGAGAAGCCGAAACCGGAGAAGCCCAGCGGGCGCAGCAGCCGCTCGGCGGTGAATTCTTCCCAGGAGTGGCCGCTGATCCGTTCGGCCACCATGCCGGCGACGAGGTAGCCGAGATTCTGGTACTGGAATGCCTCGCGGAAATCCCGGCTCGGTTCGAGATGGCGCATTGCCGCCGCCATCTCCGCGCGCGAGATGTCGCCGGGGCTCCAGATCCAGTCATGGCGCGGCAGGCCGCTGCGGTGGCAGAGGAGATCGAGAACGGTCAGCCGCTCGGTGGCGACGGGATCGGACAGGCGGAATTCAGGCAGCACCTCGCGCACCGGGCGGTTCCAGTCGAGCCGCCGCTCGTCCACCAGCAGGCCGAGCCCGGCGGCGGTGAACGACTTGGTCAACGAGCAGATAAGGAACTGCGTATCCGTGGTGACCGGCAAGTCGCTGCCGGTCTCGGTGTCGCGCTGGCCGTAGCCCTTGAGCAGGACCGTCTTGCCGTCACGCACGACGGCGACCGCCAGCCCGGGGATACGCCATTCCTGCATCGCCGCTTCGACCAGCGCGTCGAGATCGCCCAACCCGGGATCGCTCAACCTGAGATCGCTCGGCATGGCTGTTGCTCCTTGCAGCGCTCGCTCAGAGCGTCTTCAGCACATCCTCGATCTCGGCGGGGGTGCCGGCGGCCATGGCATGTGCGTCCGGGGCGAGGCGCTTGCCAAGCCCGGTCAGCACCCGGCCGGCGCCCAGCTCCAGGAAACTGTCGACGCCGAGCGCCGTCATCGTCGCCACGCTCTCGCGCCAGCGCACCGTGGCGGTGACCTGCTCGACCAGCAGGTCGCGGATACGCGCCGGGTCGGTCGCCTTGGCGGCCGAGGCATTGGCGATCAGCGGTACCACGGGCGGCTGTATCGCCGCCGTTTCGAGCGCCGTCGCCATCGCCTCGGCGGCGGGCGCCATCAGCGCGCAATGGAAGGGGGCGGACACCGGCAGCAGCATGGCGCGGCGGACGCCCCGCGCCTTGGCCAGCTCCACCGCGCGCTCGACGGCGGGGCGATGGCCGGAGATCACCACCTGCCCGCCGCCATTATCGTTGGCGGTCTCCACCACCTCCTGGCCCTCCGGCCCCTCCGCCGCCTCGCCGCAGATCTCGGCCGCCTGCGCCAGCTCGACGCCGATCAGCGCCGCCATGGCTCCCTCGCCGGCCGGGACCGCCTTCTGCATGGCCTCGCCGCGCAGGCGCAGCAGCCGGGCCGTCTCGCCGACCGGCAGGGCGCCGGCGGCGCAGAGGGCGCTGTATTCGCCGAGCGAGTGGCCGGCGACCACCGCCGCCTTCTGCTTCAGCGAGAAGCCGCCCTCGTGCTCCAGCACGCGCAGCGCCGCCAGCGACACCGCCATCAGGGCGGGCTGGGCGTTGCCGGTCAGCGTCAGCTCCTCCGCCGGGCCCTCGAACATCAGCTTGGAGAGCTTCTGGCGCAGCGTCTCGTCGACTTCCTCGAACACCTCGCGGGCCGCGGCGAAGGCGGCGGCCAGGTCGCGACCCATGCCGACGGACTGGCTGCCCTGGCCGGGGAAGATGAAGGCGTGCACCATGAGCGGGGCCGCTACCGGCGGGCCTGGGGAAAGTCAATCCGGGCGAGGTCGCTCCTCGCCGACCCGATCCGCTCTATCACTTTGTTTTGGCGAGCAGCTTTGTGCGATCAGGTGATTCCACCTAATCGCACGCTGCTCTGAAGCGGGCCAGGCGCACGGCGGTGTGGCCGCGGCTCGGCCGCAGGCTCGGCATCACCAGCAGGCACTCGTCGTGCGGCGTGCGGATTTCGGCGCTGCCGTCGCGTGCGATCAGCGTGTTGCGCCGCGCCACCACGTCGCCGCCGCGGAACGGCTGGAGGAACGAGAAACTCGCCGTGGTCGCGGTTACCGCCGTGGTCACCTCGGCGTAGCGCGGCTGCGCCGGCTGGCCGGGTGGCGGCAGTGCCGGGTCGTCCTCGGCCAACCCGGTATGACGCAGCAGGCCGGCCACGCAGGCCAGCGTCAGATCCACCGTCTCGCGCTCCCAGTGCTGGCCGGCCTCCACCAGGATGGCCGCCGCCTCCCCACCGGGATCGGTGAACCGCGCGAAATCGATCAGCCGCCGGCCGCTGATGTGCCCGTGATCGGCCACCACCAGCGGCGGCACGCCGATCCGCAGAGCCAGCTCGCTGCCTTTCGGCGAGGCGCCGCTGAGCAGCAGCGGCTCGGAGGGCCAGAGCATGGAATGCAGATCGAGCAGGACGTCCACGGTCTCGATGAGCGGCCGGATCTCGCGGGCCCGCGTCAGCTCGCTCGACTGGCGCGGCCCGTCGAGCACCGACGCATCCCAGAGCCGGTTCATGTCCTCCTCGACGAAGCGCGACATGGTGGGCTGGCGAGGATCGAAGCGGGCGAAGGCCGCAAGATTGACGAAGCCGAAGGTCAGCCGGCCGCGCCGCGGCCGCAGCCCGGCCCGCAGCAGCCGCTCGAGCACGATGGCGCCGGCCAGCTCGTTGCCGTGAGTGAGCGCCAGCAGGGCGACGTGCGGCCCGGCCTGGCTGCTCTGGCGGGTGATGAAGCCGGGTATGCCGGTGTTGCCGGCGAGGTAAGGCGCGATGTCCGGCGCTTGCAGATGCACCGGAAATTGCGGCAATGGCAGCTGCGGCGGCGTCGCCGGGCCCGACATGCAGCCTCAGCCCGGCAGGCCGGCGACACGTCGGGCCGGTCCGGCGGCCAGGGATAGGCGCCGGGGAACCGTGTCGCGCCGTTTTGCGCCTGTGTGGTCGGGCATCGGCCTCGCCATGCCTTCAGTCTATACGGGTCGCGGCGGCCGGCAACCGGAGCGCGAGGTGCGGCCGTCATGGCCGGTTTCCCTTTCCCGTGCGCCGAAGAACCGTGCTTACCTCCCGCCCCGCAACTTTCCCACCCCCTCATCGCACCTTGGCCGAGTCACGCGCCGCATCCGGCTTGTCCCCTCTGCACCGGCTCTGGCGCGTGCTGCCGGCGCGCGGCAGACGCCGTGTACTGACCCGTGCCGCCGCCCTCCTGGCTCCGGTCCCCGACCGGCCGCCGCCGCCGGCGCGCGGCGGCGTGGCGGTGGCCGGCGAGCTCGACCGCGCTTCCGGCCTCGGCGAGGGCGCGCGGCTGATGCTGCACGGCCTGGCGGCCCTCGGGGTCCCGCATTGGGCGATCGGCTCGCCCTCCTCTGGGCCCGCCGCGCCGAGGCCGGCAGACGGGGCGCCGCTGCTTCTTCACGTCAACGCCCCGATGCTGCCCGCCGCCTTGCTGCGGCTCGACCGGACCATGCTGCGCCGTCGCCGGCTGATCGGTCACTGGGCGTGGGAACTGCCGACCGTGCCGGCGGACTGGCGGCAGGGCGCACGCTTCGTGCATGAGGTCTGGGCGCCCTCGCGCTTCACCGCCACGGCGCTCGAAACCCTGCTGCCCGGCCGGGTGCGGGTGGTGCCCTATCCACTCGCCGTCGCTCCGCCTCGGCCGGCGCCGCTCGGCCGGGCGCATTTCGGACTGCCCGAGGAGGCGGTCATCGTGCTGGTCTCCTTCAGCCTGGCCTCCAGTTTCGAGCGGAAGAACCCGCTCGGTGCGATCGCCGCGTTCCGCCGGGCCTTCGGGGACCGTCGCGACCGGGTGCTGCTGCTCAAGATCGGCAACCCCGGGGATTTCCCGGCGGATTTCCGGACCATTCGCCACCATGTCGGCGCGGCACCGAACATCCGGATCGAGACCCGAACCCTGGGCTCGGCGGAGCGCCACGCGCTGACCGCCTGCGCCGACATCGTGCTCTCGCTCCACCGCAGCGAGGGCTTCGGCCTGGTTCCGGCCGAGGCGATGCTGCTCGGCCGCGCCGTCATCGCTACCGGCTGGTCGGGCAATACCGATTTCATGGAGGCCGGGAGCGCTGCGCTGGTCGGCTACCGGCTGGTGCCGGCCCGCGACCCGCGCCGCGTCTTCGAAGCCCCCGGCGCGGTCTGGGCGGAGCCGGACTTCGGCGAGGCGGCCTCCCACCTGGTCCGGCTGGCCGACGACCCGGCGGCGCGCGCCGCCCTGGGCCGGCGGGGCCGCGAGACGGCGGCGCAACGGCTCGGGACCGCGCCCCTGGCGGCCGCGTTGCAGGCGATCGGCCTGGAGTGGCCGGGCTCCGAAGCCTTCGTCGC
>JAFAYM010000257.1 GCA_019240395.1 Acidisphaera sp. | reverse complement strand
GACGCTGCTTCTACTACAGCTGGGTTTATGCCAGCAGCGGCCTGTTCATCGCCCTCGGCCTGCTGGTCGGCAGCCTGGTTTCCGCCGGATTCAGCCGCGACGCCCTCGAGGCCTGGGGATGGCGGGTACCCTTCCTCCTCGGCCTGTTCATCGGCCCGGTCGGTTACGTGCTGCGCACCCGGGTGCCCGATCCCCCGGCGGCGCAGCGCACCACCGATCCCGCGGGCCGGCCCTTCCGCGAGGTGCTGTCCCGCTACCCCCTGCAGTCCCTGGCGACCGGCGCGCTCATCGTGCTCTCGACGACCTGCACCTATGTGCTGATCGTTTACACGCCGGTGTACACGGTGCGCACGCTCGGGTTGCCGCAATCCTACGGCTTCGCCGCGACGATCTCCGGCACCGTCGTCGCCGGCTTGCTTACCCCGGCGGTCGGCCGCCTCGTCGATCGGTTCGGTCCGCGCCCGTTCCTGCGCTTCGCCTCGGCGGCGTTCTTCGTGCTCGCCTATCCGATGTTCGCCTATGTGAACCGCGCCCCCAGCCTGCCGACGCTGCTGGTGTTCGTCATGGTCTTCGCCGTGGTGATCGCCTGCTACCAGGGCGCCATCCTGGCCGGCATCGCCCTGATGTTCCCGGCACGCACCTTGGCGACGGGGCTCTCGTTTGCCGACAACATCGCGGTTGCCGTGTTCGGCGGGTCGGCGGCGTTCTTCATCACCGCGCTGATCGCCTGGACCGGCAGCCACATGGTGCCCGCCTACTATCTCATGAGCGGCGCAGCGATCGGCTTCGCGGGAACCTTGGTGCTGGGGAAGAAGCAAGGTGAGGGCTCCCCCTCCGCGGGCAATTCCACCGGCTGCGCCGGCGGAACCTTCGCCCACTCCGCCCTCAACCCGCTGGGGTCAGCGGACCCCAGACCCCATCTACTCAAGTAAGCGCAGCGGCCACCGCCTGACGACACACCGCAATCCAGTCGTCGAAGGCGATGTCCCAGACCTCGCCGAACGGACCCACCGTCGGACCGACCCTGTCGAGATACCCGTACATCACGCCATCGGCGGCAACCCTGAGCGACCCGGCGGGATTGGCATCGTCCTTCACGCGAACACATAGCAGCCTGCCGGGACCATGCTCGCGCATGGCAGCCTGCACCCGAGACACCGTCTGATCCGAGGCGTCGTACTGCAGCTTGCAGACAAAGATATGTTCGCCCAGCTGCAGGTCTTCGAGCAGCTTTTCCTTCAGCCGCTCCAGTCGCGTGCGATGCTGTGCCAGCAGGATCGCCGGGTCGGCGCCGTTCTCCGCGACGAATGTATGGAAGGACAGCTCGTTCTGCGTGTCCTCGACGAAATATTCGCCGTAATGCGACACCCCGAGCCGGGTGGTCTCCGGAGCTCCGATCCCCGCCAAGCGCGACTGCAACAGCCTGGTGGCGCGATGCGGCGGGAGATAGGTCCAGCGGAACAGCTCGATCGGCTCGGCGCCGAACCGACGCTGCACCAGCCCGAACTCGCAATTCTCTCCCAGGCTCTGGAACCGCAGCAGCAGGTCGCGGGTCTCGGCGTCGCCGCCGGCGGCGATCTCGGCCGGCCGGCGCTGCGGGTCCATCGCTTCCGCCGAATTCAGCTGCCAGAGCGCCTGGCCGTAGCCGTCGATGACACGTGCATGATCGGGGTGCGAAGCACGCAGCGCGCCCCAGCGCCGCACCGCTTCCGCCCAGTCGCCTCTGGCTGCCGCGAGCTCGGCGAAGACGCTGCCGGCATCCACATCGCCCGCCGCGGCAAAGCCGGACTCCGCCACCGATTGTTCCGCCTCCGCGATGCGCCCGAGCTGGATCAGGCAGCGCGCCACCCCGACCGCACCGGAGGAATGGCCGGGGAAAATAGCCGCCAGGCGGCTCCACCGGTCAAGCGCTTCCCCCCAATCGGAGCGGTGATGCGCGACCCAGCAATATTCCAGCAGGAGCTCGAATCCGTCTGCACAGTTGCGGATTCCCTCGAGAAAGATGCGGTCCGCCTCCTCCGCCCGCCCGACGCTGCGCAGCGCGACGCCTTGTCGCAGATAGCCGGCGGGATCGGCCGGGTCCTGCGATCGCATGCAGGCCCAATGTCGCATCGCCGTTTCGAGGTCGCCGCGTTGCGCCGCCGCTTCCGCTTCCCGCGCCGCGTGTGCCGCGTCCGGCTCGCCCGCGACGAGCATGATGGCCTCTCCTGCCCAGCCCCGCGGCATGATGCAGGCGACCAGGTCAGGCGACAAGCCAAGTTGCCAAAGAGCTGCCAGAACCGGAAGGCGATGCAAAAAGCCGCGGAATGCGCTATAAGTCTGGCGAAGCCTCCGAAACGATCGATTGATTTGCGCGCTACACCGTCACCTTCCGGATGCGAGTTGCAACTTCCGGCGCCATGCTCCGGGTTCTGGAGCTTGGCGTGAGCAGGCCCGTCCTGGTGGGTTCGGGTGACTGCGTGATGGACGCGATCCTGCAAGGAATTCGCAGCCTTCCCGCGGCGGAAGACTTGGTCGAAATCCACTTCGCGCATGTCGACGCAACGGGGCCGGCCCGACCGTCGCCCGAGATCCTGCGGCGCTGCACCGTACTCATCGAGGAGGCGTGGCCCTGGAACGGCAACAGCACCCTGCGAGAGACCGATCGCGTGTGGCTGCCCACCGACTGCACCACCGTCCTCGTGCCGGCGCTGCACTTCAACACTCTTTGGCCGCTGGTGGCCAACGACCCGCGCAACACGCCCGATGCCGGGAGCCCGGCTGGCTTGATACCCTACGCGGTCGGCGACCGGTTGGCGTTGCAGGTGATCAAGGATGTCGCCGACCCGAAGGAGCGGCTGGCCGCCTATCTCGAGCGCAGCCCACTGGACCTGATCGACGTCGATCGCTTCCACCAATTGACCATGCATGAGTTCTTCCGGCGCGAACGCGGCTGCGACGTGCGGGTCGCGGCGCATGTGCTGGAGAATTTTCGCCACCGGCGGCTGTTCTTCACCCACACCAATCCGACCCCGGAACTCCTCCGCTTGATCCTGGTGCAGATCTACGGCCATCCCGCCGTCGAGGATCTGTTCGAAACATCCTGCGTCGAGGCCGCCGAGCTCTTCGACCGCTGGGCTGCCGGCACCGATGTCTTTGCCGGTGCCGAGGCGCCGATCCATCCCGATATTGCCAGGCATTTCGGCCTGGAGTGGTACGACCCGGCCGCACGATACGCCTGGAACGGCCGGCTGTACTCCTTCGAGGAGTGGGTCGCCTTCTATCTCTCCTACGCCCCGGACCAGCACGCGCCTGTGGCGGCCTAGGCCCATGCATCGGGAGGAAATCTACGCCGGCCTGGCCGCGGTATTTCGCGAAGTATTCGGCGCCGAAACACTGGCGCTGACGCCGGGGCTGAGCGCGCGCGATGTCGAGGGCTGGGATTCCATCACGCATATCGACCTGGTCGTGGCCATCGAGCGACGGTTCGGCCTGCGGATGCGCAGCCGCGAAATCGAGCAGCTGGCCACCGTCGACGACATCGTTCGCCTCATCGAGACGAAAGCCGGCCAGCAGGTTACTTAAGTAAAGGGGGTCTGGGGTCCCCTGACCCCAGCGGGTCGAGGGCGTAGCGGGCGAAGGTTCCACGGGCGAAGCCCGTGGAATTGCCCGCGGAGGGAGAGCCCTCGCCTGGCTTTCTCGGCACCTGCGAAATCAAGCCGCCATGCAAAGGCGCAGCGAGTCGAGGATCGCCGCCGCGATATTCCGGCTGGCGACGGCATCGCCGACCCGGTGCAGCTCGAAGCGGCCATCCCGCTGCCGTGGCTGCGGCGCGAGCGCGAGCAGCGCGGCGATGTCGGTCACCCCGTCGTTCGACGACGCCTCGCGCAGCGCGTGGAACACCTCGTCGGCCGGCACGGTGCCGTGCTCGACGACCACCTGATCGCCGGTCATCACCACGGCCTCATCGCTGAGAAGATTGCGAAACGTCGCGGCGAGCCGGTTGCCGACCCGCTCCACCCGCTCGATACGGTGATCGAAGACGGTGGGAATGCGCCGCCGGTAGAGCTCGCGCTTCCAGATCGCCCGCTCCGAATAGGTCAGCTCCTGCGCGAGTTGCGCATCGAGCGACACCAGGGTGACGTGCCGTCCCTGCCGTGAAGCCGTCTCGGCCAGCAGCGGCGCGGGGTTACGGCCGGTGCCGTCGTAGAGGATGATCTCCTGGCCGAGCGGCACCGCCCCGGTCAGCGCATCCCACACGCTGGTGCACTGTGCCGCGCCGTCGATCCAGTCGATGTCCGGCACGCCACCGGTCGCCACCACCACCAGTTCGGGTTGCTCGCGCAGCACGTCCTCCGGTTCGGCGAAGGCGTTGAGGCGGATATCGACGCCAAGCCGCTCGAGCTCGCGCGCCCGCCAATCCACCACGCCGATCAGGTCGCGCCGCCAGCTGCCGACACCCATGCGCACCTGGCCGCCGAGCTGCGATGCGCCTTCGAAGAGCACGACGCCGTGCCCGCGCTCCGACGCGACGCGCGCCGCCTCCAGCCCGGCCGGACCGCCGCCGACCACGACGACGCGGCGGCGGTGCTCCGCCCTGGCAATGGTGTGGCCGAGCGTCGTCTCGCGCCCGGTCGCCGGGTTGTGCAGGCAGCTCGGCCGGTTCGGCGACTGGCAGTGCGTGGCGCCGACGCACGGGCGGATCCGATCCTCCTCGCCGCGCTGCAGCTTGGCGACGATATGCGGGTCGGCGATGTGCGCGCGCGTCATCGCCACCATGTCGAGCAGACCTTCACGGATCGCGTGCCGCGCGGTGGCGATATCGGCGATCCTGGCGGCGTGGAACACCGGCAGCGCGACCTCGCGCTTGAACTCGCCGACGCGACGCAGCCAGGGCGCGATCGGCGAGGCCATCCCCGGCATGTTGTCGGTGACCAGCGCCATTTCCGTATCCATGCGCCCATAGATCGCATTGAAGAAGTCGATGCAGCCGCCGGCCTGGAAGATCCGCGCGGCGCGCACGCACTCCTCGAAATCCAGACCCTCCGGATCGGCCTCGTCCACGACGTAGCGGAACCCGACGAGAAAGCGGTCGCCGACGAGACTTCGGATCGCCTCGAACACCATCAGGCCGAAGCGGCAGCGATTTTCCAGCGAGCCGCCGAATCCGTCGGTGCGCCGGTTGGTCTTGGGCGACAGGAACTGGCCGATCAGATGGCCGCCCGCCAAAGTCTCGATGCCGTCCAGCCCGCCGATTTGGCAGCGTCGCGCCGCCTCGGCATAGGCGCGCACGACGCGGTCTATGTCATGCCGGTCCATTTCGCGGGGAAAGCTGCGGTGCAGCGTCTCGCGGATCGGCGAGGGCGCGATGGTCGGCAGCCAATCCCCCGAATAGGACTCGCCGCGCCGGCCGAGATGGGTGATCTGGCACATCAGCGCCGCACCATGCGCGTGGACGCGCTCGGAGAAGCGCTGCAGATAGGGGATCACCTCGTCGGTGCCGACATTGAGCTGGCTGAACACGTTGGGCGAATCCGGCGCGACGTTCGAGGAGCCGCCGAACATGGTCAGCGCGATGCCGCCGATCGCCTTCTCCTCGTGATAGCGCTGGTAGCGCTCCTTCGGCATACCGCCTTCCTGCAGCCCGGCGGCGTGGCTCGTGCTCATCACCCGGTTCTTCAGCACGAGGTGACGGATGGCGAAAGGCTGCAGCAGCGGATCGGCCGCGGTTTGCGCGTCGGGCATTTCGAGGTCCTCGTAACAAGCGGGGGGTATCAGGCGGAGGTCAGGCGAGGCAATGATTGCGGGCGAGATAGGCACGATACGCGGCCGCCTGCGCCTGCCGCGCCTCCGCGTCCCAACCCATGATGTCGGCGACGGCCTCCGCCGCGCGCTCCGCCTCCGCCGCGGCCATCCCCGCCGTCCAGCCGGCGCCGGTGCGGCGGAACAGCAGGTCGGCGAGGTCGGTGGCGTGCTCGTGCGCGGCGGCGTGCCGCAAATCGGCGAGCTTGACCTCGGTATAGTCGTCGAGCAGCGGCGGCGAGTTCTGGTTCTCCGGAAACAGCCGCGCGGCGTAGGACAGCGGCTGCGGCGCGCGTGACGGCGGCAGGCGGCGCTGCACCGCCGCCGTGATCTCCTGGCCCGCCCCGCGATGCGTCATCACCGGCCCCGCCGTCATCGCCAGCGCGCCCGGCATGCCCTCGAGCCCGAGGTCGTGCAGCTCGCGCGAGCGATTGCCCATCGGCAGGTCGGGATTGTAGGTCAGCGGCCGCACCCCGGCCCAGGCGAACAGCACGTCCGCCCGCTCCAGCCGGAGCGTGGGGAGCAGGTGGTTCGCCTCATCCAGCAGGAAGCTGATGTCCGCCTCCTCCGGCCGGATGTCGTCGATATCGCCCTCGTACAGC
>JAFAYM010000052.1 GCA_019240395.1 Acidisphaera sp. | reverse complement strand
TTCACGCCGGCCCCGTACAGCGTGTAGATCGCGATCTGCGTGATCAGCGGCAGCGGCGCGCCGAGCGCCAGCCACAGCAGCGACAGCGCGCCAAGCACCGCGCCGGCCCAAAGCACGGGATGGCCGAGCACGTCCCTGGCGCTCATTCGAAGCGTTCCCAGCGCTCGCCGAACAGGCCGCGCGGCCGCAGCAGCAGGATCACCGCCATCAGCACATACATCGCCGCCGCGGAAGCTTCCGGCGCGAAGGCGATGGTCAGCGCGGTGACCACGCCGACCAGCAGCCCGGCGACGATCGCGCCGGCGTAGGAGCCGAGCCCGCCGATCGTGACGATGACGAACGCCGGCATGATCGCCGACTCCGACATCGTCGGGTCCACCGTCCACAGCGGTGCGGCCAGCAGCCCCGCCGCGCCGGCGAGGCAGCACCCCAGTCCGAACACCCAGGTGAGCACCGAGGGCAGGTTGATGCCGAGCAGCCCGACCATCTCGGCATCACGGCTGCCGGCGCGCAGGATGCGGCCGTACGGCGTGTAGGCAAAGAATGCCCACAGGCCGATCAGCAGCGCCGTGGTGATGCCGAGCACCGCCAGCCGGTAGGTGGTGATCAGCACCGGCCCCCATTCGACGAAGCCGGCGAGGAAGCGCGGCGGGCTGAACGGCTGCCCGGCGCCGCCCCAGAACAGCCGGATCAGCGCCGACATCAGCAGCGACAGCGCAAACGTCAGGATCAGGCTGAGCAGCGGCTCCTTGCCGTACAGCCGCCGTATCAGCGACAGTTCCACGACCATGCCGATCGCACCGGCGAGGAAGGGTGCCAGGATGACCGCGGGCCAGCCGAAGCTGCGATAGAGCTGCATCGCGAAATAGGCGCCGAGCGCGAAGAACGCGCCGTGCGCAAAATTCACGATGCCGAGCAGGCCGAAGATGATGGAGAGCCCGACGGCGATCAGGACATAGAGGAACCCCAGCACCAGGCCGTTGACCGCCTGGGAGAGGATCGTGTCGAGCATCGCCGTGGGAGCGTCAGGTCGATTCCATATTGCAGCCGATCTCCTGCTTGTCCCCAAAAACCTTTTCCAGGTCGGCGGCATTGGCCGGCAGGCTGGCCTTGACGTCGAAATAGTCCCACTTGTCGGTGATCTTCGGCTTGGTTTCGACCACCAGCGTGCGCCGCAGCAGCTGATGGTCCCAGCTGCGGTAGTGCACGGCCAGGTCGCCGTCCTGCGTCTGCCACTTCTCCAGGCCCGCGACGATGGCGGCGGGCTCGGTCGACTTGGCGATCTCGATGCCGCCGAGCAGCGACTTCATCGTGAACCAGCCCATCCACGCCTTGTCGGCCGCCGGGCGGTTGTGCTTCTTCTGATACGCGGCGGCGAACGCCTTGTCCTCCGGCGTATTGTTGGGATTGTTATAGTACCAGGTTTTCGTGAAGATGCCGGAGGCGGCGTCCGGGCCGATGCCCCAGATGTCGGTGTCGCCGATGGCGATTTCGGCAAATGGGATTTTTCCCTTCATGCCGAGTTCGTTCCATTGCTTGAGGAACGTGGTCAGGTCGCCCGCGGACACGCCGCCGAGCACCAGATCCGGCTTGGCCTGGCGGATCTTCAGGATGAAGGAGCTGTAGTCTGGCGTGTTCAGGGGAACCTCGTCGATGCCGGCCTCGGTGCCGCCGGCCGCGCGCAGGATGTCGCGGAAGCTGCGCAAGATGTCCTGGCCGAAGGCATAGGCGGCGGTGATGAAATACCACCGCTTGCCATAGCCCATGATGTACGGCGCCAGGGCGCGCGCCTGCACCGGCACCGGCGCCTGCAGGCGGAAGGTGTAGCGGTTGCAGTCTTTTCCGGTGATCTCGCGCGCCGCCGCGTTGTCGATCACGAACGGGATTTTCGCGCGTTTGGCCACCGACTCCATGGCGAGCGCGCTGGAACTGAGCGCGCCGCCGATCACCGCCACCACCTTCTGCTCGTCGATCAGCTTCTGCATGTTCTGCTGCGCGCCTTGCGGGCTCGCCTCGTCAAGCCAGACGATCTCCGCGGGGCGACCGAGGATCGTGTTGTTCTGCTGCTCGAGCGCCAGGTACGTGCCCTGCGCCAGGTATTCGGACTGATCGACGATCTGCCCGGTCTTGGCCAGGATCATGCCGATGCGGATCGGCTCGGCGGCGGCGGCGTTGCGGATGAACGGCGCCGACAACGAGGCCGCTCCGAGCAGGGCGGTGCGGCGCGTGACGGATGGGCCAGCTGGCGTGATGGTCATGGATCCTCCTTGCCCGGCGCTGCGGCGGCCGTTTCGTCGACTGTAAGACGGATCGGCCCAGCCCGGTAAACCCCTCGTCGCGGCTATCGTGGCCGGTGACGCGGCGCTAACGTCAGGCAAGAACAACGCCCCCGGGAGGTCGCTCGCATGGCGGAGCACTGGCTCGATCTGCATGGCCGGGTGTGCGTGGTCACCGGGGCCGCCGGCGGCATCGGTCGCGCCGTCTGCGCCGCCTTCGCACAGGCCGGCGCCGCGGCGATCGTCATGCTCGATCGCGAGCAGGCCGCCTGCGAGGCAGTCGCCGCGTCGCTCGACGCGCCCGCGACCAAGCTCGTGCCGCTCGCCTGCGACGTCTCCGACGAGGCGAGCGTGTCGGCCGCGGCCGAGCGCGCGCGCTCGGCCGGGTCGTGCGACATCCTGGTCAACAATGCCGGCCTGCTGCGCCCCGGACCGCTCGCCACGCTGTCCGTCGCGGAATGGAATGCGCTGCTCGGCGTGAACCTGACGGGCTGCCTGATCTGCGCGCAGGTGTTCGGCCGGCAGATGCTGGAGCGCAACCGCGGCGCCATCGTGCACACCGCCTCGATCGCCGCCAGCCACCCGCAAGGCTTTTCCGGCGCCTACAGCGTCAGCAAGGTCGGGGTGGTCATGCTATCGCGCCAGATCGCGCTGGAATGGGGCCCCTCCGGCATCCGCAGCAACGTCGTCAGCCCCGGACTCGTGCGCACGCCGATGAGCGAGGCGTTCTATCAGGCACCCGGGGTCGAGGAGCGGCGCTCGGCCATGGTGCCGTCGCGCCGCATTGCCACACCCGAGGACATGGCGAACGCCATCCTGTTCCTGGCCAGCGACCGCGCGTCCTACATCAACGGCGAGGAGATCATCGTCGATGGCGGCTTCAACCGCATCCTGATGAGCACCGTGCCGCGCCCGGGCTTTGACGGCAGCAATCAGACGTAGCCGGTCGGCGCCGGCTCACGCGCCTGGCCGGAAAAGCGTCTTCAGCGCCCGCAAGGGCCTGGTGGCGCGCCAGGACCTCGAATGGTGCAGGGCGTCGATTTCGCCCCTGAGCCGCGCGATTTCCGCCGCCGCCCACTGCATGGGCGAAAGCCCGCCGATCAACTGGCCGTCCCACGAGGCCGCGCTGCCCCGGATCGGCGGATACTCGCCGTCCGGCAGGCGCGCCGCAGCGTCATCCCTGCGCACCTGCCAGACGCTGGACCAGTACACGTCCTGACAGGGATGCCTGATGCCGGACCATCCGGTGCGGGCCAGCGCCTCCCTGAAATAGGCTTCGTCGAAGCCGAGCTCGAGCCAGCCGAATTTCCGCATCGCCCAGAGTGCCTCGCCATCCATGCGCACCCCCCAGGGAACCGGATAGGCCGGAAAAATCGGTTCCGATGCGAAATAGATTTCTCCCTCCGGCTTCACCGCACGCCGCAGCGCTCGCAACAGGCGCATATGATCGTGACAGTGGTGGAAGCATTCGAAGAAGATCGCGGCATCGTACGGCTCGGTCACGGTCTCCGCCCAGAAGAAGTCGGCCTCGACCACCTTCACGTCGACGGCGTGCTGGGCGGCCCGTGCCCGGATTACCTCGCAGAACCGGGGTTCGATGTCGACCGCCGTCACGTCCAGCCCGATGCGCGCAAGCTCCATCGTGGTGTTGCCCCAGCCCGGCCCGAACTCGACGATGCGCGCGCCGGTCGGAAGCTCGAGCTTGCAGAGCAGGAAGCCGATCGCCAGCAGATGATGCCCCGCGGTACGGGTGCTGTTCAGGTAATAGGGAAAGGGTCGATCACGGTGGGCCGCCACGTCGAACGGCGTCCGCTCATTGCCGAGCGCGTAGCGGCGGCCGGCGATCGCCTCGTAGATTTCATTCTGGACCGCCGCGTAGTCGGCGCTGAACGGATCGCAGGGCAGCTCGCGGGAAAAATCCATGCGGAAGCTGCTGAACAGCGCACGCATGGCGTCGTCGGATTGTTCCACGAGCGTGGCATTGCACTCTTCGATCTTGGCCGCGAGTTCGCCGATGTCGGTGATGATCTGCATGCCCGAGGCCCGTGACGGGGCGTCTGCGTCAAGCCTGCTCCAGCAGGTGCAGCGTGGCATCGACGCTGTGCTCGACGCCGCCGCTGACATCGACGCGCAGCGGATTCTCCTCCGCCCCCGGCTCCTCGAGGGTCGCGAGCTGGCTGTCGAGCAGGCTCGCCGGCATGAAATGGCCGCGGCGGCGGGCCATGCGCTCGGCCAGCACCGCCTTGTCGGCATGCAGATAGAGCAGCCGCACCCCCGGCCGATCGCCGATCACGATGTCGCGGTACATCCGCTTCAGCAGCGAGCAGGTGAAAATCCCAGGCTCGCCTGACGCCAGCCGCGCACCCACCCAGGCCGCGATTTTTTGCAGCCAGGGCAGCCGGTCGGCGTCATCGAGCGGAACGCCCGCGTGCATCTTCGCGACATTGGCCGGCGGATGCAGGTCGTCGCCTTCCAGGAACTGCCAGCCGAGACGGTCCGCCAACGCCTGGCCGACCGTGGTTTTTCCGCACCCCGATACGCCCATCAGCGCCAGCACCGCCGGTCGAACCACCGGAGGCGGCAATCGCGGAAGCCGCTCGATGCCCTGGGCTCCCGCCGCCAGCACCGCACTCGCCCGGCCGATGAACAGGCCCGTCTCGATCACGCCGACGATGTCGCGCAGCTGCCGCTCCAGGGCAGGGGGGGCGGCGATCGCCCCGAAATCGCAGTCGAGGATCGTGTTCCCCCCATCGGTCACGTACGGCGCCCCCGACGGTTCGAGCCGCCGCACCGACCGGCCGCCCAGCGCCTCGATCCGCCGCGCCGTCGCCTGCCAGCCGAACGGGACCACCTCCACCGGGACCGGCAAGGAGAGCCGGTCGGCGAGCTTCGCCGCGTCCACCACGATCAGCAGCCGCGCGCTCGCCGCCGCGACGATTTTTTCGCGCAGCAGCGCGCCGCCCATCCCCTTGATCAGGCTCAAGGTTCCCCGTTCGACTTGGTCCGCCCCGTCGATCGTCAGATCGAGCAGCGTGTGCCCGGCGAAATCGGTGAGCGGAATGCCGCCCGCCCGCGCCTGCGCGGCGCTGCGCTCGGAAGTCGGAATCGCCACGATGCGCAGCCCCTCGCGCACCCGACCGGTCAGCGCCTCGATGGCGTAAGCGGCCGTCGAGCCGGTGCCGAGCCCCACCGCCATGCCGTCCCGCACCTCCGCGACGGCGGCCTCAGCGGCCTGGCGCTTCAGGGACTCCCGGTCAGCTTCCTGCATGGCGGGTCCATCCGTTCATGACGGTTCCGTGGCCGGCCGAAACCCGGCTTGTTTCCCGCCGCTGCGGCGCAAAATGAACGCAAGGCGGTCACGTTCGTTCAGGCCGACGGGACGATCAAGCCCGCCCGGCGCCTCCGACCCGCCTGACGGCAGCCCAGCGGCACACCTGGAGCGGCAGTGATGGACACCAACGTGGCGGCCGACCTCGACCAGCTTTGCGTCAACACCATCCGCACGCTGTCGATGGATGCGGTCCAGAAAGCCAATTCCGGCCATCCCGGCACGCCGATGGCGATGGCGCCGGTCGCCTATACGCTCTGGCAGAACCATCTCCGCTTCGACCCCGCCGACCCGATCTGGCCGAACCGCGACCGCTTCGTCCTCTCGGTCGGCCACGCCTCCATGCTCCTGTACTCGCTGCTGCATCTGGCAAAAGTGCAGGCGGTGGATTCCGACTACAACAACGCCGGCCACCCCTCCGTCACGCTGGAGGACATCAAAAACTTCCGCCAGCTCGACAGCAAATGCCCGGGCCATCCCGAATACCACCTGACCTCGGGCGTGGAGACCACGACCGGCCCGCTCGGCCAGGGAGTCGCCATCTCGGTCGGCATGGCGATCGCCCAGCGCTGGCTCGCCGCGCAGTACAACCGCCCGGGCCTGCCGCTGTTCGACTACCGCGTCTGGGCGCTCTGCGGCGACGGCGACATGATGGAGGGCATTTCCGGCGAGGCCGCCTCGCTCGCCGCGCACCTGAAACTGTCGAATCTCTGCTGGATCTACGACAGCAACCGCATCAGCATCGAGGGCCACACCGACCTCGCCTTCTCGGAAGATGTGGGCGAACGGTTCCGCGGCTATGGCTGGGCGGTCGAGGAGATCGACGACGCCAACGACCGCGCCAAGCTCGACCGGATTCTGGCGCGCGTTGCCACGGGCGGCGCCGACCGTCCCACCTTCATCCTCGTGCGCAGCATCATCGCCTGGGGCGCGCCGCACAAGCAGGACACCGCCGCGGCACACGGGGAGCCGCTCGGCGACGAGGAGGTCAAGCTCACCAAGCGTTTCTACGGCTGGCCGGAGGACGCCAAATTCCTGGTCCCGGACGGCGTCTACGAGCACTTCGCGCAGGGCATCGGCGCGCGCGGCGCCCGGCTGAACCAGGACTGGAAGGCGCTGCT
>JAFAYM010000184.1 GCA_019240395.1 Acidisphaera sp. | reverse complement strand
CGGCCTTTGCGGCATCCCCTCCGCCCTGATCGAGGCCATCCGGGCCTCCGGGGTGAAGGATCTGACGGTGATCTCCAACAACGCCGGGATCGACGAGGTCGGGCTCGGCGTGCTGCTGCAGACCCGGCAGATCCGCAAGATGATCAGCTCCTATGTCGGGGAGAACGCGACCTTCGCCCGGCAGTATCTGGCCGGCGAGCTGGAGATCGAGTTCAACCCGCAGGGCACGCTGGCCGAACGCATCCGCGCCGGCGGGGCCGGCGTGCCCGCCTTCTTCACCGCGACCGGCGCCGGCACGCAGATCGCCGAGGGCAAGGAGGAGCGCGAGTTCGAGGGCAAGCGCTATGTGATGGAGCGCGGGCTGTTCGCCGATCTGGCGATCGTGCACGCCTGGAAGGCGGACGAGGAAGGCAACCTCATCTACCGGATGACGGCGCGCAACTTCAACCCGATCATGGCGACGGCGGCGAAGGTCACGGTCGCCGAAGTGGAGGAGCTGGTGCCCTCCGGCGCGCTCGATGCCGATCACATCGTCACGCCCGGCATCTTCGTCAAACGCCTGGTGAAGCTCGACCACGTGGACAAGCGCATCGAGCAGCGCACCGTGCGCAAGCGCGCCGCGGCATAGGAGGCACGCATGGCCTGGACCCGCGATCAGATGGCCGCCCGCGCCGCACGCGAGCTGCATGACGGCTTCTACGTCAATCTCGGCATCGGCATCCCCACACTCGTCGCCAACCACATCCCCGAAGGCATGTCGATCCAGCTGCACAGCGAGAACGGCATGCTCGGCATGGGTCCCTTCCCCTACGAGGGCGAGGAGGATGCGGACCTGATCAATGCCGGCAAGCAGACGGTGACGACGCTGCCGACCACCAGCTTCTTCGACAGCGCCGCCAGCTTCGCCATGATCCGCGGCGGCCATATCGATCTTTCCATCCTCGGCGCTCTGCAGGTGGCGGAGAACGGCGACCTCGCGAACTGGATGATCCCCGGCAAGATGGTGAAGGGCATGGGCGGTGCCATGGACCTGGTCGCGGGGGTGCCGCGCGTGGTGGTGCTGATGGACCACGCCGCGAAGGACGGCTCGCCGAAAATCCTCAAGCGCTGCAACCTGCCGCTGACCGGTGCCGGTGTGGTGAATTTGATCATCAGCGATCTCGCGGTGTTCGACGTGACGCCCCAGGGATTGCGGCTGGTCGACAAGGCGCCGGACGTGTCGGTCGACGACATCCGCGGCAAGACCGAGGCCGGTTTCACCGTGCATCCCGATCTGCGCTGATGCGGATTTTGGTCATGGGCGGCGGCGTGGTCGGCGTGACCACCGCCTATGAGCTGCAGCGCGACGGGCACGAGGTCGTGCTGGTCGAGAAGAACGCCGCCGTCGCGCTCGAGACCAGCTGGGGAAATGCCGGGATGATCGCGCCCGGCCACTCCTTCGTCTGGTCCTCGCCGAAGGCGCCGATGATCCTGCTGAAGTCGCTGATCATGAAGGACCAGGCGCTGCGCTTCCGCCCCTCGGCCGATCCGCGGCTGTGGAGCTGGTCGATGCGCTTCCTCGCGGAATGCACCGAGGAAAAGGCGCGGGTCAACACGCTGCGCAAGCACCGGCTGGCGACCTACTCGCAGCAAATCCTGCATGAGACGCTGGCCGCCGAGCCGCTCGACTATGATCGCAACACCCGCGGCGTGCTCTACTTCCATCGCGACCAGGCCGCCCTCGAACGCGGCGTCGCGCACATGCAGATCCTCGCCGATGACGGCCAGCGCATCGAGGTGCTCGACCGCGCCGGCGTGCTCGCGCTCGAGCCTTCGCTGGCGAGTGCGGGAGACAAGATCGCCGGCGGCATCTATTGCCCGACCGACGAGACCGGCGACTGCAACAAGTTCACCAGCGGGCTCGCCGCGATCTGCCGCGAGCGCGGCGTGCAATTCCGCACCAGCGAGGAGATCACCGCCATCGAGGCCGCCGGCGACGAAGTGCTCGGCGTGCGCACCCGCAAGGAAAGCCTCAAGGCCGACCTCTACGTCCTGGCACTCGGCTGCCAGAGCCCGATCCTGGCGCGCTCGCTCGGCGAGTCGCTGCCGATCTATCCGATCAAGGGCTATTCGCTTACCATCCCCGTCGGCAATCATCAGGCGGCGCCGACCATCGGCTCGGTCGACGAGAGCAACCTCGTGGCGATCTCGCGCTTCGGCGACCGCGTGCGCGTCACCGCCACCGCCGAGTTCGCCGGCTACGACACGAGCCACGAGCCGGGGGATTTCAGCTTCATGAAGGGTGTCGCCCAGGATCTCTATCCCGACGGCGCCGATTACGACCGCGCCGAGATGTGGGCGGGGCTGCGGCCGATGACGCCGACCAACCTGCCGATATTCGGGCGCAAGAAGCACCGCAATCTCTGGTACAACACCGGCCACGGCCATATCGGCTGGACGATGTCGCACGGCTCGGCCCGCATCACCGCGGACCTGATCGCCGGGCGCACGCCGGCGCTGCCGATGGACGGCCTCGCCGCCTGACAGGAGGGTTTCTCATGGACACGATGATTGTCGAGACGGGGGCCGACCGCCCGTTCATCGATCTCGGCGTGCTGCCCTGCCGGCTCGACGAAGGGGTGGCCTACCGCGCCGCCATCGGCCTGCTGGTGCTGGCCTCCGACCAGACGATGGAACACGAGTTCCGCCAAGTGATCCGCCAGCCCGGCGTGGCGCTGTTCGCCGCCCGGCTGTTCAACGACAACGAAATCAACTCGGCGACCCTGCGGGCCATGCACGGACGCATCGCCCCCTGCGCCGACCTGATCCTGCCCGGCGTCGATCTCGACGTGGTGGCGTTCGGCTGCACCTCGGCGAGCATGGAGCTCGGCGAGGAGGCGATCTTCGAGGAGATCCACAAGGTCCGACCCGGGGTCGCCTGCACCACGCCGGTCACCGCCGCGCTCGCCGCCTTCCGCGCCTTCGGGGCGCGCCGCATCGGCGTGCTGACGCCCTATCCGGACGAGGTGAACCGCACCGTGCGCAGCTACCTGACCGGGCGCGGCCTGGACGTCGGGGCGTTCGGCACCTTCGGCAAGAACGACGATCGCGAATATGCGCGCGTGGCGCCTGACTCGATCGCCGCCGGCATTGCCGCACTCGCGCAGGCGACGAAGCTCGACGCGGTGTTCGTCTCCTGCACCAGCCTGCGGCTGACCGAGATCGTCGAGCAGGTGGAGGCGCAGACCGGCCTGCCCGTCACCTCCAGCGACCACGCGCTCGCTTGGCACTGCCTGCGGCTGGCCGGCGTGCAGGACGAAGTGCCCGGCGCCGGAAAACTGTTCCGGCTGCCGCTCGCCTGATCCTTCAACGTCACGGAGATTGCACGATGCCCGACATCCAGCGCCTCAATCCCGGTCCGCGCATGAGCCAGGCGGTGGTCCACAACGATACCGTCTATCTCGCCGGCCAGGTGGCGCTCGGCGCCCAAGGCGCCAGCATGACCGAGCAGACGCAAGACGTGCTGAAGTCGATCGACAGGCTGCTGGGCGAAGTCGGCACCGACAAGAGCCGGCTGCTCTCGGCGACGATCTGGATCACCGACATGGCGCGCTTCGCCGAGATGAACGCGGTCTGGGACGCCTGGGTCAGCCCGGGGAATACGCCGTGCCGGGCTTGCGTCGAGGCAAAGCTGGCGGCGCCGCAGTTTCACGTCGAGATCGCGGTGGTGGCGGCGAAGTAAAAAGGCGAGGGGCTCTGCCCCTCGACCCCGCTGGGGCCCGTCGGCCCCAGACCCCGTTACTTCACACCCGCTCGAAGATGGCCGCGATTCCCTGGCCGCCGCCGATGCACATGGTGACCAGGCCGTAGCGGCCGCCGGTGCGCTGCAGCTCGTAGACCAGCTTCACCGTGTTGATCGCGCCGGTCGCCCCCACGGGATGGCCGATCGAAATGCCCGAGCCGTTCGGGTTCACCCGCGCGGGATCGAAGCCGAGCTCGCGCGCCACCGCACAGGCCTGGGCGGCGAAGGCCTCGTTGCTCTCGATAACGTCCATGTCCTGCACCGAGAGCCCGGCGCGCTGCATCGCCACCTTGGTCGCCGGCACCGGACCCATGCCCATATAGTCCGGGTCCACGCCGGCATGGCCATAGGCGACCAGGCGTGCCAGCGGCTTGAGGTCCATGCTGCGCACCGCTTCCTCGCTCGCCAGCACCGCCGCCGCCGCCCCATCGTTGATGCCCGAGGCGTTGCCCGCGGTGACGCTGCCGCCCTCCTTGCGGAAGGCCGGGCGCAGGCCGCGCATCTCCTCGGCGGTGGCGTCCTCGCGGACGTGCTCGTCGGTGTCGAACACCACGGTCTTGCGGCGCTGCTTCGTCTCGATCGGCAGCACCTGCTCCTTGAACCGGCCCTCGCGGATGGCGGCGGCGGCGCGGCGATGGCTCTCGACGGCCAGCGCGTCCTGCTCCTCGCGGCCGATCTGGTAGCGCTCGGCGACGTTCTCCGCGGTCACCCCCATGTGGATGCGCTTGAACGGGTCGGTGAGCGCGCCGACCAGCAGGTCGGACAGCGTATTGTCGCCGAGCCGGGCGCCCCAGCGCGCCGAGGGGACGCTGTAGGGGGCGCGGCTCATGCTCTCCACGCCGCCGCCAAGGGCGACATCGGCCTCGCCCAGCATGATCGCCTGCGCCGCCGAGACGATTGCCTGCAGGCCGGAGCCGCAGAGCCGGTTCACCGTCATCGCCGGCACCTCGACGGGGATGCCGGCATCGACCGCGGCGACACGGCTCACATAGGCGTCCTTCGCCTCGGTCGGGATCACCTGGCCGAACACCACATGGCCGATGCGCGAGGGATCCACGGCGGACCGCGAGAGCGCCTCGCGCGCCACCCGGGCGCCCAGCTCGCTCGGCGGCACGTCTTTCAGCGAGCCGCCGAAATCGCCGACCGCGGTGCGCACGCCGGAGACCAGATAGACATCGGTCATCGC
The DNA here is from genome assembly GCA_019240395.1 of Acidisphaera sp. GTDB lineage: Bacteria > Pseudomonadota > Alphaproteobacteria > Acetobacterales > Acetobacteraceae > JAFAYA01. Next base: position 7,178 of record JAFAYM010000184.1, on the reverse strand, counting down.
TTTCCTCCGTTGTTCAGGCCAGCCGCACGGCGCCGCTCGCCGCCAGCCGCGCGATCTCCGGGCCGGACTTGCCGAGCACGTCGCGCAGTATCGCCTCGGTGTGCTCGCCCAGCAACGGCGGGGCGGTCGGCGTGCCGACCGGCGTGCCGGCCAGGCGCAGCGGCGAGCGGACCAGGGCGACCTCGCCGATCGTCGGATGCGCGACGCGCTGCACCAGCTCGCGTCCGGTGACTTCGGGCGAGGCGAAGACATCCGGAAGATCATGGATGACACCAGCCGGCACCCCGGCCGCCCACAGCGCGCTCAGCCAGTGCGCGGCGGGGCGCGTCGCGAACACCTGCTCGAGCAGCGGGATCAGGGTGTCGCGGTTGGCGACGCGGGCGGTGTTGGTGCGGTAGCGCGGATCGTCCGCCAGCTCCGGCCGTCCGATCACCTCCCGGCAGATCAGGCGGAACTGCAGATCGTTGCCGCAGGCCAGCACGAAACGCCCCTGGCCGGTATGGAAGGTCTGGTAGGGAACCACCGTCGGGTGGGCATTGCCGAAGCGGCGCGGCGGCTTGCCGGTATTGAGGTAGTTCGACCCGATATTGGCCAGCAGCGACACCGCCCCATCGAGCAGCGCCACGTCGATAAATTGCCCCTCCCCGGTGCGGCCGCGCGCGATCAGCGCCGCCAGGATCGCCTGGGTGGCGTTCATGCCGGTGACGAGGTCGGTGATCGCCACACCGTGCTTGGTCGGCTCGCCCTCCGCCTCGCCGGTGATCGACATCAGCCCGCTCTCGGCCTGGATCACCGCGTCGTAGCCGGCCCGCGAAGCCGCCGGGCTGTCGCGGCCGTAGCCCGAGATCGCGCAGTAGATCAGGCGCTTGTTGATCGCCCGGGCTGCCTCCCAGCCCAGGCCGAACCGCTCCAGCGTGCCGGCGCGCATGTTCTCGACCAGCACGTCGGCCTTGGCGATCAGCGCCTTGACGATGGCCTGCCCGTCCTGGTGCTTGAGATCGAGCGCGATGCTGCGCTTGTTGCGGTTGGCCGCGAGATAGTAGGTGGAGATGCCGGCGACCTCCGGCGGCTTCCATTGCCTGGTGTCGTCGCCCTCGGCCGGGCTCTCGATCTTCCAGATTTCGGCGCCGAGATCGCCGAGCGTCATGGTGCACCAGGGCCCTGCCAGCACCCGGCTGAGATCGACCACCTTGATGTCGTCCAAGGGCAGCATGGCGGCCTCGCCTCCGGTACGGCGCGTCGGGTCCGATATGCGCTATGCCTTGCCGGGAGGCAAACCGAGCGGAGGCTGCATGAAGGCCTGGGTCGTCGAGCGGATCACCGAGGCGGGCGAGATGCGGCTCGCCGACCTGCCCGTGCCGGAGCCGGGACCGGGCCAGTACGTCGTGCAGATGGAGGCGGCGGGGCTGAACTTCCTCGACGCGCTGATGCTGCGCGGCGCCTATCAGGTCAAGCCGGCGCTGCCCTTCGTCCCGGGTGTCGAGATCGCCGGCGCGATCATCGCCGCCGGCCCCGACACGGAGCTCAAGCCCGGCGAGCGGGTGTTCGCCGCCATCCCGCAGGGCGGCTTCGCGGCGTGTGCGCTGATCGGGGCGGACGCGGCGTTCCCGATCCCGGAAGACCTGCCCGGGCCGGAGGCGATCGCGCTGCTCGGGGTCAACTACCCCACCTCCTGGTACGCGCTCAACACGCGGGCGCAGTTGCGCGCCGGGGAGACCGTGCTGGTGCATGCAGGGGCCGGCGGCGTCGGGAGTGCGGCGGTGCAGCTGGCGCTCGCGGCCGGGGCGCGCGTGATCGCGACGGCCGGCGGGGCCGAGAAGGTGGCGGCGTGCCGTGCCCTGGGGGCGGAGCTCGCGATCGATTACACGGCCGAGGACTGGGTGCGCCGGGTTCGCGAGCACACGGACGGGCTTGGCGTGGACGTGATCTTCGATCCGGTGGGCGATGCGGTCGGCGAGGGCAGCCTGCGCTGCCTGGCCTGGATGGGCCGCTACCTCGTGATCGGCTTCGCCGGGGGCCGCATTCCCGGGCTGGCGGCGAACCGGCTGCTCCTGAGGAATGCCGCGGCGCTCGGCGTGTTCTGGAACGAGGTGCGCGAGCGCGACCCGGAGATGGTGCAGGACGTGCAGTATGAATTGCTGGCGCTGTACCGGCGGCGCGCGGTGGAGCCGCTGATCCCGGGGCGCTACCGGCTGGAGGAAGCGGACCGGGCGGTGCAGGCGCTGGCCGGCCGCGGCACGATCGGCAAGGTCGTGCTGGTCGCGGAGTAGATAGGCGGGACGCACGGCCTGGCGAGTGTGGTTCCGGCCGGTCCTCGCCCTCAAGCCCCGCGCTGGCGCGCGACCCTTCGGGCTTCGGGGCTTGACCGCGAGGCTCGCCCGAAACCAGGTGCCGACATGCCGTTTATGCTCGACCTCTTCCCAGCGACTGCTCTGAGCCATTTACGGCATGTCAGCCCCTGGTCTTGGGTGCGGGACGCGGTCAAGCCCCGAAGCCCCGCAGGGGTCGCGCGCAGCGCGAGGGCTTGAGGGCGGCCCGCACCCAGGACCACACTCGCCAGTGCCGGCAGTCGCGATTCCCCAGGAGAACCGCCATGCACGAGCTGACGATCGGTGCGGTGTCGCGCAACTACTTCAACATGCCGCTCTGGGTCGCCCAGCACCGGGGCTTCTTCCAGACGGAGGGCCTCTCGGTCCGGATCGAGCTCATCGAGGGCATCGACGAGGTCACGCAGGGCCTGCTGAGCGGCGACTTCCAGCTGATCCTTGGCGTCACCGAACACGTCATTCTGGACGTCGAGCGCGGCGGCCGATCGAAGATCATCGGCGGCAACGTCAACCGGCTGCCGTTCTCGCTGATCGCCCGCCCGCACATCCGCACCTACCAGGACCTGCGGGGCGCGCGGATCGGCGTCTCGTCCATCGAGGCCGGCAGCTCCTCCCTCATCATGCGCCTGCTCGAGCGCGAGGGGCTGCAAAACCCCGAGGACTACACCCTCGTCGCCGTCGGCCCGATCCTGGCGCGCTGGCGCATGCTGCAGAGCGGAGAGATCGACGCCGGGCTGCAGGGCGCGCCACTGAACGCCATCGCCGTGGATGCCGGCTTCAGCGATCTCGGCAATCCCCGCGACGTCTTTCCGGATTTCCAGTTCACCTCGCTGCATGTCGACGGCGACTGGGCGGGCGCCAACGAGGCCGTGCTGCGCGCCTTCCTCCGTGCTTTCCTCCGCGCGCACCGGTTCTTCTTCACGGACAAGGCAGCCTGCACGGCGATCGCGGTGGCGGAAACCGGCGTGGAGCCCCGCTATGCCGAACGCGCCTGGGACGAGTTCACCGCCGATGCGATCTTCCCGCGCGACGCCCGCGCCAGCGCCGCCGCGGTGCAGACCCTGATCGAAGTGAGCGGCCTGATCCGCCGCCTTCCCAACCGGCTCAAAGCGAGCCCCGCCGACTACATCGACCATTCCTGGCTGGAGATGGCCGAGAGCGATCTCGGGCGCTGAAAAGCCAAGCGAGGAGCTCTGACGCCATGATTCAGCACTTCCGAGAAACAGTGTCACCCGTCATTCCCGCGCAAGCGGGAATCCATCGGGTGCCACCGTCCCGGTCATCTCCTCATAGAGCACGAGGCGGGCGCTGATGGATTCCCGCTTGCGCGGCAGTGACGAAGGGGCGGCGGCCTCAGCCCCAACATTTAAGTGACGGGCGGAACCGGCTCCCCGAGCGTCTGCATCAGCCGGTTGGCGTTGGCGAACATGGCCACCGCGTGGATCAGGTCGAGGATCTCCAGATCGCCCAGCCCGGCGCTGCGCAGGGCCGCCAAATGCTCCTGCGTCGCCGCCGGCGGCACCTGCGTCAGCGCCGCCGCGAAATCGACGATGGCGCGTCGGCGCGCATCGAGCGGCGTGCCGAGCCCCTCCTCGTAGAGCCGCGCGATCACCTCCGGCTGCTTGGTGAGCTCGGCGAAGCGGCGGGCGTGCACCGAGGAGCAATAGACGCAGCCGTTCACCACCGAAGTCACCACGGTGGCCAGCTCGCGCTCGGCCCGCGGCAGGCCGCGCGGCGCGTACATGACGCTGTGAAACAGCGGCGAGCGCTGATCGAGCGAAGCCACGTCGTGCGCCAGGGTGAGGAAATAGGGCGAGGTCGCCGACGGGCTCTTGTCCAGCGCCGCCGCCTGCTCCGGCGTCGCGCTCGCAGGATCGACCACCGGCAGCCAGGGGTTCCACTCGACGGCTTGCAGGGTGAATTTCATGGCGGCACCTCGGCGGCCAGCAGCCGCATCCCCGCCAGCACGCGCGCCTGGTAGCTGACGAAGGCGATGAGCTGGGACAGCGCCACGATGTCGCGCGGCCCGAACCCCGCCGCCCGCAGCGTCGCCAGATGGTCGGCGGTCGCCTGGCCCGGCGCGCGCGCCACCCGGTCGGCGTGATGCAGCAGCGCGGCGAGCCGCGAGGCCGGCACCTCCTCCGCAAGCGTCTCTTCGAGCGGCAGCACGCCGCCGCCGCCGACCGCGGCCAGCCGCTCGCGATAATGCGCGACGAGCCGCTCGTCGCGATGCACCATGGCGACGCGCAGCGCCGCCGCCGCGCGCTCGACGAGGCTCAGCCCGCCCGGGTCCTCGGGCGCCAGCAGCACCTCGTAGCTGCCCTGGGTGTAGCGCACATAGTCGGCGCGCTGCGCCCGCAGCGCCGCCAGCGGCGAACCGGCGGGCAGATCGAGCAGGGTGTCGATCACGTCGGCCATCGGCCGAGCCTACCCCTCCGCGCTCTGCCAGATCAATGACAGCACGCGCTCGCGCATCGCCACGAAGGCGGCGTCGGACTTGATGGCACGGCTGTCGCGGTCCCCGGCCTGGCGGGCGAACGGCATCGGCAGGTGCTCGACGATCCGCCCGGGCCGCGGCGACATCACCACCACGTCGGTGCCGAGATAGACCGCCTCCTCGACGCTATGGGTGATGAACAGCACGGTCATCGCGCGGCGGCGCCAGATCTCGTGCAGCTCCTCCTGCATCTTCTCGCGGGTCAGCGCATCGAGCGCGCCGAACGGCTCGTCCATCAGCAGCACCTTCGGCTCGTTGGCCAGCGCGCGCACGATCGCCAGGCGCTGCTGCATGCCGCCGGAGAGCTGGTAGGGGTAGCGGTCGCGGAACTCCAGCAGGCCGGTGAGCCGCAGCAGGCGCTCGACCCGGGCCTGCCGGTCGGCGCGGGGCGCCCCGCGCACCATCGGCCCAAACCCGGCATTCCCCGCCACCGTCATCCAGGGGAACAGGTTGGGCTGCTGGAACACCACGCCGCGTTCCGGACCGGGGCCGTCGATCGGCCGACCCTGCATGCGCACGCTGCCGGTTGTCGGCTTCAGGAATCCCGCGAGCGTCTGCAGCAGCGTCGTCTTGCCGCAGCCGGAGGGTCCGACGATGCAGACGAAATCCCCCTGGCCGAACTGCAGGGACGCCCGCTCCAGCGCGCGGACCCGCGCCGCGCCCGATCCGTACTCGACGCTGACCTCGTCGAAGGCGACGAACGGCGTCCCCTCCACCAAAAACCACTCAGCCGGCGGCCCGGGCGAGCGCGGAAGTGTCGGTGCCCTTGACGAAGACGTCCGGCCCGGGTGCCGAGCGGATGCTCTTCTGCTCGACGAGGAAGTCCGCCGTGCGCTTCAGCACCTCGTCGAACTTTCCGCCCTTGCCCGGCTCGCCGAGCCACTGATCGCTCAACTGGGTCTTCAGCGGAACGAAGTCGTATTCCTCCATGTCGGATTGCGCGACCTGCGCCGACACGCCGGCCTGCTGGCCGACGATCTTCGCCGCCTCCGCGGGCTGCGTCTTCCATAGGTCGAGCGCCCGGCCGTACGCCGAGAGGATGCCGGTCACCGCCGCCGGATATTGCTGCAGGAAGGCGGTGCGCGCGACGATCAGGTCGGCGATCACGTAGCCCGCTGCGTCAAGCTCCTTATAGGTCTCATAGACCGCGCCGCCGGCGGCCAGCAGCTTGGACTTCGCCGGGCTCCAGACATAGGCGGCGTCGATGTCGCCGCGCGACCATGCCGCGACGATGGCATCGGGCCGCATGTCGAGCACCGTCACGTCGGCCTGCGTCAGGTGATTGGTCTGCAGGAAGCCGAGCAGGCGGAAATGCGAGGTCGAGCCGAACGGGGTCGCCACCTTCTTGCCCTTGAAATCGGCGGGCGACTTGATATTCGCCGCTTTCCGCACCGTCATCTCCTCGGCCGGCCCGATATTGTCGAGCATGCCGATCAGCTTGTAGGGGATGCCCTGGCTCAGCCCGGCGGCGGTCGGCGAGGAGCCGATGCCGATGCCGATATCGACGCTGCCGGCGGCGATCGCGGTGTTGATCTCGGCGCCGCTGCCGACCTCCGTCCAGTTCAGCTTCGCCTTCGCCTCGTCCTGGAACCAGCCATTCCCCTTGGCGATCATCGTCGGCTTGGTCTCGACGAAAAAGGCGATGTTGATCACATCGGGCACGGCGGCGCGCGCCGGACGACCGAGGGCGAGCGCCCCGGCGCCGGCCGCAAGAATAAAGCCGCGTCGGTCGAGTTGGTGCAGACCCGTCATGTTCCCGTTCTCCTTGGTTTTGCCCGCTATCTGCCAGCCCAGTGCACGACCCGGGCCTCGATTGCAACGAGAAGCCGGTCGAGCGCGATGCCCATCAGCCCGATCAGGAAGATGCCGACGAACACGTAATCCGAGCGCAGGAAGCGCCCGGCATCCAGGATCATCCAGCCGAGCCCGGTGCTGCCGGCGATGATCTCGGCGGCGATCAAGGTGCCATAGACGATGCCGATCGCCAGCCTGGCGCCGATGAAGATCTCGTCCAGCGCCGAGGGGAAGACGACATGGCGGAAGATCTGCCATTCCGAGGCGCCGAGCGTGCGCGCCACCTGCACGCGCTGCAGCGAGACGCCGCGCACCCCGGCCCGCGCCGCCACCGCCGAGACCGGCAGCGCCGCCAGGAACAGCAGGATGATCTTCGACTCTTCGCCGATCCCGAACCAGACGATCAGCAGCACGAGATAGGCGAGCTGGGCAGCGGGCGCAGGAACTCGACGAACGGCCCGGCCAGCGCGTCGATCGTGAGGGTGTAGCCCATCGCCAGGCCGAGCAGCGTCCCGACGACCGCGCCGGTGCCGAACCCCACCAGCACGCGCTCGAGGCTG
>JAFAYM010000176.1 GCA_019240395.1 Acidisphaera sp. | reverse complement strand
CACCGAGAAGGCCTTCGACAGCGAGGGGTTTTTCAAGCTTGGCGACGCGGTGGCGTTCGTCGATGCCGCGCGACCGGAGAAAGGGCTGCGCTTCGATGGGCGCGTGGCGGAGAACTTCAAGCTGCTGAGTGGGACTTGGGTTCAAGTGGGAAGCTTGTGCGCAGATGTCGTCGGTGCGGCCGCACCCGTCATTGCCGATGTCGTGGTAACCGGTCACGACCGCGACGAGGTCGGTTTGCTTGTATTCCCCAGTTTGAACGGCTGCAGGCAGGTTTGCAATTCGCCAGAGGGGTGTTTAGACGAGCTTATCAGCCGACCAGAAGTTCAAACCCACCTAAGATCCTCGCTAGCCGCTTTCAACACTGTCAATCGTGGAAGCAGCCGAACCATTACACGAATCCTCATTCTCCGCGAGCCTCCGTCCGCGGCCGCGAACGAGATTACGGATAAGGGGTACATCAATCAGCGGGCGGTCTTGAGCAAACGAGCGGAGTTGGTGGAGCGGCTGTATTCCAGCTTGCCAACTTCGGACCCAGACATCCTGCTCTTTCCATCGTCAAAAACCTAGCCGCGGTGACGGATGAACACGGCAGCTGCAGACAGCATGTATGTGATCCAGCACGCACTTGGGCTGGAGAGCGACGACGAGACGCCGTCCGCCGACATTTTGGCCGAAATCGCCCGGTTCGCTGATTTGGAGCTGCGGCCGCTAGGCCGGAGCGCGGATGCCGAGGGTTGCAGGTTCGAGGGAGGCGCCGTCACGCTACCGAAAGGCTTCAAAGAGGCATTTCGCGAGTTCGCGGGCGACGGGTGGTTAGGCCTGAGCCTTCCGAAGGAATACGGCGGACTGGGCTTGACCAATGTGCTGCAGGCCGCCGTGTCCGAAATCATCAACGGGGCCTTCATTCCACTTGGAATGTTGGCCGTGACAGCGCGGGCGGCGGCGAAGACGCTCCTGAAGCACGCCGACCCGAATCTCAGCGCCGACATCGTGCCTCGCCTGTGCCGGGGCGAATGGACGTCAACCATAGCGATGACTGAGCCGGCCGCGGGCTCTGATCCCAATCTGATGAACACTAGAGCCAGCTGTATCAGCGGTAGGCGCTATGGGTTGACCGGCAGCAAGATCTTCATCTCCTTTGCTGATCACGATCTTGCGGAGCGGATCGTTCACCTGGTCTTGGCCAAAGTGACGGAACGTGACGACGCCATCAGTTTGTTCCTGCTGAGCACCCGTCCGGGCGCAGCCGACCCCGCGTCCGGCATTGAGGTCATCGGCATCGAGCAGAAGCTGGGGCTTCACGGATCGCCTACTTGCGCGGTCGCCCTCCGCAACGCCGAAGGCATATTGGTCGGCGAAGTAGGAGAGGGGCTCAAATGCATATTCACGATGGTGAATTGCATGCGCCTGGAAGTGGCTTCAGAGGGTGTCGGAGTTTGTCACGCCGCGACCGAGTTGGCTCGCCAGTACGCACGGGATCGGATTCAGGGCCGGGGGAAGGGCGGACAAGCAGTCGCGATCATCGAGCATCCAGATGTCCGACGCATGATTTCCGAAATGGCATGCCTCACCGAAGGCGTTCGTGCTTTGACGCTGCAAGCGGCGGCCTATATGGACGTCGCCGAACGGCAAAGCGCGCCGTCTCACTCGGCTGCTCTCCTGGCGTTTCTCCTGCCCATTTGCAAGTTCGCGGCATCAGAATTTGCGGTGTATACAGCCAATCTTGGGATACAGGTACATGGGGGTAGCGGCTATACCCGGGCATATGGGGCGGAACAGTGCCTTCGTGACGCCCGCATCCTGCCCATCTACGAAGGCACCAGCGGTATCCAGGCTATCGACTTGGTGATGCGCAAGGTACGAAGGTCTGCAACTGGCTACCACGCACTCGTCGATGAGCTTGACCGGCAGCTACAGCGCCAACCCTGGTGCGACGAATGTTCCAGGGTGCAGCAACAGTTGAGCGCAGGCGTGGCTGCTTTCCGGTCGGCGACGGACAGCATACTCGCTCACGATGATGAAGGCGCTCTCGCCGCCGCGACCGACTACACAATGCTCGCCTCCATCGTGTCGATTGGATGGATGTGGTTGCGAATGGCATCTGTCGTCGAAGCCGACGCCCCGGCCTCCAACCGGAAACGGGTACTCGCGAATGTCTATGCTGACAGATACCTCACGGCTTGTGAGCATCTGGCGCAGAGAATTTCTTTCGGCGCTCGAAGCACGCCGGATGCCACGTTGCTCATGTGAAGCTCTAGAGCAGCTTGTCGAGCGTGATCGGTAGGTCGCGGATGCGCTTGCCGGTCGCGTTATAAACCGCGTTGGCCACCGCGGCCCCGACGCCGGTGATGCCGATCTCGCCGATGCCGCGGGCGCCCATGGGAGCACGCGGGTCGGGCTCGTCGGTCCACATCACCTCGATCTCCGGCACGTCCATCTGCACCGGCACGTGGTACTCGGCGAGCGACGGGTTCATGATCCGGCCACTGCGCTCGTCGAACTGAGTCTCCTCCATCAGCGCCAGTCCCAGGCCCATGATGATGCCGCCGCGGAACTGGCTCGTCGCCGTCTTGGCGTTCAGGATCCGGCCGCAGTCGAAGGCGCCGAGGAACCGGCCGATCCGGATTTCTCCGGTGACGGCGTTGACGCGCGCCTCGCAGAACATCGCCCCATGCGAGTGCATCGACCAGTGCTGCAGCTCCAGCGGCGCCGGCGCCTCGGCCTGCACCGTCAGCTCGTCGCGCTGGGCGCGCCCCAGGATGGACGCGTAGCTCTCCCGGGCTTGCGGGTCGTCGAGCTTGCACAGACCGCCGTCCAGACCGCCCACCTCCTCGGCCTTGAGCCCGGCGAGCGGTGAATCGTTGCCGGCGAGCTTCAGGAGCGCGGCCACCAGAGCGCGGTGCGCGGCGATCACCCCGGCGCCGATCGAGGCCGTCTGCTGCGAGCCACCCGCCAGCACCGTGCCGGGCAGGGTGTTGTCGCCATAGGTGAACTCCACCTGGTCCAGGGACAGGCCCAGCCGCTCGGCGGCGACCTGGGTGTGCGTGGTCGCCGTGCCCATCCCCATCTCGTGCGCCGCCACGGCCACCTTGGCGCGGCCGTCGCGCGTCAGGGTGATCCGCGCCGCGCCGCCGGGCATGCGGTAATAGGGATAGGTGGCGGTGGCGCAGCCCATGCCGACCCGCCACTCGCCCTCACGCCGGTTGCCTGGTGTCCTGCTCCGCCGATCCCAGCCGAACCGCTCGGCCCCCGCGCGCCAAGCCTCGACGATGTGGCGCGCGGAGAAGGGCAGGCCGAGCGTCGGGTCCTTCTCCGGCTCGTTGCGGATGCGCAGTTGGATCGGGTCCATGTCCAGCGCGACCGCCAGCTCGTCGATGGCGCATTCCAGTCCGAAGGTGCCGACCGCCTCGCCGGGGGCGCGCATGAAGGTGTTCGCCACCATGTTCAGCTTGACCGTATCGACCTCCAGCTTGAAGCTTTCGGCCGCATAGGCGCTGCGCGCCGGCAGGATGAACGGCTCCGGCATGCTGTTGTGCGGAGTCATGGCCGTCGTACCGGTGTGGATCAGGGCATCGAAGCGGCCGTCGGCCTGCGCGCCGATCGCCACGCGCTGCTCGGTGAGGGTGCGCCCGCCCACCATCCGGAACACGCCTTCGCGCGACAGCACCATTCGCACCGGCCGACCGGCGAGCTTGGCCGCCGCCGCCGCGATGATGTGGTGCTGCCAGAGCGTCTTGCTGCCGAAACCGCCGCCGACGAAGGGCGAGGTGACGTGGACCTGCTCCTCCTTGACGTCGAACACATGGGCGAGCGTCCAGGCTGCGTGGTCCACGGCCTGGGAGGCGTCATGCACCCTGAGTTCGTCGCCGGACCAGGCCAGGGTGAGCGCGTGCAACTCGATGGGGTTGTGGTTGTGACGGGGCGTGCGATAGGTCGCGTCCACCTTGTGCGGCGCGGCGGCGAGCCTGGCCTCGGCGTCGTGGATCTCGACCTTGAGCGGCTCGCCCATGAACAGGCCCGGCTCGGTGCCGATCGCCTTGGCCGCCTCCAGCGAGGTCACCCCCGCCTCTTCCGCATAAGTCACGCGGACCAGTGACTGGGCGTGGTCCGCCTGTTCCTGCGTCTCGGCCAGCACCACCGCGACCGGCTGGCCGTTCCAGTGTATGCGGTCGTCCTGCATCACCGGCACGGCATCGCCGCCGGCGGCCTTGGCCTGGCTCCCGAACGGCGGCGTGGGCTTCAGCCTGGGCGCATTGCGATGGGTCATGACCAGCGCCACGCCAGGCGCCGCCTTGGCCGCGGCCGTGTCGATCTCGACGATGCGGCCCTTGGCGATTGTGGAGTAGTGCAGGGCCGCGTAGGTCAGATCCTTCATCGCGAACTCGGCCGCGAACCGTGCCTGGCCGGCAACCTTCTGCGGCCCGTCGAGCCGCGACACGGGGGCGCCGATCAGACCGTGCTTGTGGTAGATCAGGGGATCGGGCTTGCCGCCGGGGATCCAGCTGTCGGGCGCCAGGGCGACGGCCTTCTTGACCACCGTCTGCATCGCCTCTTTGACAAAGCTCATCGGGCGGTCTCCCCGCTGTGGCTCAGCCTGGCGAGAACGTCGGCGATCACCCGCCTGGACAGCTCGATCTTGAAGGCGTTGTCGCGCAGCCCCTGGGCGGTCGCGAGCTCGGTCTCGGCCGCCTGGCGGAAGAGGGTCTCCGTGGCGGGCGCGCCTTTCAGGACCGCCTCGGCCGCCCGGGCGCGCCAGGGCTTGTGCGCGACGCCGCCCAGCGCGAGGCGCACGTCCTTGATCACGCCGCCCTCCAGCTGCAGCCCGGCGGCTACCGAAACCAGGGCGAAGGCGTAGCTCGCGCGGTCGCGCACCTTGCGATAGCCGGAGCGCGCCGCCAAGCGGTTCGGCGGCAGCGTCACCGCGGTGATCAGCTCGGCGGGCAGAAGCGCCGTCTCGATCTGCGGCGTATCGCCCGGCAACCGGTGCAGATCGAGGAACGGAATCTCGCGCGCCCCGCCCGGGCCTTGCACCGACACCACGGCATCGAGTGCCGCCAGCGCCACGCACATGTCCGACGGGTGGGTCGCCACGCAGGCCCCGGAGGCACCGAGGATGGCGTGGTTGCGGTTGATGCCCTCGATGGCGTCGCAGCCTTCGCCCGGCGCGCGTTTGTTGCAGCGGGCCGCGTCGTCGTAGAAATAGATGCAGCGGGTGCGCTGCAGGAGGTTGCCGCCCACCGTCGCCATGTTGCGGATCTGGGCGGAGGCGCCGGCCAGGGTCGCCTGGACGAGCAGCGGATAGCGTTCGCACACCCGCCGATCGGCGGCGACCGCGGTGTTCTTCACACCGGCGCCGATCTTCAGCCCGCCATCCGCCGTTTCCACGATCTCGCGCGAAAGCCCGGTCACGTCCACCAGCACTTGTGGGTGCTCGATGGTCTCGCGCATCAGGTCCACCAGATTGGTGCCGCCGCCGAGGTATTTGGCCCCCGCCCGCGCGCCGAGCGCCACCGCCCCCTGCGCGTCCGTCGCGCGCTCGTAACTGAATGGGGTCATCAGGCGGCCTCGCGCGTTTCGGCTCGCGGCGGGGCGCCGATGACCTCCCGGATGGCGTCGACGATGCCATTATAGGCGCCGCAGCGGCACAGATTGCCGCTCATCCGCTCCCGGAGCTCGTCGTGAGTCAGCTCGATCGAGGTGGCCGAGAGGTCCTCGGTGACATAGCTCGGCACGCCGCGCTGAAGCTCCGCCGCCATGCCCAGGGCCGAGCAGATCTGGCCGGGCGTACAGTAGCCGCATTGGAAACCGTCGTGCTCGACGAAAGCCTGCTGCATCGGGTGCAGCGCGCCGGGCGAGCCGAGGCCTTCGATGGTGGTGACCTCCCGGCCCTCATACTGCACCGCCAGCGCCAGACAGCTGTTGATGCGCTCGCCGTCCACCAGGACGGTGCAGGCGCCGCAGGCGCCCTGGTTGCAGCCCTTCTTGGTCCCCGTGAGGCCCAAATGCTCGCGCAGCAGATCCAGCAGCGAGGTGCGGAGGTCCACGTGTGCCTCCGTCTGCTGGCCATTGATGGTGAAGCGCATCCCGGCCTCCCGCTTGAAGCGGAGTCTTAACCGAGGCGCGCACACAAGGTTGCCGCAACGTTGATTTACCCGGAGCTTGTGATAACCCAACGGAAATCCCATGCCGGACAGGCGGCGCTTGGCGGATCGCGAGCCGGCCGACCTGGTTCAGGGATGAAGGATTGGCTCCGGCGCACGTGACGCGGCCGAAGCCGTTGCATCCCTTCACTTCAGAGGTCCGATGTTCGACCGCTTCATCACGTTCCGTGCCAGGCAGCAGCCGCACGCAGTCGCCGTGTCGGGGATGCGCGGCGACATCAGCTACCAGCGCTTCGAGGCCGATATCGACCGGTTCGCGGCCGGGCTGGCGGCGCTGGAACCGTCCGGGCTCGTCGCGGTGCAGTTGGCCGATCCCTACCTGCACTGCCTGGCATTGCTGGCATTCGCGCGACTGGGCGTGCCCACCGCTTCCTACGCCGCCGGTCACGACCGGCTGATGCTGCCGCTGCTGCGCCCGGAACTGGTGATCGCCGATGCGCCCGGGCCGGAGCCGCGGGACGCGGCGCCGATGCCGCGGATCGTGCCGATTTCCACCGACTGGGTCGAGCAGACATTGCGATGCCCGCCGGTCCCTCTGCCGCGCCCGACGCTGGACCCGGATGGCCTTGCCCGCGTCGTGACGTCGTCGGGCAGCACGGGAGTGCCGAAGAAGCTGGCGATGAGCTGGCGGCGCATCGAGCGGACGGCGCTGCGGATCGTGTTCCTGAATGCCGCCAGTCACGCGCTGTCCCGGCTGATGTCGGCGATCGGCGTGGAGAGCGGCGCCTTCTCGGTGGCGCTGAGCGCCTGGGCGATCGGCGGCGCCGTGCTGTTTGGTCCACAAGACCCCGCCCAGCTCGCGGCGGCACTGCCGCGCCTGTCGCCACGCGGGCTGGTGATGGCGCCGATCCAGCTCAGGATGCTGCTGGATGTGCTGCCGCCGGGCTTCCTGCCGATGCCGGAGCTATGGATCGGCGTCTCCGGCAGCCATACGCCGCGCGCGGTGCGGCAGGCAGCACGGGCGCGGCTGACGCCCAACCTGCTGGTCGTCTATGCCTCGACGGAAGGCGGCGCCACCGCCGAGGCGCACGCGGCGCATCTGGAAGGCGACGATGCCGCGGTCGGCTGGGTGCTCCCCTGGGCGACCGTGCAGATCGTCGACAGGGATGGCCGCGTTCTCCCGACGGGCGAGCTGGGACAGATCAGAGTGCGCGGGGAGGAGGTCGTCGAGGCCTACCTCGACGATGCCGATGCCACAGCCCGGCAATTTCGGGATGGTTGGTTCTACCCTGGCGATCTCGGTCGTTTCGGCGAGGATGGCATGCTGCGTGTCGAGGGGCGGGTCGATGACGTCATGAATTTCGGTGGCGAAAAACTCCTGCCGCGTACCATCGAGGACGCGGCGCTTGCCTGCGCCGGCGTGCTTGATGCCGGGGCCTTCGTCATGCCGGACGCGGCCGGCATCAGCACGCCCTGGATTGCCGTGGTGCGCGGGGAAGGATTTGCCGAGCCGGCATTGGCGCAGGCGTTGCGGCTGCCCGGGTTGCCGCCCGTTTATGTCGCGTGGGTTGATCGCATTCCCCGCAATGCGCTGGGTAAAGTGCAGCGTGACATGCTGCAGCAGGCTGCGACGAAGCTGAAGGGCGGCGCGTAATCGCCGGAAGCGCCGGAGAGCAGCGCGCTTTTCTGCTTTCCACCGCGGCTTGCGAGACGCGGTCTGTTCCCAGCGATCGGGGCGTCGTATAACCTATGACAGTTGGAATGGCGGTCGCCGGGCCTAAGGAACGAACAGACAAGCTCATGTCCGGCTGCCTATCCCATCAAGCGCGCGCCACACCGCTCTCGCCGGCTGGATTGGACCAGCAGTCGTGAGGGATGTGTTTCGACGCGTCTTCCCGAAACGAGCGAACCGCCTGGAAGGAAGCCCTTCGCCGTGAGCACCCCCATCAATGTCAGTTCCGGCCAGACCAGCAGCGGCACGATCGGCAGTGGCGGCACTGAATACGTCCTGTCAGGCGGCACGGCGATCGACACGACGGTCAACTCCGGCGGGACGCTCTACATCTCCTCCGGCGGCAACGTCAGCAGCTCCACGATCAACAGCAGCGGCGAGCTGGATCTCGAAAACGGTGCCATAACCGCGAGCTTGACCTTCTCCGGCGGCACCGAGGTTGTGCTGAGCGGCGGAACCCTCACCAGCCAGACCGTCGTGGCCGGCGGGCTGCAGGAGCTGGTCGTCTCGTCCGGCGCTCAGGTCAGCTCCACGACGGTGAATAGCGGCGGCAATCTGCAGGTCCTCGGCGGAGGCACAGCGATTGGCGTCACGGTCGCCGCGAGCGGCAGCGTCGACGATTACGGCACCGTACTTTTCAACGGAAAGGGCGTCACCACCGTCTCTTCCGGCGCCACCGTCCGGGTCGAGAGCGGCGGCACTGCGGAAGTGCTTCTGGGTACCGCTTCCGGTATCATGGTTCTGAGTGGCGGCACCGCACTGGTCGAAGAGGGCGGCACGTCGGTCGATCCGGTGGTGAGCAACGGAGGGACCGAGATTGTCTTCTCGACCGCAGTGCTCGCCTTGTCCGGCGCCGGGCAGACCGATGCGGGCACCACCTTCTCTGGGGGCACCGAGCTCCTGGAGGGAGGTGCGGCGCTGACCGGAAGGACATTGTCTTTCGGCTTTTTGCAGGAGCTGATCGTCGCCAGCGGCGGCACGGCCGCCAACATCGTCGTCAGCAGCGGCGCGACCGAGATCGTCTCCGCCGGCGGCATGGCGGCCGGGGAGACCGTGTACAGCGGCGGGGCGCTGGAGCTTGTCGGCGGTGCGAGCGCCATGGGTGCGACGTTCTCGGGTGGGACCGAGATTCTGGCGAGCGGCGCCGCGGTCACGGGACCCGTTCTGAGCGCGACAGGACTCCAGGAACTGATCCTCTCCTCCGGCGGTAGCGCCAGGGGCGCCATGGTGGGCAACGGTGGCACCCTGGACATTATATCGGGGGGCAGTGCGAGCGGCACCGTCGTGGGCAATGGCGGCTCCGAGATCGTGGCGTTCGGGGGTGCCGACAGCAACACGGTCGTGAGCGGCGGCGGCACGCTTCAGCTGGCTGGCGGCACGCTGGTGGCCAGCGAGGCGGCCGGCGGCACGCTGACCGAGTATGGGTCCATCCAGGGGCTCAGCGCGACGATCATACAGACCGGCAGCGGCACGTTGCTGCTCAGCGGCACGGATACGTTCAGCGGCGGCAGCGTCATCATCAGCGCCGGCACCGTGGAGCTCGCGACCAGCGGCTCGGTGGGCAGCGACACCTTCGCCTTCTCGCCTGCCGCCGGCGGCAGCGCGACGTTGCAGATCGACGCCCCGGCGACCCCGGTTAACGGCGGCACCTTTACCGACACCATCGCCAATTTCGGCACTAACGACGCGATCGACCTGCGCGGCCTCACCTTCAGCACGGGCGCGACGGCCACGCTGTCCGGCAGCACGCTCATCATCAGCGACGGCGGCACGACGATCGACCTCACGCTGAGCAATCCCGGAGCCACGCAATACTACGTCCACTCCGACGGCATGGGCGGCACGGTGATCAACGACATGCCCTGCTTCTGCCGGGGAACGCTGATGCGCACCGAGCGCGGCGAGGTTCCCATCGAGGATCTGGCGATCGGTGACCGCGTTGCGACGTATGGCGGTGCGTTCGAGCCTATCCGCTGGATTGGCCGGCGCAGCTATGCCGGGCGCTTCCTCGCGGGCAAGCGCCACATCATGCCGGTCCGCATTCGCGCCGGCGCGCTGGCCGACAACGTGCCGTCCCGCGACCTTCTGGTGTCACCGAATCACGCGATGTATCTCGACGGCGTGCTGGTTCCCGCCGGACTGCTGATCAACGGCGTGTCGATCGTGCAGGAAGAGGCGGTCGAGTCCGTGGAGTACATCCACATCGAATTGGCCGAACACAACGTGGTCTGGGCGGAAGGTGCGGCGTCGGAAACCTTCATCGACGACGATAGCCGGGCCATCTTCCACAATGCCGATGACTACGCCAGCCGCTACCCCGACGCGCCATCCGGCCCGGCGCTGTTCTGCGCGCCGCGGCTCGAGGCAGGCTACGCGCTGGAAGCGGTCCGCCGGCGCATCGCCGAGCGCGCGGGACTGACACGGCGGGCACCCGGGCTCGGCGAACTGCGCGGCTACCTCGATAACGCGAGCGGCCATGAGGTGCGGGGTTGGGCGCAGGATACGCTGCATCCGGAAGCGCCGGTCTGCCTCGATATCCTGGTCGATGGCGTGGTGGTCGCGCAGGCGCTCGCCAATCGTCACCGCCTTGACCTGCAGGCGGCAGGGCTGGGCAGCGGCCGGCACAGTTTTGCCGCCTGGCTACCGGCGCCGCTGCCTGGGGCGGGCGTGCTGGAAGTCCGGCGCTCCGCCGACGGCACTCTGCTGGCCCGCGCCGACCTGGATGCGCGCAGCGCGTCCACCGCCGCCTGACCGCGCGCAGTCGCGACGATGAATGCCGAGCGTCAGGAGCCTAGGCCGGGCGATGATCCGGCGGTTCCCGCATTCGAGCGGGCGCGCACGCGCCGGCAGATGGCGCGCGCCGCCGGCCTCCACCCAGATCACTGGTACGCCGTCGAGCACAGTCACGCTCTGCGCCCCGGCGCGGTGATCGAGACGCGGTTCTGGCAGCGTTCCATCGCCCTGTTCCGAGGGCAGGACGGCACCATAGGGGCCGTCGAGAACCGCTGCGCCCACCGCCAGGTCAAGCTGTCGCTCGGCGAGGTGGCGGGCTGCCGTCTGGTCTGCCCCTATCACGGCTGGCAATACGACACGGCGGGCCGGCTGGTAGCAATCCCGCATGCCCTGTTCGGCCAGCCGATGCCGCGCGTGCGCCTCGCCGCGTTTCCCGTGCGCGAGCGGTATGGGCTGATCTGGCTGTTCCCCGGTGACCCTGCGCTGGCCGAGGCGACGGCGATGCCGGAGATCCCGGAGGTGGAGGGCGCGCGACCCTGGGCCGCCATCACCGTCGACTTCACCTGGGCCGCGCATCACTCGATGATCATCGAGAACGTCAGCGATTTCACCCACGCGCATCTGCACCGCAGCTATCGCCCGTTCACCGATGCCACGCTGATCGAGCTGCGGACCGAGGGGCAGCGGGTGCGGCTTGCCTATGACGTGCTGGTTGGCGACGGCCGCTTCAGCAAGCATTTCGTCGACCGCAGCCGCGTGCGCGTCGACCGGATGGAGCTGTGCTTCGAGTATCCCTATCAATGGTCGGACACCGGCGGCCGCATCAAGCATTGGTGCTTCTTCCTGCCGATGGATGCGCGAACCACGCGCGTCTTCTTCCTGTTCTATTTCGACGCCATCCAGATCCCGCTGCTGCGGGTGCCGATGCCGCGCTGGCTGCAGCTGCCGCTGTTGCGTGCCGCGCGTCGCGTGATGATCCGTCCGCTGCTGGCGCAGGACGGCGGCATGGTGGAAGCCGAGCAGCAGGCCTATGAGCGCAGGCCGCACGCCCCCTCGATCGAGCTCAATCCGGCGGTGATCGCGTTCCAGAAACTCGTCGTGGCGGAGTGGCGGCGGCATCTCGAAGGCGCGATGCCGCGCACGGCGGCGCCGGCCGAGCTCGCGTGACGCTCCCCTGACATGGCAATCCTCGTCACCGGCGCGGGCGGCCATCTCGGTGCCAACCTCGTGCGCCACCTGCTTGCCGAAGGCGAGACGGTGCGCGCCTTGCTGCACGATCCGGTGGAGGCACCGAGCCTCGCCGGCCTCTCCGTCGAAACGCTCGTGGGCGATTTGCGTGATCCCGCCCTCGCCGCCGCTTGCGTCGCCGGCTGCACCCAGGTCTATCATTGCGCGGCTCGGGTCTCGACGAGCGAGCGCGGCCGCGATGAGATCTTTGGCTGCAACGTGCTGGCCACCCGCATCCTGCTGCAGGCGGCGCGCGCCGCACGGGTCGGTAAGGTCGTCGTCACCAGCTCGTTCAGCGCCGTCGGCGTGCGCGAGGACGGTATCCCGAGCGACGAGACCGTGCCGTTCAACCCATTCGAGCGGCATCTCCCCTATGAGCAGAGCAAGGCCGCGGCAGAACATGAATGCCTGAAGGCCTGCGCCGACGGCTTGCCGGTGGTGATCGCGACCTCGACCGCCATTCTCGGACCGAACGATTTCAAGCCGTCGCGCATGGGACGCGTGCTGATCGATTTCGCCCACGGCCGGCTGCCGGCCTACATCCAGGGCGGCTTCGAATTCGTCGCCGCCTGCGACATCGCCGCCGGCCATCGCCTGGCGATGGCGAAGGGGCGGCCCGGGCAGAAATACATCTTCTCCACGGGCTTCGTGAACATGGACGAGATGATGGCGATGTTCCGGCGCGTCACCGGCCGGCCGCACCGGCCGCTCCGGCTGCCGCCGACACTGATGCGCGTGGCCGCCAGCGTCACTGCCCGGCTCAGCCCGCTCGTCGCGCCACGCGCCGAACCGCTGCTGACGCCGGCCGCCATCCGCCTGCTCCGCCTGGCGCGCCGCGCCGACACCAGCAAGGCCCGGACGGAGCTTGGCTTTCGCCCGACCTCCATCGAAGCCGCCGTGGCTGACGCCTATCGGGATTTCGTCGATCGCGGCGTCATCGTCCGCGACGCGCGTCCGCGCCGCAGCTCCAGCCCCAAGCCATGCAGACCGACCGGGCACCCGGCGCCGCCGCGCCCGGTCTGACGCGGCTCGCCGGCAGCGCGGTGTCGGCTGACGCGGTATCGGCGACCCTCGCCCGCTATCGTCGCGACGCCCATGCCGATGTGGAGGACCGTCGCCGCGCCTATGCGCAAGTGGTCAACCGATATTACGACCTCGTCACCGATTTCTTCGAATACGGCTGGGGCCAATCCTTCCATTTCGCGCCGCGCGCGCGCGGCGAGACCCGGGAGCAATCCATCCTGCGTCACGAGCACTGGATGGCACTGCGGTTGCGGCTCGACCCATCGCTGCACGTGCTCGATGTCGGCTGCGGCGTCGGCGGGCCGCTGCGCGCGATCGCCCGCTTTGCCGGCTGCCGGATCACCGGCATCAACAACAACGCCTATCAGGTGGCGCGCGCCGAGACGCTGAACGAGCGCGCCGGCCTCGCCGCGCGGTGTAGGGTCATCAGGGGCGACTTCATGGCCATGCCCCTGCCGGACGCCGCCATGGACGCCGCTTACGCCATCGAGGCGACCGTGCACGCGCCGAGCCTGGTCGATGTCTATCGCGAGATCCGGCGGGTGTTGAAGCCGGGCGCGCTCTTCGGCACCTACGAATGGTGCCTGACGCCGGACTTCGTCCCGACCGATCCGTCGCACCAGGCAATCAAGCGGGAGATCGAAATCGGCAACGGCCTGATCGACCTGTCGACCTCGGCGGCGGTAACCCAGGCGATCACCGCTTCCGGTTTCGAGCTGCTGCACAGCGAGGATCGCGCCAAGGCCGGCGACATTCCGTGGTGGGAGCCGCTTGCCCCCGCAGCGCGGCGGTTCAGCCTGCGCCGCAGCTCGGGCATCGGCCGGCATGTCACGCGCATCGCGGTGCGTGTCCTGGAATCGCTGCGCGTGGCGCCGCGCGGCGCGACCGAGGTCGCGCAGCTGCTCGAGGCGTGCGGCCGCACGCTGGTCACGGCCGGACAGCAGGGCCTGTTCACGCCGGACTTTTTCATCCTGGCCCGCAACCCCCGATCCTGACCCTGCTCCCTTGGGAACGCGCCCGTCGCCGCCTCCTTGCCCGCCAGGACGCGACCGGCAGCTGGGAGGGCGAGGTCGTCTGGTGCCCAGTGATCACCGCCCAGGTGGCGATCCTGCATGCCATCATCGGCCGGCCGCCCGACCCGGATCGATGCCGCCTCATCATGCGGCATTTTGCCCGCACGCGCCGCCCGGATGGCGGCTGGGGGCTGCATCCGGAATCCCACTCGTACCTGTTCGTGACGGTCCTGGTCTATGTCGCCGCGCGCCTGCTCGGTGAACCCGCCGGCTCGCCGCTGCTCGGCCCCGCAGCGGGCTGGCTCGCCAGGCATCCCGACGGCTTGGCGGGATTGCCGAGCTGGGGCCGCTTCTGGCTGTCGCTGATCGGGCTCTACGACGCGCTTCGCGTCCCCCCGTGTCCGCCCGAGCTCTATCTGCTCCCGAACTGGTTCCCGCTGTCGCCGAACCGGCTTTACTGCCACACCCGCTATATCTATCTCGGCATGGCTTTCCTCTGGGGGAGCGGCTTTCGCGCTGATCTCGGCCCGATGCGGGAGAGCTTGCAGGCCGAGCTCGCCCGATTCGCGGCACACCGCCCCGCTTCCCGTCACCATGTCGCGGCGAGCGACCTGCATGTGCGGCCGGGATGGCCGGTGCGTCTCGCTTATCACGCGCTGGCAGCGCTCGGGCCAGCGTGGCTACGCCTTCCCGTCGCGCGTCGCCTGCGCCGGCGCGCCCTGGGACGCTGCCTCGACCGGATCCGTGCCGAACAGCGTGGCTCCGGTTTTCAGGCGCTGTCGCCGGTGAACGGCATCCTCAACACCCTGGCGCTCTGGTCGGTCGCGCCCGACGGCCCGGATTGCCTCGCCAGCCTCGCCGGGCTGGAGGCCTGGTGCTGGCGCGATGAGGCCGAAGGACTGCGCTATGCCGGCGCCCGCTCGACAAGCTGGGATACCGCCTTCGCGCTGCAGGCGGCGGGCGAGGCACCCGACCCTGATGGCGCAACCCGCTCCGCCATGCGGCGCGGCTATCTTGCGCTGGCTGCGCTGCAGATCACCGAGGAGCCGGCCACGCTCGACGAAGGCCGGCAGAAAATCGCCGGCGGCTGGTGCTTCGGCACGCCGGCGCATTGCTGGCCGGTGAGCGACTGCACCGCCGAGGCGCTGAGCGCCCTGCTACTCTGCCAGACGATTCCCGGCCTGATCGCGGGGCCGGATCGCATCCCGCGCGCGCGCCTCGCCGCCGCCGTCCGCTTCCTGCTCGACCGCCAGAACGCCGATGGCGGCTTCGCCAGCTACGAGCGGCGGCGGGGCGGCCGCATGCTGGCGCGACTCAACCCCTCGGAGATGTTCGGCCAGTGCATGACCGAACTCTCCTATGTCGAGTGCACGGCATCGGCGATCCGGGCGCTGCATCAGCTCGCCACCACGGAGCCGAGCATTGCGCCCGCGGAATGCCGCGATGCAATGGGGCGCGGCCGGCGCTTCCTGCTGTCCCGACAACGTCCGGACGGCGCGTGGCCGGGCTTCTGGGGCATCAATTTCGTCTATGCCACCGGCCTAGCCGTCGTCGCCTTGCGCGATGTCGGACTTGGCGCGGAACACCGTGCGGTGTGCAAGGCCGTGGGCTGGCTGCGCTCGGTGCAGAACGAGGATGGCGGCTGGGGCGAGCATTTCTCCGGCTGCCTTTCCGGGCGCTACGTGCCGCATCCCGAAAGCCTGGTGATCACGACCGCCTGGGCGCTGCTCGCGTTGCTTCGCGCCGAGGCGGAGCCCTCCGCGGCGACGAGACGCGGCCTCGACTGGCTGGCCGGGCGGCAGCTTGCCGACGGCGACTGGCCGCGGGACTCTGTCAACGGCGTGTTCTTCGGCACGGCGATGCTCGATTACCGGCTCTACAACACGTATTTCCCCGCCTGGGCGCTGGCACGCGCCCGGGCCTGCGGCATCGGGGGCGCGCGATGAGGGCCGGAATTGCGGTGCCGAATTTCGGGGGGAATCGCATTCGCCCGCTGATCGCCATCCGCGCGCTGCGCGCGCTCGCCAGGAGCCGCGGCAAGGATGTCGCGCAAGGCGTGATCTTCCTGCATGCGACGCAAGGCCGCTCCGGCCAGCGCGGGTTTTGCCGGCTGCGCGCCAGCCCGGCGGGGCAGGCGCTGTTGCGCGAGCGCCCGGCGGCGCGCGACAGCCTTGCCGACCGGGGACGCCTGGCGGCGCTGCCCACGGGCACGCTTGGCCGCGCCTATGCCGATTTCATGACCGAAAACAAACTGGATCTGCGCGCGCTGGCGGACCTGGAAGCGCTCGGCGGCGAGCGGCCGATGTCGCCGGACGAGCGATGGTTCATCGATCGAGCCACCGATCTGCACGATCTCTGGCACGTCGTCATCGGCTACGGCACCGACGAGCTCGGGGAGCTGTGCGTGCTGGCTTCCGTTATGCGCAGACGCGCCATCCCGGACGCGGCTTCCTGGCCTTCACCTGGATGTTCAAGCTGGCCCGGCAGTTTCCCGGCCGGCCGGTCCGCGCCGCCGTCATCGAGGCGTATCGCCGCGGCCGGCACGCCGCCTGGCTCGAGGATGTCTTCTGGGAACGCAGCCTCGAGCACGGGCTCGACGGGCTGCGCGAGACTTTGCGCCTGGCGCCGCCCCGCCTGTATCATCGGGTGATGGCGGACCGGTGAGCGGCGATCCCGATGTCATCGTCGCCGGGGGCGGGGTGGCGGGCTGCGCCGCCGCCTCCTGCCTGGCCACCCTGGGCTGGTCCGTCCTCCTGGTCGAGCCCGGCCAGCACGAGGAGCGTCGTCTCTCCGGCGAATTCATCCACCCCGCCTGCGTCGCCGACCTGGCCGAACTCGGCTTGCTGGCGCCGGCCGATATTGCCCGTGCCGCGCCGCTGCGCGGCTTTGCCGTGTTCGCCGAGCCGTCGCCAACCCCGCCGATGCACTTGCTCTATCGCTCCGGCGATGCCGGCCGGAGCACGGCGCTGGCGCTCGATCACGGCACCCTTCGCCGCACCCTGCTGGACGCCGCCGGCCGCATCGAGCGTGTCAGCGTCGCGCGCGGCTGCCGCGTGGTCGGGTTGGATGACGGAGCGCCCGGCCGGAGCGCCGTCCATTTGGCCCGGGGCGGCCAGCGTGAGACCGTCCCCTGCCGGCTGCTCGTCGCCGCGGACGGGGCGTCCTCGCGGGTTCGGGACATGGCGGGGATCGCCCATCGGCGCCACGGTGGCGCGCGATTCAGCGGCTATCGCATCGGCAGCGAGGCGCTTCCGGCGCCGGGCCTCGGCCATGTGTTCCTCGGCGCAAAGCACCCGGTCCTCGCCTATGCGATCGGCGACGGCGCGGCACGCGTGCTGTTCGAGCAGCCGGTCGGCCCCGACCGCCGCGCCCGACCGGACGAATGCACCGCGATGCTTCCCGCACCGCTGCGCGAAGCACTCGGCGCGGCCGTCTCTGCCGGGGGTGGCCTCGGTTTCGCCGCCCGCCACGTCGCCGTTTCTGCGGTCGTGCGCGGAGGCGTGGCGCTGGTCGGCGATGCCGCGGGAAGCTGTCATCCGCTGACGGCGAGCGGCATGAGCATGGCCGTCGCCGACGCTTTCCGCCTGCGCGACGCGCTGTGCCGTGCCTCCGGCGATGTGGCCCTCGCCTTGCGCCTCTATGCGCGCGAGCGTCGCGCTCAGCAGCGTGCCCGCATGCTGCTCGCCGCTTTGCTGCACGACACGCTGGGCGGGACCGCACCCGCCATGGAATTCCTGCGCGACGGGCTGCTCCGCTACTGGATGCGCAGCGCCGGCGGTCGCGCCGCCTCGTTGCAGCTCATCGCCAGCACCGAGACGCGCGTGCACGCGGTGCTCCACGAACTCGCTTGGGTGGCCTTGCATGGGCTGTGCCGACCGCCGGGCGGTCTGTCCGGCCTTGCGCGGCAGGTCGGCGCGATGGCAAAGCTGGCTCTGCCCATCATGCGCCTGACGACCGACACGATCCGCATCCAGTGACCGCGTGCATTTACGATGTCGCGATCGTCGGCGCCGGTCCGGCCGGTGCGACCTGCGCCTGGTATCTGGCGCGCGCCGGCGTGCGGGTGGCGCTGCTGGAGAAGCACGCCTTCCCGCGCGACAAGATCTGCGGGGATGCGGTGTGCAGCCGCGCCCAGCTG
This sequence comes from Acidisphaera sp., assembly GCA_019240395.1. GTDB lineage: Bacteria > Pseudomonadota > Alphaproteobacteria > Acetobacterales > Acetobacteraceae > JAFAYA01. The sequence goes on along the minus strand of JAFAYM010000176.1, from coordinate 14,122 downwards.
CATCTGTCACGCATGGGCGTGCTGCAGCAGATTTTCGACAACGGCGAGGCGCATGCCGCCGCGATCGGCGGGATGGTCAGCCCGGGCGGCGTGGTGGCGATCGGCAACTCGGTGGAACACATCGCCTCCTCGCCGGTCATCGCCGTCAGGCGCGTCCACCTCGATCAGCGCATCGCCCGCGCCGCGGCCGAAGCCGGCGCAGCGCTGATCGAGCGCTTCGAGGCGGTGGACGCGACGCTCGATGGCGAAGCCGGGCTGTGGACGATCGACGCGCGGCGCGGCGCAAGCTGCCGGGCGCGCGTGCTGGTCGCCGCCGACGGCGCGCTGTCCCGGCTGGCGCGGCGCCTCGGCATCGTCGGAGGCGCGCCGGAGGCGGTGTGCAGCCGCGCCTATATCGACGCAAGCAGCAGTGATTTTCCGCACGACGGCGTCGCCTTCTATCCGCGCGATCTGCTGCCCGGCTACTGCGCGCTGTTCCGGGAGGCGGGCGGCCAACTCAATTTCTGCCTCTATCTGATTCCCGGCGGCCAGCTGACCGTGCACGATCTGCGGCGCACCCATGATCGGGTGATGCGGGAGGACCCGTTCGTCAGCCGTGCGATCGGCGCGCGGGCGGCGATCGGCGCCATGCGCGGCGCGCCGCTGCGCCTCGGCGGTATTCCCCGCAGCTACGGCGAGCGGCTGCTGATCCTGGGCGACGCCGCGGGACAGATCGATCCACTGACCGGAGAGGGCATCCAGTACGGCATGGACGCCGCCGAGATCGCCGCGGCCACGCTCGTCGAATGCCTTGCCGAGGATGATTTCAGGGCCGCCCGACTGAGCCGCTACCACCGGCGCTGGCGCCGCGCCTTCGGCAACGATTTCGCCTGGAGCGCCCGCATCGCCAGGCTGTGCAGCGCGCGTCCGGGGCTGCTCGACGCGGGTGCCCTCGCGCTGCGCCGGGATGGCGCGCCGCTGCTGGCGAAATGGGCCGAGGTGATGACCGGCGCGCGGCCCAAGCTCGACTTCCTCAAGCCCGGCCTGGCACTGCCGGTGCTCGCAGCGCTGGGCCGCCTGGCGCTGCGGCCGGCAGCGCTCCAGCAATCGACGGGATAGATGGCCGTTGCTGCGGTGACCGGAGCCGGCCGGCTGCTCGCCGGGGCGCTCGCCAACTGGGCGCAGGACGCGCTTTCCGTGCGCGGCGAGCGGCTGCCGCCATCGCCGCCGATCCGCCACCGCTGGCTCGGCCACCTGCACGACATCCGGACGGAAGGCTTCGTCGCTTTCCACCGGCGCTGCGTGCAGGCTTACGGACCGTTGGTCCTGCTGCGTTTCGGGCCGCCGGTGCTCGGCCGACGCTTCCTGCTGGTCGCCGATCCCGAGGTGGCGCTGCTCACGCTGACGCAGGACCGGCAGCGCGGCTACGCGCCGATGACCGGACCACCGCTGGTGTTCGGCGAGCAGGCGGTGTTCTGCACGTCCGGCGACGATCCCGTGCATGCCGAGCGCCAGCGTCTGATCGCGCGCCACCTCGCACCCGACATGCTCCGCCGCCATGCCGCTGGGATGACGGAGATCTGGACCCCGGCGATCGAACGCATGGTATCGATCCCGCGCGGGCAGGATGCGGTGCGGCGTTTCGATCTCAACACGGAGATCCTGGCCACCGTGCAGCATGTCTCGCTGCGCTGCTGGATGGGCGTGGAACCGACCCCGTCGGAGACGCGGGACACGCTGGCGCGGTATTTCGACGTGGGCAGCCTGCTCAGCGCGCTGCTGTTCGACAGCTGGTTCTTCCTGCACGCGCGCCGGCGGGTGAAGACGCTCGAGAAGAGCTACGCCGGGCTGCTCGCGCGCAGCCTGGATGCCATCCTGGGCGGCGGCGATGTCGGCGAGGATCAACTCCGGTTCGTCGCGGAATCGCTCGACGCGCTCGGCTGGGATCGCCGGCGCCTGGCGAGCTGCGGGGAAGAACGGGCGAGGCTGCTCGGGTCGCTCGCTTTCTACCAGCATCTGTTCACGGTGATGCTGCCCTCCACCGGCTCGACCGGAGGCACCATTCTGTTCCTGCTCGATGAGCTGGCGGGGCATCCCGAGCTGCAGGACCAGCTCGGTGACGAGCTGGCCGGCGCCGATCCGCTCGCCGTGCCGCGCGCCCCGGCCGTGACGGCGATGGCGATCCGGGAATGCCTGCGCCTCCATCCGCAGGCTGCGGCCATCACCCGGCTGCTGGCGCAATCCCGGCGCTACGGCGGCTACTTCGTGCCCAAGGGCACGTACAGCTTCGTGCAGCTGGACACGCTGCACCGCAACCCCGCCAGCTACGCCGATCCCGAGCGGTTCGACCCTGCTCGCTTCGCCCCTCCCGAAGCGGCTCTCGGCGGACGCTGGGCCGGGTTCTCACTCGGCCAGATGGCGTGCACGGGCAGGGTCTTCGCCGAGCTGCACATCACCGTCTTTCTCAAGCAGCTGCTCGGGCGCTACCGGTTGCGCCGGATCGGTTCCGGCCGTCCCGGGCATAACGACTATCGCGGCTCGGTCACGCTGCAGCCCGAGCCCTACGAAATCGAGTTCGTGAGGAAATCGAGGTGGTGAGGCGCCATAACCGGACACAGCCGGAGCCACCGGAGAACGGCACTGGGTTGACAAGTGGGCATACCCAAGCCGTTATGAACCAGCTGGGATCGCCCGGGAACGCCGGTTCGGGGGAAACCCCCTCCACCACGCCGCTATGGCAAGCTGGGCGGTGGCAAGCTCGTATCGAGCTTACGGGAAAGGGATCAGCCTCATGTCCATCATCCGGCGCAGCGATGCCGAACTGGCGCTGGCGGAAACCGCGCGGCGCGTGCTTCCCGCCGGCAGCCTCGGCAATGTCGACGTAGCGACCGTCATCCGCGAAGGCCGCGGCGGGCGGGTCTGGGATGCCAGCGGCAACGAATATATCGACTTCCTCCTGGGATCGGGGCCGATGCTGGTGGGCCATGCCCATCCCGAGGTCGTCGCGGCGGTGCAGGAACAGCTGCCGCGCGGCACCACGTTCTTCGCCAACAACGAGCCGGCGATCCTGCTGGCCGCCGAGATCGTCGATGCCGTGGCCTGCGCGCAGAAGGTCCGCTTCGTCAGCAGCGGCACCGAGGCCGATCTCTACGCCATGCGCCTGGCCCGCGCCTTCCGCCGCCGCGACAAGATCCTGAAGTTCGAGGGCGGCTATCACGGCATGAGCGACTACGGCCTGATGAGCCTGTGGCCGAAGCAGGTGGGCAACTTCCCGCAGGCCGCCCCGGATTCGGCCGGCATTCCGGCCGGCGTGCGCAGCGAGATGCTGGTCTGCGCCTTCAACGACCTCGAAATGGCGGAAAACCTCATCCGCGAGTATCACGACGAGCTGGCCGGCGTGATCGTCGAGCCGATGCAGCGGCTGATCCCGCCGCAGCCGGGCTTCCTGCAGGGTCTGCGGGAGATCACCCGGGAATACGACATCCCGCTGATCTTCGATGAGGTGGTCACCGGCTTCCGCCTCGCCTATGGCGGCGCGCAGGCCTATTACGGCGTCGTTCCGGATCTCTGCTCGCTCGGCAAGGTGATCGGCGGCGGCTTCCCGCTGGCGGCGATCGCCGGGCGCGAGGACATCATGGCGCATCTGGATCGCGCCGCCGTCGGGGACGAGCGGTTCATGCCGCAGATCGGCACGCTGAGCGGCAACCCGGTCGCCGCGGTCGCCGGCCTGGCGACCCTGCAGATCCTCAAGCGGCCGGGTGCCTATGAGCGGATTTTCGCCACCGGCCAGGCGATCCGCGACGGGCTCGCCGGCAGTCTGCGCGATGCCGGGTTCGAGGTCGCGGTTCCCGGCGAGCCGCCGATGTTCGACGTGGTGTTCGCCCCTGGCCGGATCAGCAACTATCGGGACACGGTCGGCGGCGACGCGGCGCTCGCCAAGCGGTTCAACGCGCTGCTGCGCGAGCGCGGCATCTTCAAGAGCGAGAGCAAGCTCTACATCTCGCTGGCCCATGACGAGGCGGATATAAGCCACACCGTGGAGGCCTTCGCCTCGGCGGCACGCGAACTCGCGGCTTGACGAGCGATCTGATTTTGCTTGCGTGACGGAGAGAATCTGCACTCCATTATGCTGTCCTGATTAACGAACATCGGAGCGTTCCATGGCCAAAGGACAGAAGCGCAGCAATCGTGAGGTGAAGAAGCCGAAGGCGGCGAAGAAGCCGGCCGCGGGCTCGGCGTCCTTCATCCAGAAATCCTCGGCGAAGCCGGCCGCGAAGGGCTCGACGAAGTAGCCGTCAGGGTTTGCAGCAGCCCCGCGGATGGGCTCAGGGCGACGGGCCCGAGCGAGACTCGGACACGAGCGTGGCGGGAGAGCCCTCGCCTGACTTTCCGCCGGGGACAGGCCGCAGCAGCCGCGTGCGGGCGTTGGCCAGCTGACGCTCGCAGGCTTCGATCAGCTTGAGGCTGCGGCGGCGCCGATCGATGGTCAGGCGCGGCGTCGGCTTCGCCCCGAACGCCTCGAGAAACAGGGCGCTGCCGCGGCCATAAAAGCTGTCGGTGTCGAAGATCAGGTGCTTCTCGGCGGCTAGGCTGATCGCCTGCCAGAGCAGGTGGCTGCCGACGCCGCGCCCGGCCTCGACCGGGTTGCGGGTGGCGCGCAGGTAATAAAGGGTCATGCTGTCCCAGACCAGCAGCGCCGCCGCCACCGGCTGTCCCGAATGCCGGTCGAAGGCCGCGATCACCTTGTGCTGGGAGCGCCTGGCGAGCGCCGCCGAAAGCGCCTCATAGAGCCGCCTGTCGTGATGATTGGCGAAGCCGCGCTCGCGCAGATTGGCTTCGTAGAAGGCGTAGAAATCCATCACCGAGCCCATCTCGCCGGCGCGCACGAAGCGCTCCGCCTTGCGGATGACGTTGCGCGTGTTGTGCTTGAGCGATTGCCACAGCGCATCCGGCCCGCAGGCGGTGTCGATCCGGAAAGTGTAGCGCACGCCCACTTCCATGCCGTTGATGGCGTAGTCGAGCGCGTCCTCCACACGTGGGTCCAGCACCTGGAAGAACCCGTGATGCGGCGGCAGCGCCGCCAGCGCGGCATCGATCAGCTTGCGCCGACAGGTGCCGCGCAGGACGGCGCGGCCTTCGGGCAGCCGGATGACCGGGCCGAGCGTATGGGTGAGCGGCGGCATGCCGATCACCGTGAGCCCGAGCTTGCGGCTCTCGGCATAGGGCAGCCAGAGAAACGAGTTCACCCCGTCCCCGGCGGTCACCGCGGCCCATTGCCCGAAGCTGACCGCGTCCAGCCACCAGGGCATCTGGAAGATCGTCAGGTCGGGATCGGTGTCGGCGATGGTGCCGAGCAAGGAGGCTCCTGTCCGGCCGCGATCCGGCCGGGCCACCCGCCCGGCACTCGCCGGCCCGACGAGCTCAGGGGTGAGACTACTCAGCAGCGCGCTGCCTCAGGCGGTCGGCAAACAGCTTCCGGAACTTGCCGACCTTCGGCGCGACGACGACCTGGCAATAGCCGCTGGCCGGATTGCGGGCGAAATAATCGTGGTGCTCCGGCTCCGCCGGATAGAAGGTGTCGAGCGGCACGATCTCGGTGACCAGTCTGCCCGGCCAGATCCCGGCGGCTTCGATCTCCTGCATCACGTCACGCGCGACCGCCGCCTGATCCGGCGAGTGCGTCAGGATGATCGAGCGGTATTGCGGCCCGACATCGTTGCCCTGGCGGTTGGGCGTGGTCGGGTCGTGCATGGTGAAGAAGACGCGCAGCAGGTCGGCATAGCTGATCCGGCGCGGATCGAACGCGACCTGCACGACTTCGGCGTGGCCGGTATCGCCGCGGCAGACCTGCCTGTAGCTCGGGTTCGCGACGCTTCCGCCGGCATAGCCGGAGGTCACGCGCGTCACGCCGCGCAATTCCAGGAACACCGCTTCCAGGCACCAGAAGCAGCCGCCTCCCAAGGTCGCCAGCTCCTCGCCGTCCGGTGTCTCCGTCATTCCTCTCTCCTGTGTCTGGAATGGTTATACGGCAATTCCGGCCGATGACACATTTTCCGTCCGTAGAGCCAAATAAATTCAGGCGCGGGAGGAAAACCCTCCGTCGACCGGAATTGCGGCACCCGTCACGAAATCCGCGCCGGAGCTGGCGAGAAAGACGGCGATCCCCGCCATGTCTTCCGGCATGCCCCAGCGGCCGGCCGGCGTGCGGCTCAGCACGTGCTGGTGCAGCCCCTCGACTTGCTCGCGGGCGCGCCGGGTCAGGTCGGTGTCGATCCAGCCGGGAAGCACCGCGTTCACTTGTATGCCGTCGCCGGCCCAGGCCGTCGCCAGGGATTTCGTCAGCTGCACCACGCCGCCCTTGCTCGCGGCATAGGCCGCGGCATAGGGCGCGCCGAAGATCGACATCATCGAACCGATGTTGATGATCTTGCCGCCGCCGCCCTGCTTCATCACGGGATAGGCCGCCTTGCAGCACAGGAAGGTGCTGGTCAGGTTGGCGTCCAACACGGCGTGCCACTCCGCCTCGGTGTAGGCCTCCGGCGCCTTGCGGATCGAGCTGCCGGCGTTGTTGACCAGGATGTCGAGCCGGCCGAACCGCGCGACGGCCCCGGCGACCAACTGCCGGCACGCCGCCTCGCTGGTCACGTCGGCTTCGAGGAAGGCGTGCTCGCCGGCGAGGTCGGCCAGCGCTGCCTCCGCCTTGGCGCGGTCACGCCCGGCGATGACGACCCGCGCGCCGGCTTCCAGAAGACCCCGCGCCATCCCCAGCCCGATACCGCCGTTGCCGCCGGTGACGATGGCCACCCGGGATGTCAGATCGAACAGGCGCATCGGTTTCTCCTCGGGATGGGTCATTGCGAATGGAAGTGGGCATAGACACGACGCGCCGTCTCGCGGTTGATGCCGGGAACGGCCTCCAGGTCCGTCAGCCCCGCCTGCTTGACGCCGCGCGAGGAGCCGAAATGGTTCAGCAGCGCCCGTTTGCGCTTGCTGCCGATCCCCGGCACTTCGTCCAGCTCGCTGGTGGTGAGCGCCTTGGCGCGGCCGGTCCGGTGGGCGCTGATGGCGAAGCGGTGCGCCTCGTCACGCAGCCGCTGCAGATAGTAGAGCACGGGATCGCGCGGCGGCAGCTGGAACGGCGCTCCGCCCTCGGCGTGGAACCATTCGCGCCCGGCATCCCGGTCGGAACCCTTGGCAATCGCCACCAGCGGCACATCCTGCACGCCGAGATCGGCGAGCACCGAGCGCGCCGCCGAAAGCTGTCCGGCGCCGCCGTCGATCAGCACCAGGTCGGGCCAGTGCGGCGTCGCCTCGGCCGGGCTGGCCTCGGGATTGGCCGCTCGCTCCTTCAGCGCCCGGCCGAAGCGGCGCTCCAGCACCTCGCGCATCATGGCGAAATCGTCGCCCGGCGTGATGGCGCCGCGGATGCCGTATTTCCGGTAGGCGTGTTTGGCGAAGCCGTCGCGCCCCGCCACCACCATCACCCCGTAGGGCTGGGCGCCCATGATGTGGCTGTTGTCGTAGACCTCGATGCGCTCGGGCGGCGCCGGCAGGCCGAAAAGCCTCCCGACACCCTCCAGCAGCTTCGCCTGGCCCGCCGACTCGGCGAGCCGCCGCTCCAGCGCCTCGCGCGCGTTGGTCTCGGCGTGCTGCACGACCGCGCGCTTCTCGCCGCGCGCGGGGATCAGGATTTCCACCTTCCGGCCGGCCTTCAAACCGAGGGCTTCCTCGATGAGCTCCTGCTCGGGAAGCCGGTGGTTGGACAGCAGCAGCGGCGGCGGCGGCTTGTCGTCATAGAACTGGGCGATGAAGGCGGCCAGCACCGCCGGCGCCTCCTCGGCACGGGCGTGCTGGGGGAAGAAGGCGCGGTTGCCGTTGTTGCGCCCGCCCCTGACGAAGAACACTTGCACGCAGCTCTGGCCGCCGATCTGCCAGGCCGCGATCACGTCGGCATCCCGCAGGCTCGCCGGGTTCACCACGCCGCTGCCCTGGACATGGGTGAGCCCGCGGATGCGGTCGCGGATCGCCGCCGCGCGTTCGAACTCCAGCGCCTCGGCGGCGTGCTCCATCTCTTCGGCCAGCTCGCGCTGGATCGCCGCCCCCTTGCCGGCCAGGAAGGCCTTCGCCTGGCCGACCAGGATCGCGTAGTCCCCGCCGCCGATGCGGCCGACGCACGGCGCCGAGCAGCGGCGGATCTGGTGCAGCAGGCAGGGTCGGGACCGGTTGGCGAAGACGCTGTCGGTGCAGGAGCGCAGCAGGAACACGCGCTGCATGGCGGTGACGGTCTGGTTGACCGCCCACGCCGAGGCGAACGGCCCCCAATAGGTACCGCGACGGGTCTGCGCGCCGCGATGCTTGACGATCTGCGGAAACGGGTGGTCCTCGGTCAGCATCAGCCAGGGATAGGATTTGTCGTCGCGCAGGACGATGTTGAAGCGCGGCTTGAGCCGCTTGATCAGGTTGGCCTCGAGCAGCAAGGCCTCGGCTTCGGTGTGGGTGGTGACGATCTCAAGGGCCGATGTCTCGGCCACCATGCGCCGCAGCCGGTCGGGCAGCCGACCCGGCTGGGTGTAGGCCGCGACCCGCTTCTTCAGGCTGCGCGCCTTGCCGACATAGAGCGCGTCGCCCCGCGCGTTGAGCATGCGATAGACGCCCGGGGCGGATGGCATCGTCGAGAGGGCCGCCTCGATGACGCCAGGCCCAAGCGGGCCCGGTTCACCCGGCTCGTCGTGCTCGCGGTCGGTCATCGCGCTACCGATTAGGGGCAGCCGGGCCGGCGCTCAATAGCCGCGCGCCGCCGCCGTCATTTCCCCCAGAGTCTGTGGATATGTTTGTGGGCGAGGCTGGCCCGAGACCGCTCAGGTCGAGGATTTTCCTTACGACTTGTCACTTTGCCTAAAACAGAAGCATCTCGCTATGTGACTGAAATGACTTGCGATTTTCCTCCCAAATACGTGAGGCTCTTAAGATCAGGTGCCATCATCTTGTAACTGTTAAGGCCCGCCACCGGGCGTGGATGAATCACCGGCGGCGGCGTTCAACCTCCACGCCAACGGACTGTGCGTCAGGCAGGATATCCAGTTTCTCGATACGGATGCGGGCCAAAAGGACCCTGGGATCCTGCAGGCACGCCTCGGCTATCCGTTCTGCCAAGGTCTCAACCAATACGACATGACCGCTTTCTACGATCACCCCTACGGTTTTGGCAACCCTTTCGTAATCAACCACCCGGGCCAGCTCGTCGCGCCCGACGGCGCTCCGCGACAGGGCTTTCGCGCCGTCATCATCGACGCCGAGATCGATGTTGATGCGAATGCGCTGGCGCCCGGTCTTCTCGCGCGCGTGCACGCCGATGCTGGCGGACAGCACGAGGTCGCGGATGAAGACGTGCCGCAATCCCCTGGCTGCGTCGGCGATGCGTGGAGCGTCCATGGTCCTGACCGATCACTCGCTGGCGGGCGGCTGGCCGCGCGACGCGCCCCATTGCAGGTGCTGGCCACCGTCGAGCGCCAGCATCTGGCCGGTCAGCGCGGGCAGGGAGAGGATGGCGAGCACGGCGCGGCCGATCTCTTCGGGGTTGGTGCCGTGGTGCAGCGGCACGCCGGCATTCTGCCGGGCGAACTGCTCCTCGGTCTGTCGGGGGCTGGGCAGAGCGGGGCCCGGGCCGATCCCATTCACCCGGATTCGCGGGGCAAGCGCCAGCGCCATGCTGCGCGTGAGCGCCCAGAGCCCTGCCTTGGAGACGCTGTAGGAGACGAAATGCGGGGTCAGCGACCAGACCCGCTGGTCCAGCAGATTGATCACCACGCCCTCGGCCTCGGGCGGCAGGCCGGCGGCGAAGTGCTGCATCAGGACGAAGGGCGCGCGCAGATTCGGCTCGAAATGCGCGTCCCAGCTCTCGCGCGTCGTGTCGTGCCATTCGTCGCGCTCGAAGGTGCTGGCGTTGTTGACGAGCACGCCGAGCGGACCGATCGCCGCTGTGGCGGCGGCGACCACGCCGGCGGTCTCGGCCTCGCGGGCGAGATCGGCATGCACCACCGCGGCGGCGACGCCGCATTCGCGCGCGGCGCCGACCGTCGCTTCCAGCTCCGCCGAGGGGCGGCGGCCATGCACGGCGACGGCGAAGCCGGATTCCGCGAGGGCGAGCACGATGGCCCGGCCGATCCGCCGGGCCCCGCCGGTCACCAGCGCCGTGCGCGGGATGCCGGCGGGGATGCTTCCCCCCAGGACCGCGCTCAAAGCGGCGGGTCGACCCGGTCGGCCGAGCTGGGCTGCTTGCCCCCGGTGCCCTCGCAGAGCTGCTTGATGCTGGTCAGCGAGGCCCGCAATCCCTCCCGGATGGCTGCGTCACGGCCGCCCTGGTGGTGCTCCATCTGCGCCGCGGTGTCCGGCTTGGGATTGAAGTGCAGCGTGCAGGCAACCCGCGCGGCGTCGCCCGAGGCGGTGACGCGAAGCTCGCCGGAATAGTCGTTCGCCCCTTCCGAGCCCCAGCTGAGGCGCATCCCGCCCTCGTCGGACTTGAACCAGCCTTCGGAGTGGTAGGGGTGGCCGTTCGCCTCGCCCTCCACCGCGACGTGCCCGGCATCCGCCCGGCTCGCCTGATGCACCGTGGGCAGATAGAGCGGCAGGTTCTTCACGTCGGAGACAAAGCCGAAAACGGTCTTTGCCGGGGCCTGGACATCGATGGTCTCGGTGTAGTCGGACATGGCGGACCTCCCTGCGGACCCGAAACTGAATGCCGAACGCGGCGGCGCGGCAGGCGGTTCGGCGACGCAGGCGACCGCGATCGCCCGGTCAGGGGCGGGGCGCGACGACGAAGCGGTTCTGCATGCCGCGTGCCGGATCGAGCACGGCCGGCTGCATGTCCGCCGGTCTTACCTGGTCGATGCCGCCGGGAGATGCCTTGATCGCCGCCTGCATGTTCTCCCAGAGATGGTGGAGCGCCCTGCACTCCTCGCATCTTTCCCGTCTGCCAAAGCCATGACCGCCCTGGTCTCGCGGCTTCCAATGCGCCTTGAGGATGGCATAGGACGGCCCGTCCGTCCGCGCGGTCCGGTTGGCGCCCAAGGTGGTGGCGACCTTATGGCGGGAAAGCGGCGTGTCGCCAGGCCGCGCCTTGGTGAGCGCATTGGCGAAGGTGAAGATGCCGTCGCCGGCGAACTTGTCGAACCGGCCGAGATAGGCCTTCCCCGACTGCTTCGGCAGGCCATGCGGCGCGACGATCAGCGCCGCCATGTCGACGCCGACGATCGCCAGCGTTTCGACCGCCATGAACAGGTTCGGGCTGCCCGGCTGGTAATGACCGCTTTCGTTGTTGATCTCCAGCACGCGGCCATTGACGATCTTCATCTCGCCGCCGCAGAGCACCGATTCCCCGGCCAGGTAGGAGGAGTGGAAGCGGCCGTTGGCGTTGTTGTTGCCGCCGGCCCAATGCGGCCCGGTGTAGAACTCGCCTCCCATCGTGACGATGTAGCCGGCGAAGCCTGCGGCGATGACGCCGGCTTGGCGGGGATCGCGCTGGATGGTGTTGGCCTCGATGTAGGCGTCATCGTTCTCCCACCATTTCTGCTGGTAGGCGAGGCCGCCGGAGAATTTGAGGCGGTATTTTGCCGCTTTTTCCGGGCTCAGGTAGTCGGCGCTTCTGCTGGTCAGGTCGACGTCGGCGCCGTGTGCGCCCATGCTCTTGCCGAAGGTCTCGGTCAGCCAGTTCGGCAGCAGGTTCACGGGAACCCCGGTGTCCTCGGTCAGCCGGGCAACCACGGTTTTATAGAAGCTGTAAACCGCATCCTTGCGACGCGGGTTGATCTCCGGTGAGCCGCGGTCGCAGGTCTTCAGCCACAGATCGGTCGCCAGGAACAGCCGGCCCAGAAGGATCATCTGGCCCTGGGGTTTGCGCATGGCGTGGTAGTTGTCGAGCAATGCGTCGATCCGGTTGAGGATGGTGTCCCCGGCCCGCTTGGCGCCGGTCACGAACGTCAGGTCGGTGGCTTTCTGAAACTGGGCCTTGGTCGGAATCGCGGTGGGCATGCGGAGTCCTCGCGGTTCTCTACTACTCCTGGTTGCGTATCACACCAAGGTTATTCCCGCGAGGCTTTTGGGTGACGGGTTGCAAGGGCATTGCCCTTGCCGGGGTCGAGGGGCGGAGCGGGCCAAGGTTCCACCGGCGCAGGCGATGGAATGCCCGCGGAGGGAGAGCCCCCGCCTTTCCTTGCTACCGGCCCCGCCCCCGCCGAGCTGCGCCGCGCCGCTTCTCCGGATCGTAACCCCCGCCGCCCGGACCCAGCGGCTGAGGCGTGCGATCGCGTTTCGGCCGCAACGTCGCGGAAGCCGCAGGCGGCGGCGTCAGCCCGAGATCGAGCGCCTCCAGCCGGCGGATCTCGTCGCGCAGCCGGGCCGCCGTCTCGAACTCCAGGTCGGCGGCGGCGGTGCGCATCCGCTTCTCGAGCTCGGCGATCGAGCCGCGCAGGTCGCGGCCGACGAACTCCGCCACGTTGGTGTCGGCGACCGGCGCCACCGTCACGTAGTCCTGCTCGAAGACGCTCTCGAGCACCTTGCCGATCTGCTTCTTGATGCTCTGCGGCGTGATGCCATGCGCCTCGTTCCAGGCGCGCTGCTTGTTGCGCCGGCGTTCGGTCTCCTCGATGGCGAAGCGCAGGCTCGCCGTCATCGTGTCGGCGTAGAGGATCACCCGTCCCTCGACGTTGCGCGCGGCGCGCCCGATGGTCTGCACCAGGCTGGTCTGCGAGCGGAGAAAGCCCTCCTTGTCGGCGTCCAGGATGGCGACGAGCGCGCATTCCGGAATGTCCAGCCCCTCGCGCAGCAGATTGATGCCGACCAGCACGTCGAACACGCCGAGGCGCAGGTCGCGGATGATCTCGATCCGCTCGAGCGTGTCGATGTCGGAATGCAGGTAGCGCACCTTCACGCCGTGCTCGGTCAGGTATTCCGTGAGGTCCTCGGCCATGCGCTTGGTCAGCGTGGTGACCAGCACGCGCCCGCCCTGGCCGACAACGCTGCGGCACTCCGCCAGCAGGTCGTCGACCTGGCGCTCGACCGGGCGCACTTCCGTCACCGGATCGATCAGGCCGGTCGGGCGGATCACCTGCTCGGCAAAGACGCCGGCGGTGCGCTCCATCTCCCACGGGCCGGGTGTGGCGCTGACGAAGATGGTCAGCGGCCGGAAGCGCTCCCACTCCGCGAATTTCAGCGGGCGGTTGTCGATGCAGGAGGGAAGACGGAAGCCGAATTCGGCCAGGATCGACTTGCGCGCAAAGTCGCCGCGTTCCATGCCGCCGACCTGCGGCACCGTCACATGGCTCTCATCGACGATGAGCAGCGCATTCTCCGGCAGGTATTCGAAGAGCGTGGGCGGCGGCTCGCCGGGATTGCGGCCGGAGAGGTAGCGCGAATAGTTCTCGATGCCTTTGCAGGACCCTGTCGTTTCCATCATCTCGATGTCGAAGGTGGTGCGCTGGGCCAGGCGCTCGGCCTCCAGCAATCGGCCCTCGGCGTTGAACTGCGCCAGCCGCTCCTTCAACTCGATCTTGATGTCGCGGACAGCCTGGGTGAGCGTCGGGCGGGGCGTGACATAGTGGCTGTTGGCGTAGACGGTGATGTGGCCGAGCTCGGCGGTCTTCTCGCCGGTGAGCGGGTCGAATTCGTGGATGCCTTCGATCTCGTCGCCGAACAGCGACACCCGCCAGGCGCGGTCCTCCTGATGGCTGGGAAAGATGTCGATGGTCTCGCCGCGCAGCCGGAAAGTGCCGCGCTGGAAAGCCTGGTCGTTGCGGCGGTACTGCAGCTCGACCAGCGCCTTGGCGAGCCGGTCGCGCTCGATGCGGCCGCCCGGCTCCAAACGCACCACCATCTTGGCGTAGGTCTCGACCGCGCCGATGCCGTAGATGCAGGAAACCGAAGCGACGATGATCACGTCGTTGCGTTCGAGCAGCGACTGGGTAGCGGCGTGGCGCATCCGGTCGATCGTCTCGTTGATCTGCGCGTCCTTCTCGATATAGGTGTCGGTACGCGGGACGTAGGCCTCGGGCTGGTAGTAGTCGTAGTAGCTGACGAAGTATTCGACGGCGTTGTCCGGGAAGAACGCCTTCATCTCGCCGTAGAGCTGGGCGGCCAGCGTCTTGTTCGG